>JAYWEQ010000095.1:0-21891 GCA_043779185.1 Pseudobdellovibrionaceae bacterium
ATGGAGATCCCTGATCCACTTGTCTTGAAATTTTTGTTCTAATTTTAAGTCGGCATAGCCACGAGTGTAAAGGAGTGCGTCCGTATAATTATCACGCCACTCATCTATCTTAGGAGGATCAAAGCGTCGAGCTCGCTCTGTTTGCATTTCTTTGGAAAAGTTTTGAGCCGCAGTGTCGATGTTATTTTTCTGCAGAGAATTTAATATTAAGTGGCGGGTTGTTGGAATGGCCATCGTCAAAAAAATCACTGCCGCTGTGGACATGCCAAGCAGCTTAAACCGTTTCATCATGACGATCGATTTTTGTTCAATGATGTCTTGAGATCCCTTATGAGATTCAATATTTGTAAACTTATAGATGGCCTCCTCGAGGGAGGCTTTAACATCATTTTGAAGGCGTTTATTGACCGTGGTCCAGTCATAGGATAGGGGTAATTCGGGCTTCAGCAGTGTGATCATATGAGACTCTGTAAGTCTTAGGAATTCACCCACGAGCTCTGCGCGATGACGATTCAGGCTTCTGTCGCCTTCAAGCCGGAGCTCTTTTAACTTTTTAATTTCATCAAGTTTCATTTTATCAATGGCGTCGTTTTCTCTAGCTTTAAAAGATTCTATTTCCTTTCGTGCTAGATCTTTAAAGTCTCGAGCCTCTTTTTCAATCTGTTCTTTGAAGCGTAGGGCATCCTGTTTCGCTTGATCGGCATCTATGATCGCTGTTTTTCTTTGTTCCAGAGTTTCATTCAGCTGCTGTTTCAGCTGAGAAAGTTCTGCTGAAAAGATTTCCTTTTGCTTTTCTAAATCCGAAACTGCCAATTTGAAATTTTTAACCTTGTGGTCAGTTTCTTCTAATTCTTGAAGGACTTCATTGAGCGAAGTCTCCTTTTTCTGACGATCTTCTTCTAGCTGTCCTAACACGTCCTTGACAAGAGAGACGTCTTTTTCAAGCGTATTTTTTACATCCTGGGCTTGCTCATAAGCATCAGCCAGAATTTCTTGAGATTTTTTTTGAGCGGCTTTCAGTTCTGTTTCGGCTTGAGAGTAGTATTGGACGGAGCGCTCCTGGGCTTCTTTTTTTGCGAGTTCAAATAATTCATTGGATTGGCTGAGCATGACCATTTTTTGGCGATCCGCCGCAGAAATTGTTTCAAAAGCCTGTGCTTTTGCATTCTCATCGATTTGTCGAGCGCGAGCCCTGGCGTCTTCGGTCAGGGTCTCCATTTCCTTTTCCCAATCAATTCTAAGTTCTTGAATGTTTTGTCGGGCCTGTTGCAAGAGCAGCGTGGCTTCTTGCTCAGTGGCGTTGTATTTTTCTGTGCAGACTTGATCTCCCTGCAAAATAATTTTGTGAGCCTTTTCTTCCGCTTCTTGAACAACAAGTTCAGCTTTGCGAAAGACCTCTGAAGTTGCAGCCATGGCATCTTTTTCTGCCAGTAAAACAGTTTCTAGTTGTTTCCTTTTTGCTTCTTCTTGAATCTTTGAAGCCTGATTGTTTGCAGACGAGATAATCTGTTCGGCCTGGAAATTAGCTTGTGAGAATAAGCTATTAATTTTTACCTCGGTCGCACGAAGTGTCTGATCTGTTTCGCCTTTAACAAGATGACTGATTCGATCGGCTTCAGCATGAGCCGAATTCACCAAAGTTAATAAGCTTTCTTTTTCATCGGGGTTGAGATCTGAGACCGCAACGGACTTCAAGTCGAAAGCTTTTTCCAACATATTGATCGTAATCTTAATTCTTTGGCTGCCGACTTGAACAATTTCTCCGTCACTGTAAGTGACCTTTGATTTCGGAATCATCTTTTTGCCGTTGATGAAAGTTCCGTTGGCCGACCCTAGGTCATTCAACCAAATTTTTCCATGTTTTATTGATATTTCTAAATGAGTCCGACTGACTCCAGGATCTGGAATGCCAATATGAGCTTCTGTTGAACGACCAATAATGAGAGGGTTTTGTTCGTACACCCTCTCGATAGTCTGTTCCGGCTGCTCAATTTTAAGTAATAAGACCTTCTGAACCTTCGACATATTATATTACGAAGCTTTGATTTTTCTAACTTCATCAAGGTTTCGACTTCGGGCCCCTTTATTAATTTCTGAATTGAGAGATTCTTCGGCCAAAGCCTCAACAGGATCCCGATGTTCGTCGAAATCTTTTCCCTCTTTCGGAAACTGGTTGTTATCACTGCGATACCAAACAAGGTCGAGTGAATTTTCGAATCTTTCAATCATGGAAACAAAGACTTTTTCAGGAGAGAAGATCGTGTTTGTGAAGGTCATTAAAACGCTGAACAAGATTCCAATAATAGAACTGTTCATCGCAAAAGAGACTTCGTACAGGAATCCATCCATCACTGTTTTTGTCATTTCAATATCTTGAACATTCATCCCACCCAATTTAGGAAGACCGCTGACGATTCCCATAAAAGTTCCAAAGATTCCGCCAATGACGAACATGCCTGGAAGGATGTTAAGAATGTCGTTGACTGAAGATAAAGGAATCACGCCAAAAACACGGTTGAAGCAAGGATTTTGCTGAAAGGTAGCGCGCGTGATATTAATTAACTTTGGATTATTGTCGTGCCACTTGAGGAACTTGAGTTGTTTTAAAATATCTCTGATCAACCAAGCGCAACCCTGGCGTATCACAAAAACCCGATCCCCTAAGCTATCAATATGATCTTTTTTACGGCGATGCATTCGATCGCGAAGCTCAAAAGCTTCATAAAAAGTTCGCTCTAGAAGCTGTTTCGTCAGCGAGTAAAAGGAAACGTTTTGGACTTGTCCAGGTCGTTCGCCTTCGATAAAACGGTTGACCCGTTTTTCGAACTCTTGGGCAAACCAATCGTGACGGCGAACCGTGTACCAGATCAGGATGCGGAAGGCGCCACCCACAAAAAAGGCAGTGAGCATAAGAGGAGTTAAAAATTCCACCGCCAGGGGTAGAATCCCGCTGCTCATAACTTTGGTTATTATTCCTGAAGACATCTTTCACCTCATCATTTATTTTTGATCAACGTTAAATTTGATCAAAACACGCTGTGATTTTTTACAATCAAACTTTTTACAAAAATCTTTGGCATTGGCTGAAGCAACGTCTCGGCTGATTTTGGCGGCCTCGAAAAAGCTTTTTCCTGATACTTTAACAAGAGGTCGAATTTCTTTCTGATGATTGAAATCCATCTTGTCTTGATTAAAAACGTATTGAAAAATTGATTTGGCTCGTTGGTAACTGAGATCCAGATTGTATTCGACCGCTTTTTTATCAGCTGCGCCCATACTGGTCGGATCTATAAAGCGACCTTGATAAGTCGGAGAAGCAAAGCCGATAATTTCAATAGCACTGATTTTTCCGGCAATTTTTTTATTTTCCATCAAGGATTTTGCGTAAATTGGCAGAGCTTTTTGAAGAATTTTTGCCATTTCTGGTTTGATTCTAGCGTTGCCGCTGTCGAAGTAGTGATCACCGAAATCAAGCGTCACATCGCCGGTTTCACCGTCAACTTCCGCCTTAATGCCAGCTTTTGCAAAGCCTTGCATAATTTCTTTAGCCACATTCTTTTTTGCATCATTGAGCGCACGGGCCTTTGCAAGTTCAGCTTCGCTACCTGCTAATTGGCCTTTTAAGCCGCTGATTTTATCACCTAATTCACGCTCTTTTTTTGCAATTCCTGCGCGGTAAGCGGCTTCTTTGGCAGCTCGGTCAGCCGCACTTAATTTTTGGCGACCCATTTCGGCATCAAAAGCAGCTTTGTCACGAGCTCTTTGTCCTTCAAAGTCGGATTTTAATTTTTCAGCTTGCTCAGCAAAGCCTTTTTCGGCACCGGCAAGTTTTCCGGCGAGTTGTTGTTTTTCATTGGCAAGTCTTTGTTTTTCAGCCTCCGCTTGTCCCAAAGAGCCTTGCGTGCTGGCCAGCTGGTTACTAACAACTTTTAACTGTTGCTCAGCTTGGGCTTGTTGGCTTTGCAAATCTTTGAGGCGCTTATCATGTTCAGCACGGGCCAAAGACATTTGTGTTTGATATTTCGTTTGAGTGAGCTTTTGGTTTTTGTAAGACCAGTTCAGCTCTTTTAATTTTTTGCTAAGAGTTTGATTCATGTTCTCGATTTGGGATTCGCGTTGAGCGATTTGTTGTTTCTTTTCTTCAACAGTGGATTCC
Organism: Pseudobdellovibrionaceae bacterium; assembly: GCA_043779185.1. Classification (GTDB taxonomy): domain Bacteria; phylum Bdellovibrionota; class Bdellovibrionia; order Bdellovibrionales; family Bdellovibrionaceae; genus JAYWDA01. Next base: position 4,157 of record JAYWEQ010000095.1, read on the forward strand.
AAAGAGCCTATTTTTGAATCTTGATCGGTGATTTCTTGGTCCTGCTCTTCGATGATCGTATTTCGTTTTTTTATCCTGGATTTTGCGATTGTGTTCGAATTCAGAATATTGCGAATCATTTGTTGATATTTATTAAGGGCGACCTCTTTTTTTGCATTTTCTTGAGATTCGGTTTGAAGCTTTTCTTTTTCGCTCTTGGCTTGATCTTGCAAAAGATCCAGCTTAGCCATGAGGTCTTCATACTGTTTTGCTTCGTCCTGAGTGGCAGAGGTGTCTAAATACTCTTTATTAAGACTGTTATAGACTTTTAATTGATTTTTTAAATCTTCGTTTTCCAATGTGACTTTACGAATTTGTAGCTGTTGTTGAATTCCATTGGTTCCTGTACGCAGACTGGCTGTGACATAAAGCAAAAGAAAGACGAACGACAGACCCATAAATAAGTCGGAGTATGAGGTCCACTGACTGTCGTGGCTTTGGTGGTCTTTATGTTTTTGATAATTAAAGCTCATCGCAACTCCCTGGAGTCATCTTCACCTGTCCTATCGACAGGTTTTACGAGAGTCTTTATGGACCAAGGGTTAATTTTAACCTGATTGAAATAATAAAAGACCTTCAACGATGGGCCTGGGGCTTGTAACAGGACTGACCTTGGTCTTGACGCTGGGTTTTATTGACTTTTTTATTCCTTCAGAATGAGATTCGTGGATGAGACTGAAATACTTTATCGCCTTGGGTTTTTTATCTTTAGTTCATTGTGCAAGCTCGACCGAAGAAGGGGCTGTTGGAATTCATCGCCGGCAGTTTTTGGCTTTTCCCGAAGACCAGGTCAATAGTATGGCAGCCCAAAGTTACGATGAAGAAAAACTGAAGGCGCGGCAGAAAAATGCGCTTGATCAAAATCCTCGACAGTTAAATAGGCTGCAGGATATTTCTAAAAGACTTATTCCACAGACGGCCGTTTTTCGTAAAGATGCCAGGGATTGGTCTTGGGAAGTTCACAGCATTACAAGTCCCGAACTGAATGCCTATTGTATGCCTGGCGGAAAGATTATTTTTTATTCGGGAATTATCGATCAATTGAAACTGACCGACGGAGAGATTGCAGCCATCATGGGACATGAAATTGCTCATGCCTTGCGGGAACATGGGCGTGAGAGAATGACTGAGCAAATGGCCCAGCAAGGCTTGTTGCAAATCGCCGTTATATCAGGAAAGCTTGATCCTAAATATGCTCAGCTTGCGGGATTGGCCTTCTTGGCCGCTATGACGTTGCCTCACAGTCGGCGGGATGAGACTGAGGCCGATGAAATTGGCCTCGAGCTGATGGCGCGAGCGGGTTATGATCCAAGGGAAGCTGTGAACCTTTGGAATAAAATGAAAGCCCAGAGTGGAGCAAAGCCCCCGGCCATCTTAAGCACTCATCCTGCAGATGATCAACGGATTGTGGATATTGAAAGTCTGATGCCGAAGGTGATGCCGCTTTATCAGAAAGCCCGACAGCAATGAGTTTTTTAAATTCCCGCTAAAGATAACTGTCGAGCGACTTCGCCCAATGTTTGGGTATCAAGAAGACTAAAAAAAGGCGTGCGCTCTTTATTATTGGTATCCAGTAAGTGAACTAAATATCCCAGCAGGTCGTCCGTCGTAACGATTCCCACGGCATCATCATTTTCATCAGAGATAAGAAGTGACGAAATTTTATGTTCGAGCATTTTGAAGATGGCTGACCTTAAAGGAGTGTCTTGATCAATATAATAAATGGGGGAATTCATAACCCGCTCTACGGGAATTTCGTCAAGATTTTCAAGAAGAGTGAAGTCTCGCTTGCTGATGATGCCTACGATCACGTCCATTTCATCCACGACGGGAAGGTGGCGAATTCGATTTGATTTCATAATGTCTGCGGCCGCAGCGACCGGCGAACCCATGGGGACTGCAATGAGAGTCTTTGTCATAAGATCCTTGATTTGTGTTTCCACTAAGAAACCTCCAGAAATTAATTTTCTAATGTATCTTTGCAAAAAAGGGAGGCCACCTCAAAAGCCATTAGATGGGGACGGAGGAATAACTGGCCCAATTTGCCCCTTGGCACTATTGAATGAGTCTTGTTTTGTCCCAAAAGGAATTGGCTGATTTTCTAAATTTGTTTAATGACTTAATAATTCTTGAGCATGAGCGATGCTGGTTTTGGTGATTTTCTCACCGCTGATCAGACGCGCAATTTCTTGCACTCGCTCTTTTGAATTAAGCTCAGAAACATCCATGCTCATGGCACCCTTCTGAGGGGACTTGTGAATATAAAAGTGGACGTCGCCAGCCGCCGCGACTTGGGGAAGATGAGTGACTGTGATGACCTGCTGACCCTTTGCAATGAGCTTCAGTTTTTTCCCCACTTTTTCAGCCGTGACGCCAGAAACTCCGGCATCAACTTCATCAAATAAATAGGTTCGTGGCCATTTAGAAGAACCAACGACGCGTTTAAGAGCCAAAAGAATCCTCGAGAGCTCACCGCCAGAGGCTGTCTTGCCGAGCGCTCTGGGAGTGTCTTTGATTGATTGCTGAGTCATAAATTCAACATCGCTGTCTCCCATTGAATTTAATTGGAGCATTTTTTCAACGGCAACATGGAAACTAACGCCCCTCATGTTTAAATCAGAAAGTTCTGAGTTAACATCCTTTGCAAGGTCCTTGGCAGCTTTGCTGCGCTTTTCATGAAGTTCTTGAGCTTGTTTTTTTAATTCGAGTTGCAACTGAACCGATTTTTTTCGAAGATCGTCTAATCGCGAATCCAAATTTTGCAACTGGCCGATTTCCGTTTCCATTTCCAAAAGGGCCTTTAAAATATCGTCCATACTGGGGCCATATTTCTTCTGCAGTTTTCGGATGTCACTGAGGCGACCCTCAAGATTGTCCAGTCGGCTAGGATCATCTTCCAGACTTGAAATATGTCTGCGAATTTCAAAGAAAGTGTCGTCTAAAATGCTTTGGACCTGTTCCATTTGAGAAAGTTTTTCTGCTAAAATAGGGTCTAAGTTTCCAATCTCTTGGCCTTTGCGAAGGATAGATTTAATTCGAGCCAGGGCCGAATCGTCTTCACTGATTAATGCGGACTCTGCCGATTCGACAAAAGACATAATTCGGGATGAATTTTTAAGGCGCTTCACCAAGGACTCGAGCTCGATATCTTCACCAGGTGCTAAATCAAGTTTGCCGATTTCATCCCGTTGGAACAATAAATAATCCAAGCGCTGGGCTGTGAACTTAGAACTTTCTTCAAGTTCGCGAATTTCGTTTAAAGTTTTTTTGAAGGCCTCATATTTTTCAGAATAATTAAATCTTTTTTCTAAGAGTCCGGCGGCCTGGTCCAACATATCCATATGGTAAGTTTTCGAGAGTAAATTTTTATTTTCATGCTGGCCGGTCATTTCAATCAGAGGAACTTGGTTCCCAGTGACCTCAATTAAAGGTGCAACGACTTCCCTTAAAACGCCCAGGGTGTTGAGATGGCCATTTAAATAAATTCGAGACTTGTCGCCTTGGCTGATCACGCGGCGTACAATCAAAATATCGTCTTCACACTCGATACCAAATTCTTTGAGCTTTTCACGGAGATCTTTTCGATGAGAGACATCGAAGGAACCCTCGATAGTCGCTTGCTCAGCACCGGTGCGAATGGATTCTGCCGAGGCTTTGCCGCCCATTAGGAGGCCGAGACTTTTTAACAAAACTGATTTTCCGGCGCCGGTTTCTCCGCTGAGGATATTAAGACCTGGCTTGAATTGAATTTGAATATTTTCAATGATCGCGAAGTTATGCACCTTAATTTCGAGTAACATGAATCCTCCTTTTAACTGCGGTCGCCAAATTTTAATTTTTCTCGTAATAAATGATAGGGATTAAAGCCGGGAGCTCGGACCACCCAATGATCGTAAGAGCTTTTTTCAACAAGTACTTCATCCTGCGGAGTGATTTCCATTAGTTTTTGTCCATCGACGACAAAATGTGCTTTCACTCCAGCCCCTTGCAATTTAAAGGATAATTTTCGATCGTCTGGAAAAATTAAGGGCCGATTTGTTAAAGAGTGCGGCGATACCGATGTCACCACTAAGGCTCGAACTTCAGGATCTAAAATCGGTCCTCCGGCGGCTAAATTATAAGCCGTAGATCCTGTTGGGCTGGCAACGATCAATCCATCGGCCTTCACTTCACTGACTAAAAGCTTATCGCTGTAGATCGCAATATTTATCAACTGAGAAAAAGATCCTCGCTCGAGGACGACATCATTAAGAGCATGGGCTTCTTCTTTTAATTTACCGGCGCGATAAACTTTTGTAACAATCATTCGGCGTGGACTGAGGATCAGGCGGCCTTGCATTGTTTTTTCAAGAACAGTACAAACCTCTTCAGCTCTGTAAACTGTGAGGAACCCTAGAGACCCCATATTAAAACCAATGATTGGAACTTGGCGACCAGCGAGGAGGCGGACAGCCCTGAGGTAAGTCCCATCGCCACCTAGCACCACCACCAAATTGATTTTATCCCACTGGCGAGATGTTTTAATTAAAGTTGTGCCTGGAATTAGCTTTTGATCTGGAGCAGTGAAAGCCTGATAGTCCCGTTCTTGAAGCCACGCCGTTACTTTTTTGCTAATGCTGACAGCCTGAGGCGTGTGAAGGCGATAAACAATGGCAACATTTTTTATCGAGCTTAAAAGTTCAGGCTTAGACATTAGATCAATCCATCCCTACGAAGAAGGGCGTTCGGATCAGGTTCGCGCCCACGAAATTTTTTATAAAGGTCCATTGGATGCTCTGTTCCACCACGAGACAGAATATTGCGGCGAAAGCTGTCCGCCACTTCAGAGTTGAAGAGGCCTTTTTCTTTGAAAAATTCGAAGGCATCGGCATCTAACACTTCGGCCCACTTGTAAGAGTAATATCCTGCCGAGTAACCCCCTGCAAAAATATGACTGAAGCTACAAGATGAATTTGTGCCAGAGATGCGCTCCATTAGGCGAGTTTCGGAAGTCGCTAAATCTTCGAAGGTGTCGACGTCTTTGATTTGCGAAGGATTGGTTGAATGCCAGTTCATATCCATCATTGCAAAAGTGACTTGTCGCAAGGAAGTCCAACCCGCTAAATATTTTTGAGAAGCTTTTAGTTTCTCCATCAGTTCATGAGGAATGGGTTCCCCGGTCTGATAATGTCGAGCAAAGATATCGAGGCCTTCTTTTTCTGCCACCCAGTTTTCCATGATCTGCGACGGCAGCTCAACGAAATCCCAATAAACGTTTGTGCCTGCAATACTGCGGTAAGTGCAAGTTGACAGCATGCCGTGCAAAGCGTGGCCAAATTCATGAAATAAGGTCTGCACTTCATTGTACGAAAGCAGTGAAGGTTTCGAAGGGGTTGGTTTTGTAAAATTGCAAACGATACTGACATGCGGCCGTTGGACAGCTCCGTACATCATGCCTTGTTCACGGAAGGTGGTCATCCAGGCGCCACCTTTTTTAGTTTCCCGAGGGAAAAAGTCAGTGTAAAAAAGCCCGATGTATTGATTAAGGGTATCGCGAATTTCGTAAACTTTGACTTCAGGATGATAGGGTTGAACATTTTTAGTTTCTTGAAAGGTCAAACCGTAAAGTCTACGAGCGTGTTCAAAAACCCCTTCAATGACTTTTTCAAGTTGAAAATAAGGACGGAGCTCTTCTTCGTTAAAAGAGTATTTTTTTTCCTTTAATTTTTCTGAAAAATAACCGAAATCCCATGGTTTGAAGTCCATCACGGACTCGGAATCGCGACCAAACTTCACGACTTCATCCAAATCTTTTTGAGCGGCTTGTTTGGATGCATTCAAAAGAGTTTTTAAAAATTTATTGACGGTGTTTGTGTCTTTCGCCATGCGTTCGGCCAAAACATAATCAGCATGAGTCTTAAATCCTAAAATATAGGCGCGGTCATGGCGAAGCTGAACGATTTTTTTGACATTATCTTGGTTGTCGAATTCATCACGGAAAGCGCGCGAGTTATAAGCGCGCCACATTTTTTCCCGCAAAGGACGATTTTTCGCGTAGGTCAAAAAAGGAATAAAGCTAGGGGCTTGAAGATTAAAAAGCCACTTGCCCGGATGGCCTTTAGCCTCTGCTGCGACCATGGCAGCTTCAATAGCGCCCTCAGGCAGGCCCGCCAGGTCTGATTTTTTATCGAGGATCAGTTCAAATTTATTGGTGGCCTTTAAAACATTTTCAGAAAATTGAGGCCCTAAAATAGAAAGTTCCTGGTCAATGGCGCGGATTCGTTCTTTATTTTCAGGCGTTAACATGGCCCCATTGCGAACAAAATCATTGTAGGTTTTCTCAAGCAAGCGATTTTGTTCGGGGGAAATCTTTTGATTGGAGCGATTTTCGTAAACCGTCTGAACTTTTTTAAAAATAACAGGATCCAAAGAAATATCAGATCCGAAGCTTGAAAGAATGGGGTAGAAGTCTTTGGCCAAGGCTTGCAGATCTGGAGTGGCGTGGGCCACTTCCAAATTTGAAAAGATACTTCTGATGTTGTCGACCCGTTCAGAGCAACATTCAATCGCAAGAATTGTGTTATCAAAAGTAGGATAAGCCGTACTGGTTTTAAGGACTTCAATATGATTTTTAGCTTCTTGAATCGCAGCCTGAAGTGCGGGGATAAAGTCTGTCACCTTAATTTGATCAAAGGGCACGGAATGATCGGGTGTTTTAAAATCGTTGAGTAAAATATTATCGGAGGTCATAGCTTCCACCTTGTTTTTAAGCGGGTTGGGGAACAATTATGATTAACATAGAAGGTTCGAGGAAACAGCTGTTGCTCACGGCTTTGCGACATTTTTCTGCGCTGTATAAATTTCCTTGATGAAAGCGCCTAAAATTGATCAAATCGGGTTCTTGGGAGGTTCTATGCAATCTGTTATTTTATGGGTGGTTTTGGGCGTATTTTTTCAGGCGCAAGCCGCGGTGAAGCCACTTTCTGCAAAACCACAGAAAATATTGATCGGCTCGGGTTCAATGGCGGGTGGCATTGCCGGCACTGGATTTAGCCTGATGAATTTGAAAACGACCACTAACCTGCAAGCCCATGTAGAGCGTCTTATGATTGATGTTGGAGATATCGACGGCCATCCCCTGAAGGGCCTGCCGGGTTACTTCAATGTTGAACTTCAAAATCATGCAAAAAGGATCGTCGTGGATTTTTCTCAGATGCCAACCACTTTGATGGACTCTAAAGGCTTGACCGAGCGGTTAAAAAAATCGACTTACGTTCAAAGTGTGAAAATGCTGTCGGATCCGTCGGACCAAACTTTAAGTTTGATTATGGAGCTAAAAAAGCCCGTAAAGTTGAAAGTATTTCAAGTGCCGGGGCAGAAGACCACCAGTAAATTAGTTCTGGATCTTATATCTTAATGAAGCGAGGGATACTTTTTTTCATTTTATTTTTTTCAAGTCTTGCCCAGGCTCGAGTGTTTGATTTAGCTCAGCAAAAATTTGGCTCCTATCTTATTTTTACAGGATCACAATCAAACTTGAAAGAAACTCCTTTCGCAGGTCTTACCGTGGCCGATGATTTTAGCGACACCTACAAGTCGCCCGTCGGCGGCGAATTTGGCTTACTGTATGAAGATCATAAAGTTGGATTTCGTTTTGGATTTGAAGTGATCAAACCTCCTCCAACAGAAGGATATGCTAAGAATAACGGCACGACGAAATATTATTACAAAGATAATATCTCTGTACTTGTGCCCAAAATAGCGATGGAAATAAACTTTATATCTAAACCCACGTATCGGTTTTTAGGTTATGGGTTTTTTGGTCAAGGAAACCTTGTTGAAAGTACGGATTATAGTGCTGTGGCGATAGCGCCGAACGCCAGCCATACTGTCGATGCCAAAGGGGCCGCCAATATGAGTGGTGGTGGCTTGGCTTTTGAGTTTTCGGCCTTTGATACGACCACTTTGATTTTTGAAGTCGGGTATCGGCAGCTGAAATTTCCTACCATGATTTACTCTAAAGATGTGACAAGTTTCAATGGGGCTGTGACAAGTGGAACAACGATAAAAAATGCTGATGGATCCGATCATCAGATCGATATGACCGGCGCCTATGCCACGCTAGGCTTCCGGATTTTTCTTTTTTAAGGTCATTCAAAGTCAGAGATACAGAGTTTCAATTTCAGAACGGTACTTTTCATCCAAAAGCTTTCGCTTGATCTTCAAAGAAGGTGTTAGTTCACCAGCTTCAATGGTAAACTCGGTCGGTAAAATTTTAAAGTTTTTGACGGATTCATAGCTAGCCAACTGCGAGTTCACTTCATTGAATGTATTTTTAATCACCTGCTGAACCTCAGGTTGGGTGGTGAGGTCGGTCCACTGATTGTAAGACCATTCTTTTTCCTTCGCCCATTTTTCAAGATAGATTTTGTCCAAAGTGACCAGGCAAACAATGTACTTTTTTTGATCACCGTGCACGAGAGCATGAGCAATGAGGGGGTTTGATTTTAAGAGGCCTTCAATTTTTTGAGGGGCGACATACTTCCCACCGGCCGTCTTGATTAAATCTTTTTTTCTGTCAGTGATTTGAAGATCGCCATTATTGAGGATCTGGCCAATATCTCCTGTGGCAAACCAACCGTCCTTAAGGGCGGCGGCTGTCGCTTCCGGATTTTTGTAATATTCTATCATGACTTTTTTACTTTTTATCAGAAGTTCGCCATCGTCAGCAATTTTAAATTGAGCCTCTCCGATGGGTCGACCGACAGAACCAAATTTGTAATTATAAGGCGTGTTCACCGCGATGGCGCCGGTTGTCTCAGACAGGCCATAGCCTTCCAAAATAAGGATGCCGGCCGCATGAAAAAATTGAGCAAGTTCAGAGCTGATCGGTGCTCCGCCACTGATCGCAAATCGCAGTCGACCACCAAATGTATTTGTCACCTTGTTGAGAACAAGGCGGCGTGCGACTTCGTATTCGGCCATTAAGGAAAGGGGAATGGCCTGTCGAGTGACCTTTAAATAGCTGACTTTTTTTCCTATGCCTAGGGCCCATGTGAATATTCTTTTTTTCATGGGCTGAGTTTCCACCTGAGATAAAATCTGAGAGTAAACTTTTTCAAAAATGCGCGGAACAGCGACCATGATTGTGGGTTTTATTTCTGGCAGGTTATAGCGAAGTTTTTCGATACTTTCGGCGTAAGCCATCGTGAAACCGATAAAAATATGTCCCCAATGCTCGATACGACCCAAAACGTGAGCAAAGGGAAGGAAGGTCAACGTTGAGTCCGCCGGCGTGACACCGCAAGAGGGAAAGGCCTCTGAAACTTCAGAATAAATTTGTTCGTGGGTCAGAACAATTCCTTTTGGGCGACCCGTTGTGCCCGAGCTGTAAATAATGGAGGCCCAATCCTTAGCGACGCTTTGTCGACAATTAATTTCAAAAGTTTTTTTATGTTTTTTAACCTGGTGCTCGTGATCTGTTAAAAGCCGGCTCCACAGTTGGATGGACTGGTCTTCGGGACGATCGATCTCAAAACAAATAACTGTTTTAATGCGGGGACATCGGTCAGAAATTTTTCGCCAAATAGATAAGGAGTATTTGTTTTCACAAATGAAAATTTGGGCTTCGCAATCATTTAAAATGAATTCAACTTCTTCAGGGGTGCTATTGGGATAAATGGGCACAACGATGCCTTTTGCTGACATCACAGCCATATCACAAACAGCCCATTCGTAGCGGGTGTTTGACATAATGGCGACTTTGTCTTGAGCGTTTAATCCTAACTCAAGCAGTGCCGCTGCGGCTTTTAAAATATATTCATAATATTCCTTCCAGGAAATACTTCGCCAGGCACCGCGCTCTTTAACTCGCACGGCAATATGATCAGGCGGACGGTGTGGCATATCAAGGATGGTTTGAAGAATTGTGTGGGACATTTTTTACCTTTGAAGCGTGCGATCATCCCGACGAAGGATGAGCTCAATGGTTTTTTTCTGATTACTTTGGATGGTCACACTTTGTTCTGCGAAAGTGTCAGAAAACGGATTATGTGCGCGCACGACCACAGGTATACCAGCTGGAATTGGATAATTAGTGATTGGAGGTTTTTCTCCTAATCGCTGACCATTAATTTCAATCATTGGATTATCACCGCCGGCCACAACATTGATTGTTAAATAACCAGCTCGCGGCAAGGGAAGCATCGTCGCGCTATAAGTGACAGCATCATTATCGGCAATCATATCTCGCTCGTAAGGTAAATATCGATCCTTTACCAGCGTAATGTGGAATGACTTTTTTCCTTCGACACGAAATTGTCCAGGTGTAAAGCCTTGGCGTTTTCCATCGACAAAAATTTCTGCACCCATCGGGTTGGAGTGAATAGTAACAAAATATTCGGCTTTACTTGCCGTCTCCATATCGCCTGGTTGAGCCTCTGAGGAAGCCTGTTGTATTGTCGCTCTCTTTATTTTTTCGAGCCAATATCCAGCATGAAAATAGTGCCCGGGAATGGATCGATACACATAAATAGAGGAAGCACATATTAAAATGAAAGCGAGACTACGAAAAACGGCTGGCAAAACATGACTGATATTCTTAAGGATTAAAGTCTTCTGGCCACGCTTGCCAGCTGACCTAAGTTGTCTTGTTTTTGTCCCTGCCGTTATCCCAGTAGCAGTGCCATGGCGGATTCGGGTTGAGCCTTTGCGATCGCCATTAGTTCTTAAATCCGTCAGAGTGACTTTAGTCCCCGCCTTTAAGTCAAATGAATCAGGTGGATTAAACTCTTCGAGCCCTTCCATATATTCTTGTTGTGATATATCAGTTTCTGCTCTGGATGTTCGCGTGATGTTGGTGACTTCCTCGGGCTTCACTTTTGAAAACTCAATCAGCTTTCGCTTTTGCTCTTGGTAAGCGGTGGCAAATGTATTTTTGATAAACACGCTGAAATCATTGGGAGTAAATTCGGGATACTGCGTATTTAAAAACCGATTGAGATCTCTGTGCATAGCTGCCGACGTTTGATAGCGTAAATTTTTGTCTTTCTGTAGGGCCTTATTTACAATTCGCTCCAATTCGGGAGGAATTGAGGGGTTGATTTTACGAATTGACGGAATCTGACAGTCACGAATTTTTCTTAAAATGGCCGCTTCACTGCTAGCAGTGAAGAGGCGGTCATTGGCAAGTAATTCCCAAACGACGATTCCAAGGGAAAAAATATCAGTTCGCAGATCAACAGCCTGACCTTCTGCTTGCTCGGGACTCATGTAACCAAATTTTCCTTTGAGGGTTCCAGCTTTCGTCACTTCCAGTTGCGTCTCGGCTTTTGCAATTCCAAAATCGATGATCTTCACTTCGCCATCAAAACTGAGCATGATATTTTGAGGACTCATATCGCGGTGGGTGATGTTTAAAGGTCGGCCTGTGGATCCATCGATACAACGATGAGCATGATCCAGTCCGGCAGCAACTTCTTTGATCATGTAAGCCACTTGCTCAATAGTGAAAGAAACACTGACCCGTTTCAATTCATTAATAATTTGGCGAAGATTCTTTCCTTCAACATGTTCCATCACCAAAAAGAACTGTTTTTTCTCAATTCCAAAATCAAAAATTGAAACCACGTTACTATGATTTAAATTCACTGCAATTTTGGCTTCTTCTTTAAACATATCGATGAATTCGCGATTTTCAGAAAACTGTGGAAGGATGCGCTTAATGGCCAAGATTTTATTTACACCGTTGGCACCTGTCGATTTTGCCAAATACACTTCGGCCATACCACCAGTGGCTAGCTTTTCTAGAAGAATGTACTTACCGAACTGTTCAACCTGAGGCATTAAAGCTGTTTCCTCTTGATAAGTTTATCGGTTGAGTGGGAATCTTACTTAACTGGTTGAGAACATTGTAAAAGAAGAATATTAAATCAATATGAAATGGATCGGACTGACCGGTGGTCTTGGAACCGGAAAAAGTACAGTGGCCAAGATATTGCGAGAGTTCGGCTGTGTCGTTCTTGACGCGGATCGAATGGCTGCCGATGTGATTACGTCAGGAACGACTGGACTAAGGTCCGTCGTTCAGCGCTTCGGAAATGACTTTTTATTGTCAAATGGACAGCTAGATCGCAAAAAAATGTCACGGGAAGTTTTTGGAAATCCTGAAGCCTTATCGGATTTAGAAGCCATCATCCATCCTTTGGTCAAGGTTGAAGTTGAGCGGCACAAGGAATTAGAAAAAAGAAAAGGTTCAGACCTTCTTTTTTACGATGTGCCCTTGTTGTATGAAAAAAATATTTCTGGGTTTGATGCCGTCGTGGTGGTGGCCTCGTCTTATGAAAATCAAAAATTAAGAATTCGTCAGCGCAACCCTTGGTCTGAGGATGAAATCAACAATCGATTGAAAAGTCAGCTGCCATTGAGCCAAAAAATTCAAAAAGCGAATTATGTTATTTTTAATGATGGGACTTTGGAAAATTTAAAGATCGAAGTTGAAAAACTTTTAGCGACTCTGAAAAAATAAATTTAATGAATAATTTCAGAGGTTGAAATTAAAACCAATTTGCAAATAGCTGACAAAACCACTGGAGCCACCGCCGGCGCCGACCTCGCCGACAATTCGTCGATGAAATTCAAAAATATCGGGAAAGCCAAAGCTGGCCATTAATTTCATATGCCTTAAGTTTAGCAATCCACTCAAGGCTTCGCCAGAATCAATAAAGTTTTCAAAAGCCAAGCGATAGTAAGAGTTAAAATGTTCATCGGGCAAAATGTGCCAACGGTACCCGACGGAAACTCCGACAAGGCCTTCGGTGTGAGCATCTAAAGTATAATCCCAAGATTTTTCAAAGGTCTCATATGGGATATATCGAATACCAATATACTGGGTGGCTTTTTGTTGCAAGGGCGACAGAATGTTTCCTCCGACCGAGCCGATATGAAAGTTCAAATCTTTCATTCCGCGAGTAGAAATCGACGTCTGACTTGAACCCAACTCGAGATCGCTAGGTTCAAGCAAATTCGGATAGGTCGGGCGCGTTGGTTCTATTTTTGTGGGTCCAGGATCTTCATCAAACTCATTTTGCGGAGCCGCGGATGGGCTCGACTTGCCGCTGCCTTTGTGGGGAGCTGACATGGCTTGACCTGCAGTCAGGACAAAGGTCAAAAAAATAGACAACAGTGAAAGACGCATTCAAGATTCCTCAATAAAAGATTACAATTTTTAAATAGAAATTGGGAGGCCTTTCATGATCCGCGGGAGCAAAAATAGACTCCTACTAGCCCTTTTTGCCATGACGGCTGGGGCTCATGCATGGGCTGACGACAGTGGAGTGAGCAATACCATTCATCACCAATATGTTTCGCCGCGGGCACTGGGAATGGGAGACGCTTTCGTAGCTGTCGCCAACGATTATAATGCTTTGTTTTACAATCCAGCCGGTCTGGCCCGGCGCGAGGATGGAGAACTGAATTTATTTTTTGATCTTGCGGCTTCAGCCAAGTTCGCAACAGCTGGAAAAGATTTTAACGACGCCGGCGCAACAACAGGGACTGACACGGATAAATTAACAGCCGAAATCGCAGCGATTGAAAAATATTATGGAAAAACTTTTAGTCTTCGCGCTTCACCTTTGAATGGCGTCCTTGTTCGTCCCGGTTGGGGTGTGGCTTTTATCCCCATGGATTTAAGCATTGAGATGACAATGCATCAAAATGTCGGGCCGGCGATTAATCTTTCTGTCTATGGAGATTCCACTTTGGCGTTGGGCTATGGGTCAGATTTTCGTGGCTTGTCGGCGGGTAGAATGTCTTGGGGTGTGACTGGAAAATTAGTTAACCGAGGCTTTTTTAGTAAAACGGTGACAGCCCTAGAGCTTGCGGCGAATCCAAATCTTGTGACAGCTCAGGATTTAAGAGAAGGCTATACCGTTGATGCGGACTTAGGTTGGCTGTTTACGCCGAGCTTACCAGCCGAGGGAATTTTTTCTTATTTAAGACTGGCCCGGCCAACATTTGGAGCGGTCGTTAGAAATGTCGGTGAAACAGGCTTCAAAAATTCTTTTAAATTAATTAATAAACTTCAAACAGAAGCCCCAGAAAAACTGTATCGAGTTTTAGATCTTGGAACAAAGTGGGAATACCCGTCGGCTTGGATTTTTGGTGGTCGAGGGGTTCTAGATATTCGTGATATCAATCATCCTTACTGGAACTGGCACAAGGGAACTCACTTAGGTTTTGAATTTGATTGGGCCGTGAGCAGTTGGTGGAAGGGTAACTACCGAGTTGGGTTGAGTCAGGGTTACGTCACGGCGGGAATTTCAGCCTTATTTACAATATTTAATTTAGATTTAGCGACTTATTCTGAAGATGTCGGAACATTTTCACAGCCTGTGGAAAATCGGATGTACATGCTTCGCTTAAATCTTAATTTTTAACTATTACAGTCCTAATTTAAGAAAAAATCTAACAGCAATGGCTCTTGGATCTGCAGTGACCCCACCGGCTTCTGAGATCGAAGCCGTGATTGTCGAACATAAAGAGCTATTGGCCGCCGTGCCGGTACAGCTGATATTACTTGCAGCAATTAAAACCGTGCCGATACTTCTTTGGATTGTAATTGTGGCGGCATCCACTGTGCTTGGATCATTTAAGGCGATAACAGCTCCTGGATTTGAGGTTGCAAAACTGGTGGCGCAGGTTTGAAAATCGTAGCCTGAAGCTAAAGGCGTTCCGGAACAGTTGGGAATGGCCTTCAGTCTCATGAACGAGTAGACGGACATCGCCATAAATCCAAAAGACGCTAGTAATGTGGAACCCTTTCCTCCGCCCCGAAGGCAGTAATCAAAGGCCGTTGAAGAATTAGCCGTGTCAGATGCAATGGCGCCGGTCGATGTGAAGGTGATTAAAGTCATAAAATTCACAGTCCCGCTTGACCCACCATTCAGTTGGCTCATGGCTGAAATAATTTTATTTGGATTAAGGAAGCCTTCCTTCATAAAACTTCCGGCACAGCGTAAGCCATAGGCGGCGGATGTTTCAACGCCGTCGGCTTTAGAAACACATTCTGTCACTTCGGCAGGTGTCGAGTTCGAAGCTAGACGATCCAAGCAGAGCTGAGCATTGCCAACTTTGTCTGAATCTTTTTCTTTGCCACAGGCCACAAGGCCAAGGGCTAGCAAAACAATAAAGAGATTTTTCATAGAAACTCCTGCCACCATTAAAGATCGTCATGAATCATCGGGAAAAAATAGAAAATCTGTGCGGGACCTTGAGCCGTAAGAATCAAGATTAGCTCAAAGGCTAGAAATTTTTAACCTGTCTCAACTTGAGAACCAGTCCGTCCGATCTATAGATGAGGTCACCGATGACCAAAAGAAACTCAGGAAGAGTGATGAAAAAAATGAGAAAGCTACAAGCCATTCTTTTTTTTGCAATCCTACAGTTAGGATCCCTCACTTTATTCGCGCAAGAGCGTATCGATTTTTATCGTGGCATTCGTTATTTGGGAATGGGTGGCTCTTCAGTGGCTGTGGCTAATGATGAAACTGCTTTGATTGTAAATCCTGCGGCCCTTGGTCGTTTGCGGGATTTTTATGGAACCATTATTGATCCCGAGTTAGAAGCCAATAAAGGGGCTTCAGACATTTATTCGACGAAGGCATTTACTCAGCCTTTTAGATTGGCCGAAGTGATACCTGCAGTTGTATTGTCTCCTCAGACCTTTTTTCATACCAGGGGCCATGTGATGCCCTCATTTGTAGCAAAAAACTTCGGGATCGCACTTCTTGCAAATCGGATTTTAAATGCTGAATCGAATGCGGCGGGGACTGCGGTGAATACATTTTATCGCGATGACCTGGCGCTGCTTCTTGGCTACAATCTACGATTTTTCGAAGGTCGCGTTAAAATTGGTTTTACTGGCAAAGCGATCAGCAGAATTGAAGTGAATCAACCGGCTTTGGATCCACTGAGTAACCTGGAAATTGCGCCTATGGCAACGGCTGGGACAGCGGCCGAAGGCTTAGGAATTGGAGCCGATGCGGCTCTCATTTTAGCAGGTCCATGGACTTATATTCCAACCATCACTGCGGTTGTCAGAGATGTCGGCGGAACAACCTTTGATAAATCTTATAATAATCGTTTGAGCACCTCCACCGTTCGCCCAGCGGCACAGGCGCAGGATATTGATTTAGGAATCGCTGTCTTTCCGATCCACACGAACTCAATCCGATCGGCTTGGAGCTTTGAATATCGAAACTTAAGTTCGGGAGCGACTGAGCCTGATAAATCTAAACTGATCCATGCTGGCGTTGAGGTCAATTTTAATGACGTTTTTTTTGTTCGAGCAGGAATGAATCAGAGGTATTGGACGGCAGGTCTTGAATTAGCTTCGGAAAAATTTCAATTGCAGTTCGCCTCTTATGGTGAAGAAATTGGTAGCTCAAGCACGATCATGAGGGAGGATCGAAGATATGTCACAAAAATCTCATTTCGATTCTAGGTATTATCTGAAGAGTTTAAGAATCATCGCGATTGTTTTTGTCACGTTGTTCATGTCTTGCAATGGCAATTTGTACACAGATATGTCGAATAAAAATACTGAAGAAGCGCTTTTAGAAAGTGCTTTGAAGGCGATCAATAGTGGCGATTATGATGGCGCGATCGTCTATCTTGGAAAAATCACTTCGGCTTATCGGCATGACGTCGCCGTTAGCAAGGCTGCGGCTGCAGCGTATGCTGGAAAGTGTGGGCTCAACTTTTTTAACATGGTGACGACCATCACCAGCGTAACGGCAGCGACTCCGCTTCTGTTATTTATGAATGCATTTACTGCGGTCACTGTGGTTCCAGCGTCTTGCGACACTTCGCAACTAGAAATTGAAACTAAATATGGAACGACTTCAGCCGCTCGGCCGACTGATATTAATTTATTTTTAGCCATCCTTGGAATTGCAAAGATGGGAACTTATTTAAGATCGATTGCCGATCCGTTGCAGACCGGCAGTGTGAACGCCTCCTTCGTCGATGCCTGTGCCGTTGGAACAATCACTGATACACAAACTAAAGAAGTTGGAACTGGCTTAGGGTTACTATTAGATAATATCGCTTCATTGACGGCCGCCGTCGCCGGGAATTCTGCCATCGCATCGCTAGCCGCCTTACAGGCAGCCTGTGGGTCCGCATGCGTGATCACCGACATCAATAGCGCGAACTGGACCGCTGCAAATATTAAGTTGATTCGATCTGCCATTAAGTCGAATTCGTTTGGAATTCAAAACTGTGCCAACAACCCTTTTGTCACGTGTTGTCCGTGAGGTTATGAAAAAAAATATTATTTTTCTTTTATTACTAACTTTTGTTTTCAGCGCCGAGGCCGCTGAACTTTTTGAATACAATATTCCGACTCGGGCGCGGGGAATGGGTGGAGTTTATACTCCGTATCCCAGTGAAACAGACGCTATTTTTGTGAATCCTGCGGCCTTAAGCGAAGTTCAAAAAATTGATTGGGATATCGTTAATGTTCAGGTTGGCTTTAATGGATTGCAGAACTATACAGCATTTACTGGCTTAAGTGCAGGAGGAAGCAGTGCTTACTCTGCGCTTTATGGAAAAAATCTTTGGCTGGGAGGCAATGGTCGCACCTCGATCGTATTTCCAAATTTTGCCATCGCGGCATTTGATGATATCAAAGTTTATGGAGCCCTGAATAAGCC
>JAYWEQ010000096.1:0-90659 GCA_043779185.1 Pseudobdellovibrionaceae bacterium
GAAATTGATCTTGAGCGAAGTAAGACGGTGCAAAAGGTTTTTGAAGTTTTCTTAGAAAAAGAAACGCTTTTAAGCACGGCGAAATTTCTTAATGAAAGTAATTACCGCTTACCCAAGAAAGTTGAAGGTGGTGGTCAGAAGCAAAGGCTTGATTTTTTCACGGTCGACAACGTTCATCATATTTTGCACAACAAGACTTATATTGGTGTTCGAAATTATCAGCAAAATGGAGAAACCAAAGAAACCACAGCGAACTGGAAACCGGTCATTGAAAAAGAAGTGTTCAACAAGGTTCAAAAAATCTTGTCAGAAAATAAAACAAAGCGAAAGCCGTTCACTGAGACGAGATATCCTTATCTTTTATCTGGCTTGATTAAATGCGAGGTCTGCGGAAATTCCATGGTGGGTAAATCAGCGCATGGTCGTAAAGAAAAGATCGGTTATTATGAACACAGCTGGGCTACGAAAAAAAATGCGCATTTAACAGCAAAGATTTTTAAATGCGAGCCAACCCGAATTTTAGCTAAAAAGTTAGAGCCGATGGTTATAAGCGAGGTCAAAAAACTTTTAAGCGGCGATCTTTTTGCCAGAAGATTGATTCTAGAAGCTGATAAATTGTTTTCAGAAAACTCGGCTTATCGGGAGATCGACAGAGTTAAAAGATCAATTGCTGGCTATCAAGCGCAGCTTGAAGCCTTGGCTGAAAGATTGTCTGAACTGCCAAGGACTGTCAGTTCAAAGCCAATTTTTAACCAGATGGAAAAGATCGAAAAATTTAAAGCTGAATCTGAGCTCAGGCTTGAAGAAACCAAGAAAAATAACTTGGTGTTAGAAAAACCCGTAGAGCTGAGAGATTTTAAGCTTTTTTTAAACGCTGTGCGCGAGCTTTTTGACAAAGCCGAGAATCCTGAAGCGGTGGCCAAGATTATAAAGCGTTTGATCAGTAAAATAGAGATCGGCGTTGGGTCTTTGAAAATTTATTTTTTTGTTGGTTCGAATACTTTGACATATGGTGCGCGAGGGGGGACTTGAACCCCCACACCTTACGGCACAGGCTTCTGAGACCTGCGTGTCTACCAATTCCACCACCCGCGCGTGAGAACGGCTATTTTGTAGCATGCACTCTTAACCATGTCACTTCATGTTTGTTGTGGTGAAGATGAACAATTCGACTGCCAGGAACCGCTAAAAACTCTTTGATGATTTCTGGATCAATTTCTCCCTGAAATTTTAGCGTGCAAGCAAGATTTACGGGACTTGCAATCCAGGGCTTTAGAAATTCTAAAAGCTTTCTGGGGTAACAAATAATATCGGAAAAAAGCCAGTCGATGGGGCCGATATCTTCGGGTGTTAGTTTGAAAGCATCTTTTTTTAAAGATTCAATGCGTGGCAGTTTTCCAATGCGCTCATCCAAGGGCGCTTTATCGACACTGATCACATAACAGCCTATTTGCTGCAGCACCCAGGTCCACCCTCCGGGCGAGCTTCCTAAGTCGACAACTCTTTGGCCTGGCTTTAGTTGTACGCCGTGAACCGTAAAAAGTTCCCACAATTTTAAGTAAGCGCGTGACGGCGGAATTTTCTTATCTTCTTCAAATTCAAATTGTCCCAATGGAAAAAAGGAAAGACTGTGGGGGCTGAAAATGATTTCAGTCGGTGACAGCAGCATCCAAGATCCTAAATGCCGAGGTTTTATAGCTTGCATAAACTTGAGCGGTTTATTGGGCACTTTTAAAAGTTGAGCCTGAATCAACGCAGCCCTTCGATGTGAGTTTAAGGAGTAGCAGGCCCACAACGGACCTTGCGCCTTTAATTTTTTAACCGCATCTCCGATGGATTCAATTTTAAAATTTTGAAGACCCATCCAAATATCTTGAGCCCAAATTGGATGGATCGCAGGTCCCTTCGTCACGAAAAGTCTTTCATGACGACCGATAATTTCTTGTTTTGTTTCTTTCAGCTCGGCGGCTAATTCTTTTTCAAAACCTAAAAAAGAAAAGTAGGCCGTCGGCTCAGCAGATCTTAAAGCACTCATTTTAGGATGATATCCAATACTAAGCGGCGACTTTTTGTGGCAATCCTGGGTTCAGCAGCCCTCGGCTTTTCCAAATCACCACACAGTCAGCCCAAAACTTTTCTTTCAGTTTTGTTTCGGCGGGGCCCAGTTTAATTTTTGGAAAATCTGATTTTTCAAAATGGGCTGTAAATTGGGATTGGTTGCAGGCGCGCAGAATTTTAATCATTAAATTAAAATGGGGCTCAGTGAAAGTTTTGTTATCGACCAGCATTTTGCGAAGACCTTGCTCGGGTGTTTGGTGCAAAAAATCGTAAAGGCCTGGGATATCATACTGACTCATCTTGGGACTTCCTTTCGGTGAAAAGAACCATGTGACTTATTCTTTATCGGCCAAAAACAAAATTTTTTGAGGGTCAGCCTGGACCTAGGTGGAGATTTTTAAGTCCAAAAAAGGACCGGAATGAATCAGTTCGAGACAACCTTAGTTAGAGGCCATATTTCGAGCGATCTTAAGTTCCGTAAATTGCTGAAGGCAGCTTCCAAATCGCGAAAGTGTTCCGACCATAGTTGTTTTTTCTTCAAGGGTGAAGGTTCCCATCATATCGTGGACGCACTTTAAGAATTCAGGTTTGACCAAGTTAAGTAAAGATCGGCCCTTCTCTGAAAGCTTAATCACAAAAGCGCGCCCATCTTTGGAGTGGGTTTCTCTGGCGATCAGCTGGGATTTTTCTAAACCATTTAACAGCCCTGAAATGGTCGCTTGAGTCACACCACATTGAAGGGCCAGTTCAGAGGGCATCATTCCGTCCGGTTGGGATGACAAAAGTAACAGCAGCATAAAGCGACCGGCAGAAACTCCGTAACTAGAAAAGTAACTTTCCAACGAATTTTCTAGATCGCTTGAGATCTTTCTAAGGGTCAAGTAAGTGTAAAACGAGTACGAATCCACTTCTGGAAAGTGTTGTCCAAGGCCCTGCAGAAATTCAGGAGTACATGGGACTTCAGACATCAATAATTTAGGCATTTCTAACCTCGTCGCTAGGCAGTTCGCTGATTTAGGAATTAGATGGTTACTCGCATTCTAGCAAAGTTGCAAAGATTTTTTAACAACTTTTAGAATGTGTGTAAAAATTCACATATATTTTCTTTGTTTAGCGGTTCGTCGATTCGATTCTTTTAAGACTTTGGGTCATTTCTTTTAGATCAAGAACTGTTAGGGGTCTTTTTCCAAAAGTGAAGTTCACATATCTTTGAACTATAGCTTCAAAGTCATTTGACCTCTCTGGCCACATTGAACTGAGGCGAAGGCCAAAGCTGATCGGGCCTTCCCAAGCGTCTTTGGGCAAGCCTTGCTTTACTGACCATAGCAAAAGTCTTTTGTAAAAATACCTCACTAAGTTTTTGCGCTCCTGCCAGAAATTCCAAAGGCGAACAATCATAAAGGCAGCTAAGGTTGCGGTAAAAAATAGAAATAAAAGAATAGGAAATGAAAATGGGAGTTTTTTCAAAAGCTCGCTTTGGCGATCCAAATTAAAATCAAGCAACCACTGGGTCCAAAAAAAATTGAGGCTATCTATATATGTGGTTAAATAATCGTAAACCGTAAATAAAAAAAACTCGCCACTGTTTTTTTGTCTGATACTAAGGCCACGCAGATTTTCAGGTAATTTTAGATATTCAGCAGCGCCCATTTCAATTCTGGCTGGGGCGACAAACTCCACCATATCAGCGCGAACCCATTCCCCCTGATCATTGACGTATTCATTCCAGGCATGAGCGTCTTGGGCTTTCACCGAATAAAAATTGCCGATCGAATTATATTCACCCCCCTGGTAGCCAATCACCACCCGAGCTGGAATTCCGGCGGCTCGGGCCAGAATCGCAAAGCTAGAGGCAAAATGTTCACAGTATCCTTTTTTAACACGAAATAAAAAATCATCGACATTATGTTCATCCATTGGGCCTGGATTTAAAGTGTAAATAAAGTTTTGATCGAAAAAAAAATTGGTTATTTTATGAACGATATCGTTCCGGGATTGAGTTCCCTTTTTTAAGCTTTCAACAAGCTTCATCAATCGCTGGCTACTGGGCGGGATCTTTAAGTAACTGACTTCATCTTTTGGAGAAACAATCAGGGCTAAGTCGCTTTGCCCTCTGATCGTTGTCCTTATGTTAAGTATTTCCGAGGTTTGATACAGGCCCTCACGGGTTCTTAAAAGTGGAAGACTTCCCATCATTTGAAGGGGGTGGTCTAAAGGAAAAAGCCATTGCTGTGACGTGGGCTCCATAGTCACTCTATATTCTATAAGTTCTGTCTTTGAAGGATGTTGAACAAAGTCTTCTGTCGGAGGTCCTTGAACCCACCGAAACCCATCGTTAGATCTTAGATTTAAGCCACGCCAGTACAATTTCGAATGATCAATATAAACATCTCCGGTCACTTCGGCCCTGAAAATTAATTCCTGACTTTGGGCCAACTGGCTGATGCGTCCAGGATGAATTTCATGGCCAAAGCCAGAAACCGCAACACCGCCAGATGCTAAGTCTGATTTTAAAAGGTAAGAATTTAAACGCGGAAATGAAAAATAAAGCACGAGGGCTAAGGGCAGCGACACGACAGCCACCTTAATAAAATAAAAACGCGTGCGCCAAGCTAAGAAGCTATTTTGTGTTCGGCATGAAATTAAAGCCAGCCATAAATGATACACCAGCCATGCCGTGACTGGCAAAATCCAGAAATCGATGGAAAATAAATACTTAGACGAGATTAAAAGCATTAATAACAAAACAATCAAAAGGTGATCTCTTAAGTTTTTATATTCAAGAATTTTCAGAAGGCAAAGGCAGCTAAAAAAGATCGAAGAGGAATCTCTGTCAAAAATGGTCTTATAAATTCCTAACACAACGGCTAGAAGAATCAGTGTTAAGGAATTGGTCAACCAGGGTCGCGGAAGGGGCAATAATTTTTTTTCTCCTAAAAATCGCCAAATAAGGGTCGCTAAAATGATCAGTGAATACCAAATCGGAAATTCTAAGCTTAATAAAAAAAGACTTCCAATTGTTGCAATGATTAAATGAGTATTTTTATAAAACTTAAGTTCCAAGATTCTGATCCTGACCATATAAAGCTAAACTTGTAAGACATTTTAAATAGTGACCTCGCCCGCGCTGGCTTTGAAGATTCATCCCAGGGAGTTCTAAGGAATATTGAAAGCCCTTTGCTTCCGCAATTTCAATCCATAAGGCCAACTGGCTCAGCCGTGATTCAACATCGCCTTTAAATAAGGTGTTCTCCCAGCGCAAGTGGACCTCCTGAGAGCGAAAACTCTGATAATCTTTCACCAGCATTTTTTCAGTTCTGGCATAGGCTTTCCAATCCACCTGACGGAAAGAGTCTCCAGTCTCAAACTTTCGATGGCCGGCAAATTCAGAGTCCGTGCCAGTTTTACGATCGACGATTCGACTGTCCTCAATGTCTTCTAGATTTCCATCAACGGGAAACTGTGAGACTCCCGCTGGCGCGGGAAAGACAACGAAAGTTTCTTTTGAGCGCGACACTTTCCAAGAGTTTAAAAGATAAAAGGGAAATGTCGTGCTGACGCTTAGTTTTGGCACTGTCTGTAAACCGCGCGAGTAGCCGTCCAGTTCTATGCGAGCTTGATAAACCGAATTTGCAGGAATTTCTGCAATGATCGTTTTTTTATGGGGCTTCTGGTAAACTTCAATGAAAGACTTTGCCCGCAAACTGCTGTTAAAAAGAGTGACAAGGGCAAAAGTCGGCACTCCGGCGAACACATCCTGAATTTCAACACTTTCGATTTTAATCGTTGAGACATTGTCATTGGTCAGCCGCAAAGAGGTGACACCAATGCTTGTTAAAAAAAAAGTATAAAGGTAAAGAAAATTATTCCCGCTGGCGAAAGAGGAATAAAGAAGAACCAAAATAATGACTGAAAAACAAAAGCCAAAACCTGTTGGAATGATATAAGTTTTATTTTTTTTTTGGTTTGGAATCAGATTCTTAAATTGGAACTTCGACTTCTCGAAGAATCTGTTCAGCCATTGCAACGCCACGATGCACCCCTTCATTGCCACCCATGCGATGACTAGTGACTGAAACCCAAACGGCCTGCACGTCCTCCGGGATCACCATATTTCGCCCTTGCAGCCAGGCCCACGAGCGAGCGGCCTTCGCAATATCCATTCCAGCTCGTGTCGACAGGCTAGCAAATCGAGACTCAATTTTTTTTCGTGTGAAAAGCACAAGTTTCGAAATATATTCAGCTAAGGTTTCAGAAATTTGAACCTGCAAAACTAATTGTTGGATTGTCAGGACATCCTGGGGACTTAGCAGTGGCTTTAACGATTGAAGCAATTTTTTTGGATCGTAGCCTTGGAATAATTTCATTTCTGTTTGAATCGAGGCTGTTTTTAGCTCAAGGCTCATTAAAAAGCGATCGAGCTGACTTTCTGGTAATGGAAATGTTCCCAACTGTAAATGGGGATTCTGGGTGGCAACGATCAAAAAAGGCTTTGGAAGGATATGTGTTTCGCGATCGACAGTGACTTCGCCCTCTTCCATTGCTTGCAAGAGGGCACTTTGCGTTTTTGGGTTGGCTCGATTCAGTTCATCGGCAAGAACAAGTTCTCCGAACAAGGGGCCTTTATAAAATTTAAAACTTTTGTTATCGCGATCATAGATATTATTTCCGACAATATCGGCCGGTAAAAGATCACTGGTAAATTGAATGCGAGCAAAATCAAGACCCAAAAGTTTCGCCAAGGCTTGCACCAAAGTTGTTTTTCCAACACCCGGTGCATCTTCAATTAATAAATGACCTTCGGCAAAGAGGCAGGTCAGTGCAAGACGGGTTTCATGTTCCTTATCTAAGACAATTTGACAAAGCTGCTGATGAAGTGCTGAAACTTTTTCGTGCATAAAACTAAATGACCTCAGTCACATCATCCTCTGGAAAAATAAGTTTTTAAAGTCGGGTTCGGACGACAGATAACTTATTCGACCTTGATATTGGGACCAAGGTCGAGCCAGAAAGCCATCGAAGTAGAAATCAATATAAAAGAAACTTGGACCGCTGCTTTTTCCAGAAATTTTCGTCAGGAATCAGAAGGCGATCAAAGTCAGCCGCTGTGGTTTTTGGATCGTCCACCCACAGCCGTAAATCAGGCCCGCCATTA
Source organism: Pseudobdellovibrionaceae bacterium (assembly GCA_043779185.1). GTDB lineage: Bacteria > Bdellovibrionota > Bdellovibrionia > Bdellovibrionales > Bdellovibrionaceae > JAYWDA01. The sequence goes on from JAYWEQ010000096.1 coordinate 7,214, forward strand.
ATCAAATCGATCGCTAAACGATCGAATTCATATTCATAGGGGAAATCTCGCCATAATGGATAATCGGGTTGATGAATCTTGAGCGCTTTAAAAAATAAAGCCGTCAGGCGATAAGGCTTAAAAATTTGATGTTTGTAAGACGGGTGGTCAACGTGAATTTGAAATCCCTGGCAAAGTGTTTTCTGATGCTTGTGAAACGTGGGCTCAAAATAACAAGGTCGCACAATGCATCCTTTCAGCCACTGAGGAGCAAATTTTTGCATGGTCTTTAAAATAGACAGCATATCAATGTCCGGAGCCCCGATCAGTTCTAAAGCTTTTGTGGTGCCACGCCCCTCGGATAATGTGGTGCCTTCCACCATGACGGTGCCAGGAAAACATTTTGCCATATGGGGAGTCGCCGCATTGGGACTTGGATTCAACCAAGACATCTGAGCGGGCCAGCCGAAATAAGGTCCTTGATCAGGTTTATAGCCGTCCATTTTTATAATTCTTAAATCAACATTGATTTTGAAATGATCTTTAAACCAAAGGGCGGCCTCTCCTAAGGTCAGACCATGGCGCATGGGCAATGGACCTGCGCCAACAAAACTTTCCCAACCAGGCTTCAGCAAACTGCCTTCGATAGGACGCCCTGCGGGGTTAGGACGATCTAAAACCCAAAGAGACTTATCATTTTTTGCACAAGCTTCCATCATGTATCTAAGGGTTGTTAAAAAAGTATAAATCCGAGTGCCCACATCTTGCAGATCAAAAAGAACAATATCAAGTTCCTGCATGGCTTTGTCTGTCGGCCGTCGAGTTTTTCCATAAAGACTGTAGACCGGAATATGATAAATGGGATCAATAAAATCTTCGGTTTCGATCATGTTGTCTTGTTTTTCGCCGCGCAGGCCATGCTGTGGACCAAAGGCTGACACGATTTTAAATTTATTTTTAACTAAAGCATCCAAAGAATGGACTAAGTTTGAAGTGACTGAAGCCGGGTGGGCGACCAAAGATAATTTTTTTCCCTTTAGCTCCTTTTTTAATTTTGCGTTGCTGATCAGTCGATCAATGCCAAGCTTCACTTAGGACTCCTTTTGAATATCTAGAATAAAATGATCTGGATGATGAAAATCCGGCTGTTTCTGCGTGTGCTTTAAACTCCAGTAGCTTTTTTGATCGTCCACAGTCTCTATGACAGCAGAAAGGTGAGCCTTGAAATTTGTCCCTGCGGGGAAGGCTATTTTTGAAAAATCAATTTGCGCTTTCAGATGCCATTCAGTTGAAAACATCTCAGTTGTCAGGGGCAAATTTGAAACGCGTTCCTCTGATAAAAGGTTTTTTCTATAACCGTCTAGCAAATAAATATTCCAGGCCCCCGTGGGCGAAAAATTAGCCTCCCAATAGGCCTGGCCAGAATGAGGCTTCAAAAACCACTCAAAACAGGTTGTTTTCCATAAACCGTCAGCTCTTTCTGTTATTTGTTCCCTTGGCGAAAGGCCCCGAATATTTTGTAAGGGACCTGTCACAATGTATTTTGCCGTCAGAATATCTCCGGCCCATTGCAGGGCACCCGAAATGGAAAAAAGATTGTCACCAGTTTTAAATGGTCGAAGGTTCATTCGTTGAGTCTAAGACTTGTTCACATCCTTGCGCAATATGATAATATGGACTTTTAAGAAGGAAATTTAGAATGAGCAAACAGCACTGGTTCGCGGTCTTGGCAGTCATCATTGGGATGTGCCTATTATGGAGAAGTTCCCATCAAAATTCCGCGCCTGAAACTTTTAACACCGAAAAAATTAAAGCCGATCCAGAGGTCGCCAAATCAACTTCAGAAAAAAATGAAAATCTTGCAACCTCTTTGGAAGTTGCGGCAGTCAATACTAACAATCAAAACCTTCGCGTTAACTTTACTCAAGCTTTAACGGGGGCTCAGACTTGTTTTAGTTTTCAAAATAATTTACAGGCCACTGAAGGCGAACCCAATTTAGAAAATTGGAAGAATGCTTTGCGATCCGAATTAGGTGAGGTTGTCTTGGAAGCTGAAGACTGGATCAGCACACATTTAGTTTTACCCTCTGGAGAGAAACGAAGAATTCGAATTGAATCTGAAGTAGGCGACGATAATCGAGTCACAAGAAAGCTAAAATATGCAGGGGTAGATAAAGACGATTTACCTGTCCCCATCAATTTGCCGGCCGAACAAACTGTGGATCCTAACGAAACTTTTATCGCGTCTTTAGAGAAAGAAGGACAAGTCACCTTGGTTGAAAAAGCCCAGCGGCTTTATTACGCAGACGGAAGCGAAGTCATGTCAGTTTTAAGAAACAATATTGTCTCAGAAATTGAAATTAATAAAAGCGGTCGCACTTTTCATTGCTGGAATATGGATAAAGACAATCATCAGTGTGATTGTCTTTAAAGAAGTTCTTCTTTATCACAAATCTGTCGCATAAAATTTTAATACTTTTTATACAGTTGGGCCCATCGCAATCCCAAACATAGGAGGTTGATATGCGAATTTTAAGTCTTATCTTAGCTTTGTCTTTTTCTTTAAGTACTTATGCCGAAACTAGGGCCAAAGCCCAATCGAAATCGGTGGAGGCCTCGAGGTCCCTACATCAGTTTATGGCGCGAGACGATCAAGCCATTCCGATTTCGCTTTTGAAACATGCAGAATGTGTCACCGTCATCACAAAAATGTTTCGTGCTGGCTTTATTGTTGGCGGAAGAACTGGCTGGGGCGTGACTTCGTGCCGTACATCCCACGGCTGGTCGCCAGCGGCCTTTCATCAGATGAACGGTCTGAGTTGGGGATTTTTGGCAGGACTAGAAAAAATTGATGTCGTGCTAGTTTTTACAAAACCTGAGGCGATCGATGCCCTTAGCAGTTCGAAATTAAGTCTTGGTGCGGATATCAGTGCGACCGTGGGACCGGTCGGTCGGGGACTTGAAGCTGGAACCGATTTTAAATTGGACAGTCCCGTTTACAGTTATTCCCGTGGAAAAGGATTTTATGCAGGAGCTAGCGTGAATGGATCCGTCTTATCGTCTTTAGAGGGCTACAATCACTCTGTCTATGGCAATAGAGTTTCGACCCGAGATATTTTATCGGACAATAATTTAAATCGTGTCAATACGACGCAAGCATTTGTTGATGCTTTAAATGAATTTGCGCCGTGAATCTAAAGATGATCAATAAGTAGTTTCATGGCCCATTCAAGGGTGGGGCCCATGTCCTCACCCGAGAAGCCAAAGTCAGATTTTAAATCATACCAGATCTTGGCATTCACCATAGTTGTCATAAAAGCCATTTTCTTTTGCAGCTCTGGGTTGAGGCTTAGTTTTTTTTCTCGAAGAATTCGTTGAATGATCGCTGCGGTTAATTTTTTCCGAAAGATCTGGCGTGTTTCGTGGCCAAAGCCAGAAAATAAATAAGCTAATACCAATGGTTCATTACGATCAAAAAGTAAAAAAGAATTTTTTACAAAACCGATAAAGTCCATTGTGTCCAGTTGATGCATGCTGGCTTGCATATAGGTCATCAAATACTGATCCATGGCCTGATGCAAAGTTTCCTTGTCTTTAAAAAATCGAAAAATGGTTCGTTCAGAAATACCAAGTTTGATGGCAATTTCCTCAAAATGAACCTCGCCACCCTTTCTTTTAACCAATAGACTGACTAAAGTTTCTATGATTTTTTGTTGGGTGACCAAAGACTTCTCTGAGCGGGTTGTGTTGTCATAAGCTCTTTTAGAAGATTTTTTTTTAATAATTTTTTTTGAGGACATTGCTTTTGATTTTTTCTTGTTAAGTGGCATGAATCCTATTTTCCTTCTATTTCAAAAATTTTCAACTGGTTTAAAGTCAAGGTCTGGATGCTTTTGACCGAGCTGATTTGTCATTCTATAATGGCATCCTATGACATTCAAAAATTTGATCAAAGATATTCCTGACTTTCCAATTCCTGGGGTTCTTTTTCGAGATATTTCTCCGCTGCTAGAATCTCCGAAAGATTTTCAGGCAGCCCTTGAACAAATGGTGACGAAAGTTGATCTCTCTCAAATTCAGGCGATCGTAGGAATTGAATCGCGAGGATTTATTCTTGGAGCCGCATTGGCTTCAATGTATAAAAAGAGTTTTATTCCTCTCAGGAAAGCAGGAAAGCTGCCGCCGCCAGTGAAGAAAATTTCTTACTCTTTAGAATACGGGTCGGCAAGTTTGGAAATGACCCCAGGGTCTGGATCTGTTTTGATTGTTGATGATGTCTTAGCAACCGGTGGAACCTTGCAAGCTGGAATCGATTTGTGCCAGCAAGCTGGCTTTGAAGTGGTCGATGTCTGTGTGCTTATTAATATAACTTTTTTGAACCAAATGAAATTCAAAGATCGCTTGGTTCATTCCGTGGTGACCTACTAATGGCTCACGATCAATTTTTAGTTGTTTTAGCCATGAAAGAAGAAGGCCAGAATCTTTTCGAACAAGAGGGCGCCCAAACTCTTTACACCGGCTTAGGTAAAATCAATGCCACATTTTATCTCGCCCAAAAATTATTAGAGCTCAAGCATTTAGGTCGCGACCCCAAGGTTGTTTTTAATTTCGGCACGGCTGGAAGCTCAATTTTTAAAACCCATGCCATGGTTGAATGTCATCGTTTTGTTCAAAGGGACATGGATGTCTCAGCCCTGGGATTTAAAGCGGGAACCACACCTTTTGAAGAAGCTCCACCGATGATTGAATATCCTCGGCGCGCCCATTGGCTTGAGGGCGGACTGTGTGGAACTGGCGACAGTTTTGAGACTGGGAAACCTAAAGTAGAATGTCAGATTGTCGACATGGAAGCTTATGCTTTGGCGAAAGTTTGTCTGTGGCAACAGATTCCATTTGTCAGTATAAAATATATTACGGATGGATCAGATCACAATGCCCACAATGATTGGCACCAGAATTTACCGAAAGCCGCCGACGGATTTATTAAAAACTACCGTCGGCTGATCAATTTAGATTTTACTGAGAACCGTTAGCAGCAAGCTGCGGGCATGCCGTTGCTGGCGGCACCAGCATCAGGGGCGCAATCAAAAATACCATAATGAGCGCTCGTATCGCCTACAATTTTAAAATGACGACCATATCGAGAGTCCTTCAGCATGCTGGCTGTGTTACTGCAAACAACCAAAGGTTGCCCAGTTTTCAGAAGATGGTGATCGTCTAACATAAAGGCATGTGGATATTCGGGGATCGTTCCTAAATAATAAGCCACTTGGCCATAATCTTCACAGCGGTCCTCTAAAGGCATTTTGAAAGCACGAATTGTCATTGAATAAAAATTCACCATGCCAATTTTTCGTTGAATGTCACCGGACTGAAGCTCTAACTTTGATTTTGAAACAACCCGAAAATCATGACAATTATTTTCAGACATTAAGCGGCGGAAGTCTTCAATATACATGGCCCCACCCAAGCACTCACCCAACAGAACTTTATCCGCAGCAAGGGGGGCGGGAATTCTTCGATCTGCAAAAACATCTGAGAAATACAACTCACCACCCGGTTTCAAGACGCGCATAATTTCTGAAAAGACTCTCTTTTTCGAAGGTGATAAATTTAAAACACAGTTTGATGTCACAACATCGACCGAGTTGGATTTAACGCCGGCACTTTCAAGGTCTTCAATGTAGCCTTGTTTAAATTCTATATTTGGCTTTTGATAGCCATATTTTTTTGTATGATAGTCCAAATGTTTTCTTGCAACGGCTAATTGTTCGTCGGTCATATCAACACCGATCACTTTACCATTGGGGCCCACCAGTTTTGACATTAAGAAACAATCTCGACCTGAGCCTGAACCTAAATCTAAAACTGTGCGACCTTCAAGCTCTGGTGGAATCGGTGAGCCGCAGCCGTAAAATTTTTCCTGCACCTCTTCGTGAATTTCTTTGAGGATGGGACGAAGATGGGCCGGCATCGCTTCGGCGGTACAGCAGGCACTGGTCTGAAGATCCTGATTGGTCTTTAAAAATTCACCGTAGTATTCTTTGACGTTATCAAGGGTTTGAATTTCGTTACTCATAGTTTTAGGATCCTTTTTTATTTTTTGGAAATATTTGATTAAGTCTGGCAGACTCTTAGATTGAACACCAGATTTTTTTCGACCAGGACAGGGAGGTCCATGATGAAAATTCTATTTATGTGCGTCGCTAATTCGGCACGAAGCCAAATGGCCGAAGGTTTAGCGCGCGTCATTTTCGGTTCTAAAGCCGAGGTCGCCAGCGCTGGATCAGATCCAAAATTTGTTCATCCATTAGCCCAAAAAGCTTTGGCTGAAATCGGTATTAATATTTCTACACAATGTTCCAAATCGTGGGAAAATCTGAAGCCTGAATTCCGCGAAAAATTAAATTATCTCATTACCTTATGCGCTGAAGAGGTATGCCCTGTCGTGCCTGGTTTTAAGGCCAAGAAGTTGCATTGGCCAATGCCTGATCCTGCCGCGAATAAAGGTTCCGAAATAGAACAGCTCAACCAGTTTCGAATTGTTCGGGATCAGTTGAATTTAAAGCTTTTAGAATTTTCAAAAAAGATTTAAATACTTTGGCCCAGCGGCAAACAAGAAATTTTGTTGCACCTGGACTGACACGAAATTATTGACTGCTAAGGTCAAAATTCTCACACTGTTTAAGCCCCACTAAATCCGGAGAAATCAATGGAACAAAACGAAGAACAAGTTGTCTATATGAACGCCGAACAGATTCACGATTGGAAGCCTTATAAAGATATTCCAGCGGCAGGCCAATATCGTGAGCCCATCAAAGCTCGAATGAAGAAGATCAATCAGTGGGGAAAAGCTCAGCTGGCGGGTCGACGCTGGGGTATTGGTTGCGTGTCTTTGGAAATCACTCAGCGTTGTAATTTGGATTGCACCCTTTGTTATTTATCAGATGCCTCTGAAGCCGTGAAAGATGTTCCTTTAGAAGAGATCTTTCGCCGTATTGATATGGTTCGCGCCCACTACGGTCCTAATACAGATGTACAAGTTTCTGGTGGAGACCCCACTTTGCGAGAGCGCACTGAGCTTGTGGCCATCGTTAAAAGGATTGTCGATTCTGGAATGCGGGCCTCTTTATTTACAAATGGAATTAAAGCGACAAAAGATTTGCTGACTGAATTAAGCGGTGTCGGACTTTCTGATGTCGCTTTTCATGTCGACTTAACGCAAGAACGTAAAGGCTATAAGACCGAAATTGAATTGAATAAAGTTCGGGAAGAGTACATTGAGCGGGCCAAGGGTCTTCCGCTGATGATCATTTTCAACACAACAGTTCATGCTGGAAATTTTCACGAGATTCCTGATATGGTCCGCTTTTTCAGAGATCAATCTGAATTTATTCGTTTTGGATCATTTCAGCTGCAAGCCGACACCGGGCGCGGTGTTCTTCGTGAACGTGATTTTGTGATCACTCAAGAAACTGTGATGGAGCAAATCCGAAAGGGTGCAGAATCAAAAATTAACTTTGATGTTCCCATCGTTGGTCACCCTAAGTGCAATAAGTATTCTTATATGTTTTCTTGCAATGGAAAACTATACGATATTTGGGACGACCCTGATTTTCTAATTGAAGTCTTGGATATTACAAAAGACGTCGAGTTTGATCGCCAAGATAAAATGAAAACGGTATTTCGTGTCATTAAGACTGTCGCCGGACATAAGCATTTGATTATTCCAGGATTAAAGTTCTTAGGACGGAATTTCTGGCGCATGAGGTGGGATCTTTTAAAATCCGGCTTTAAAGTGAATAAGCTTTCCTTTTTTATTCATAATTTTATGGATGCTTGCAAACTAGAAGAAGAGCGTCTTGAAGGTTGTGTCTTTATGGTGGCGACAAAAGATGGTCCATTGTCGATGTGTATGCACAATGCCAAACGAGACGAATATATTCTAGCTCCGGTTAAAATGAAATCCATTGAAGGTGAAAAAGTTTGGAATCCCCTGACTGGCACCTTGGATCCAATTCCAGCAGGAACGATTTTTGAATTAGATCCTACGACGCTGCCAATGAAAAATGCAAAAGGACGGGTCAAACAAGTATTAAAAGAACAAAAAGAAAAAGAGATTAAAAATGCTTAACAGAATCCGACTTGTAGGAGTTTTAGCAATCGTGCTGCTATCAGCATGTTCAACAATGCAGAAAACTCCTACGTCAGGATCGAATTTAGATTCAAATAAAGCCCTTGAAGCTTACAGCAGAGTCCTTAAAAATTTCGTTAATAAAGAGGGCGAAGTTGATTTTGAGGGGCTGCAAAAAGACTCTAAAGATCTTTCTGATTTTGTTTTTTATGTCGCAAAGAAAAAATTTGTCGACCTAGGAAATGCAGAGCAGGCGTTAGCTCACCATTTGAATGCTTACAATGCCCTTTCGATGTACACCGTTTTACAAAGGGGAATTCCTAAATCTAATTCAGGTCTTAGTAAGCTATTTTTCTTTCGGCTGACAAAAATGGAAATCGGAGCAGAAATCATGTCCCTTGAAGCCTATGAAAAGAACTTTATCCGATCCCTAGGTGAAGATCGTGTTCATTGGGCCCTTAACTGTATGTCAGTTTCATGTCCCAGGCTGCCGCAAGAGCCCTTTAGAGCTGAAAATTTAGAGGACGAACTGCAGACCGGTGCGGTCGAGTTCTTTAATTCAAATAAAAATATCAAAGTCGATGATCAAAACAAAGAAGTTTCTGTGTCCGAAATCCTTCATTTTTTTCCCGAGGATTTTGTCCCAAAGAAGGCGCCTACGATTGCGACCTACGTGAACCTGTATCGCAAGACCCCTGTGCCTTCTGATTACAAAGTCAGATATCTTCCTTATGATTGGACGATCAATAATTCCCGTCGTCATTGATACAGACAATGCACTGGGACCACCTAGCTTAGGTCGACAGGGCGGAGACGTCGACGATGCCTTTGCCCTTAGTTTCCTCTTAAAATGCAAATTCCCCATTCAAGAAATCTGGAGTGTCGGTGGAAATACGTCTGCCAACAAGGCCCACCTTAATAATTTATATTTGACCGAACTTGTTGAGCAAAAAATTCAATGTCAGCAGGGCCTCAATATTCGTGAAATCCCTGTGATGAAGGAATATCCCGCAGGAATAAATTCTTTTTTAGCCTTAGGCCCTTTGACCAACTTATCAGCGTTTCTAAATAATAAATATCAGCCGACGCAGATCTGGATGACTCTTGGGCGAATTTTCACAAAGGGATTTTTTCCGCCTTATTGGCCGATCGAATTTAATGCCACTCAGGATTTGCCAGCATTCTTGAATGTTTTGTCCTGTCGGTATCCGATCACGGTTGTACCTCTTGATGTAGCCTATCGGTTAAAAATAAATTCGAATCACTTCAAAAGACTGAAAACTTCTAAGGTGGGTCGATATCTTGAAGAAAATAGTCGTGGCTGGCGTTGGCGCAGTCTGATCTTAAAAGGCCGTAGTAGTTTTCCCGTTTGGGATTTACTCAACGCCATGGCTTGTGTCCACCCGCAGGTTTGTGAAATTCAGGAAGGCAAAGGCTACCTTTTTAAGAGAGGTCTTTTTTTATGTGATGTTTTAAACCAGCCAGCTACGGCCCATGACCGAAAAAAAGCCGTCTTAAGCCGTGATATTAAAATTGTCACAAATTTTGATCAAGAAAAATTATGGAGCATTTTCTTTCAAGCCATTGAAGATGAATCATTATTTAATCGATAAAAGTCCCCGGCGAGCTTCTTCTGTCGGTGGTTTTTTTCCAATCCAAGTCGATAGCAATAACCTAGAAAATTCCGGGCTTTCTGATTTAAAAACTTCTTTCCCGTTCAAGGTGTAAGTCACTCCACGATTGGTAAAAGTGTAAAGGTATTCGTCCTTCTTTTTAAATTCAGGAATACTTTTAAGAAATTTCTGAATTTCGGGGTCCAAAATCTGGCACTGATTTTCGCAATTGCCTTCAAAGGCCACCTTCCAGCCTTTAATGCTGTCATTGAGCGAAATATTATAAAGCGGAAAAAGGCGAATCACCTTCGGGCCTATCGATTTCAAAATTTCCTCGGCTTGATTTGATTTTTTTTCTAAATACAGTCCACTCAGCCAAACTTTCACATTAAACAGGCTGGCTTTGCGAAAAGAGGTGCCATTCAGGACTAAGTTTTTTGTATCAACCATCACACTTTCGGGCATTGATAGATCATCAAACTTCAAATCAGCGCGACTTAAACAGCAAAATCCAAAAATTAAAAAAACAATTTTCATCGACATAAGATCATCCCCGTTGCAGAATTGTCTCATGGAAATAAATTATGAAAAATAAAAATCTTTTTAAAGGCTTGAAGGTTTTTTTTATTCTCCTCTTGGTTTTGACAGCCGTCGGCAAGCTTTTAGATAACCGAGGCTTCGCTGAGGTCATTATTAGCTATCAATTTGGCCTTCCAGGATGGTTGGCTTTGGGCCTAGGTCTGGCCGTCAGTTTATTCGAACTTTTTTTGGCTCTGGCATTAATCCTAGGAATATATCAGCGCTACTGCGGCATTTTATTAATTCTGATGCACGCTGGGTATACGTTGCTTTCGATTATTTCAATTCAAAGAGGACTTCAATTAACAAACTGTGGATGCTTTGGCGTTTTCTGGCAGCGACCGCTTGGTTGGGGAACTGTTGTTGAAGATCTTGTCCTTATGGGATTATCCATTTTATTTTATACTCTAGTGCCTTTTTTTGGATCATTTAAATTCAAGCCTCGCTCATAAATCTTATTTAAAAGCTGCGGAGACGCATTGAAGTAAAAACCAATTTTCATAATTTGGTTAAGGATGGCTTGTCTCCAAATTCCGTTTTTTGTGAAACGTAAGGCTGAAGTCGTGCTTTTAAAAGGCAGTAAAATAGGACTTTGCTGTCCTCTTAATTGGGCGCTCAGCACTGTATCTTCAAAGATCTCGACGGGTGGAATTGGTTTTTTTCGCAAAGAACGATGAAAAAAAATACAGTGATCTAAATAAAAAATTCCGCGCCCTTGCCCTCTTATTTTATTTGAATACCAAGAGGTGAATTTTAATAAAAAATGACTGTGGTCAAACTGGTGGGTAAAAGCACCCCAAAGAATTTTTTCTGAATGCTCTATTAAATATTCGATCCCTTTTGGATCTACAAAACTGCGAGGGTGATAAAATAGAATCATCGAACCACGGGCCCGTTCAAATCCTAAATTCAATCTTTCAGCCCTAGTTTTTGCCTCTGATTTGTCGACACAAATCAATTCGACGTTTTGATATTTTGCCAAACAGTCAACAGCTTGCCCGAAAAGGACAGTTTCTGATTCATAGGCCGTGGGGATAATAACACTTAACAAGGCAGCCTCTAACTTAATAGCACGTCAAGCCACTGACGTTGATCAGCGGTGATAAATTCTTTAGGAGTCATCAAACCAGTTTGCAGACCCTGTGTTGGGCAACCCTTGGGTAGAATTTGAGCATTGGCTGAAATAAATTTTTTGCAAAGCTCAAAGGCTTTTAATTTATTTTGCCGCATAATTTCAAAAACCCCTTCAAGTGTGACATGCGGGATGGCATCGTCCCAGCAGTCATAGTCCGTCACAAAGCAGGCCGGAAGATAACCCAAGCCGGCCTCACGGGCTAAAGCATATTCAGGAAAATTGGACATCCCTATGATGTCGGCACCTTGGGCAATAAAGCTTTTTGATTCAGCTTGAGTGGAAAAATAGGGCCCTTCGACACAAACATAGGTACCGCCAAAATGAATTTTAAATTCAAAATCAGATCGATGTTTTTTTAAGGCCTCGACCAACTCTGATGTCACCGGATGGGCTAAGGAGACATGACCAACAAGTCCCTGGCCGCAAAAGGTATGGGCCCGAATTGACTTCGTTCGATCTAAATATTGATTTGGAACGACCAGATCACCTGGTTTAAATTCAGTTTTTAAACTGCCAATCGCAGACACCGAAAGTATTTTTGAAGCCCCTGCTTTTTTTAAAGCCCAAATATTAGCTCGGTAATTCACCTCAGACGGTAACTTTTCATGCCGCTCACCATGGCGGGGGATAAAAAGCATTTCAGTCGTGCCCAATTTAACTCGACAAATTCCAGAGGAGGTTTCGCCAAATGGTGTCTTGGCCGACAAGGATTCTAATTTTTGAAATTCTTCAAATTTTTCAAAGCCTGAACCACCTAATAATGCCCACATAAAACTGCTCCCAGATAAAAATTAAATAGTTTCGCCGCCACAACTAGAGCCCGCACCCGCTGTACAACCATAGCAGTGCTGATTTAAAATAATAGACCGCTTGCTCATGCTGGCTTCTTCATACTGATCCAGATGAACTTTCCCGCCATTAATTTTTAAATCTAACATTTGATTAAAATCACAATCATAAAGGTAGCCATCCCAGCTGATTGAAATTGTATTCCTGCACATCACACCTTTGGCCGCCGTAGGATTAAAAGCATTCACTAGCTTTTCCATATAGCCTTCGTAATTTTCACTTTCGATCAAGTAATCTAAGTAACGTGAAATAGGCATGTTGGTAATAGCAAAAAGCTGATTGAATTCAATGTTAAACAGGCGCATGAGCTCTTTTTTGAAATCGCTTTCCAGGGCCGCTTGGTTGCCAGGTAAAAAGGCTCCCGCCGGGTTATAGACTAAATCTAACTTTAATCCCGTGCCTTCTTTCCCGTAGCCGATGCTGTTCAGTAATTTTAAAGCCGAAATAGAATCTTGAAAAACACCGTCACCCCGCTGCCGATCCGTTTTATCTTTATCGTAATAGGGTAAAGATGAAACAATATGCACATTATGTTTTTTATAAAAAGCAGGAAGATCGTGATAACTTTTGTTCGCCATGATGATCGTCAGGTTGCATCGAGCAATAATTTTCTTTTTTAACTGACTCAGTTGTTCGACAAACCAACGAAACTGCGGATTCATTTCCGGGGCGCCACCTGTTAGATCCACGGTGTGAGTCGTCGACGTCGCTAGAACTTTTAAAACTTTTTCCATCGTCTCGCGGGTCATGATCTCTCGACGGTCGGGGCCGGCATCAACATGACAATGTTTGCAAGTTTGATTGCACATCTTGCCCATATTGACTTGAAAAATTTCAAGATTTGTCGGCATCAGCGGAAAAAGACCGACCTCTTTCATCTTAGTGCCAAAAGTGGGCAGGTCCTTGATTCGATCACTGAAATTATTCAGTCGATCTAATTGACCATCAGTTTCAGCTAAACTACTTTTACGCGCTTTCAGGGAACGAATCATAAAAACCTCACATGCTTAATTTTTTTACTTTTGTCATCATTTGGACACCGTGAACTAAAGTCGCGCCACCTTTAATGGCAGCAGCGACATGGACAGCTTCCATCATTTGTTTTTCATTGAGCCCTTTTTCAAGACCGTCTGCCGTGTAGGCATCGATGCAGTAGGGGCATTGCACAGCATGGGAAACGGCCAGCGCAATCAAAGATTTTTCCCTGGCGGTCAGTGCCCCTTCTTTAAAAACTTCACCATAATAATCAAAAAACTTTTTGGCCAATTCTGGTCCAAATTCACCGATGGAACCGAACTTAGCTAGATCCTTTGGGTCGTAATAGGTTTCAGACATCATTAACTCCTATTCAGCGGTGATTAAATTTATTTTTTCAATATTTGTTGTGAAGGAAGATTTTGAATCATCGCCATCGATGCTCAGCCATAAAGCTGCGATATTGACGGGCTTTTGCAAGTGGTAGTTGATTTTGACTTCAGTCTCATCTTTTTGACGAACGGCGACGACCTCTTCGCTCATCAGATCAGTTTTTGGATGATCTCTTTTCAGTCCCAATGAGGCTGTTGTGCGGCCGACATTGTAGAAATAAATTTTTTCTAAGCCCGCTCCTTCTGGAGCTAAGGCAAAAAGTTTTTTAACCCAGTCCGGGGCAAAAAGTTTTTTCAAAGCACTCAGCTTTTGCTTGCCTTCAACCACAAGGCCCAAGCGAAATAAGGAATCTTCTTCAATGCTTTTTTCTGGGGGGGCGTTCTGCAGATCGCCATCGATTTTTAGAACCACCTCAAAGCCAGAAATTTTATAAAATTTGTCCAACTTATAAACCAGGGGACTGGCCGAATTTTTGACGACGACATTTAAGCCTGTCGTCGAATAAGACACCGTATTGGTCGGAATATTTTTAAAAGCCAGCTCGGTCCAAGCCTCTTTTTTGCCCGTAGGAATCGCCATGACAGCAAGCATCGAAGTCGAAATCAGCAGGCTTTTAAAATTCATTTTTTCACCCTTTTTAAGAGCCTTTAGGATGAGTTAGTATTTTAAGTCAGTCAACATGACATGATTTTTAAACAGACTATGGGAGGTCTGAAAATTCGCGAACAGCCTTAAGGATAGGGACAGGTGGTTTTCCTAAAAGAATACGAAATTCATCTCGTAAAGTCGTTCGACCCCCATAAAATCTTTGAATTAAATCTTCAGGCAGCGTGTAAAAACGCTCTAATACTTTGTACCGCATCGAGGGCGTTGCAGCTTTAAACATCATACGATTTAAAAAGCGATAGTACGAATAGGGTTTTAATATTTGCTGATTCTTCACTGAAATTTGTTTTCTCCAAAGATCTATGTCCGGAGAAGAAACTTCTAGTAGGCTTTGAATCTGTTGAAGCACTGCGGGCAGGGTATATCCAGTTACAGGGTGGGCCAGCCCAGCTGCGGCGCCCAAGGCTAAAGGTGAAAAAGTTTCTTCAAAACCATAAAGATCCAGCGGCAGCGAGCCTTTTTCAGTTTTCAAAATCTGAGAGATTTTCCAACCTTGCTGATTCGCATAGTTTTTGATTTCCTCACAGATATGATCTTGGTCCAGATCCGGAGAATTAGAATAGTAAGTATCTTCAATCAAAAGCTCATTTTCATTGAAAGGAAGAACATAAAAGAATCGATAGCCATCCGTCTGAGCTTGTCTGACATCCTTTAAAATGGGCACTTTTAAGCCATGCGGTTTTTCAGTTTTTATTTCAAGGCCGACGAATTTTTGAAAACCATAGTAACGGGCCTGTTTCCGAGCCGGCCAACCCATGGCAAGAAAGTCAGCCTTCTGTTCAGAAACTTGCGCTTTGAGATGAATTTCCTGGGGGAATAAGGTGGTGATCTTTTGAGCCAGATCTCGGGATTTAATAGAATAGTATGGCGAATCAAATTTTCGATGATGTTTTGGAAAAAAAACCTCATAACCCGGCCATTTTTTAGAGATCAGAGGATCCAGCCATGGCCAGCAAGCGGCCGGTACATCGTCATGATGAAAGCTCCAAGTGTGCTCTCCGCACAACTGGTTACTTTTTTCCATTAACTGTAATGAAAGATCGGGCCAGCGATGCTTAAGAGCTGCTAAAAGTAAACATCCTGAAAGGCCACCACCGGCAATTGTCAAAGTCCTCATACATCCGCAATCTACTTGCAAAAGGACTGGAATTCCACGAAATTTTTAGATGTGGGACACTTTGAAAAATTTGAATCTTATATTCCTTTCGATCTGATAGAGCCAAGAAATTTTCTTATGGCTTGTGCTGTGCTTTTTGGAATTCTGGTCTTTCGATATTTCCTGATGGCCGGAGCATTTTGGTATCTTTTTTATCGACTGAAGCCAGGGGTCTTGCGGCAAAGGCAGATCTATAACAATCTTCCAGCTGCAAAAATTCAACTTTATGAAATTAAATGGTCGTTGTTGACGGGCCTTCCTTTTACGATGGGTGCATTAGCCATGGGAATCATGTGGCAAAAGGGCTGGACGCTGATTTACCTTTCTTTTGATCAGTATGGTTTGTGGTATCTGATTCCAAGTCTTTTGATTTTAAGTGTCGTGCATGATTTTTATTTTTATGGGACTCATCGATTTTTACACACATCTTGGGCTTACCGTAGGTTCCATAGTGTGCATCATAATTCTTTGACGCCGTCACCATGGGCGTCGTTCTCTTTTCATCCCGTCGAAGCATTGATTCAGGCGGCGGCTTTGCCCTTATTAATTTTGATCATTCCATTACATCCGGTGATGATTTTAATTTATCTGACTTTTATGACACTATCGGGAATTACAAATCATTTAGGTTTTGAAATTTTGCCTGAAGGAAGTGAAAAAGGTCTTGGGAAGTGGTTGGTCAGTGGCGTTCATCACACCCAACATCATCGTTACTATCGATATAATTACGGCTTATTCTACACCTTTTGGGATCGAATTTTTAAAACAGAGCACCCCAAATTCCCCGAAGAGTTTCGGCAAGTATTTGAAAAGAAATCCGTATGAGTCCGGTCTTAGAGGTTTTAAGGCTGGATAAATCTTATGGAAAAAAAATCGCCCTTAAAGGTTTAAGTTTTTCAATTTTACCTCAGCAAATTGTGGCTTTTCTGGGTCCAAATGGGGCGGGAAAAAGCACCACTTTAAAAATTATTATGGGTCTTCGCAAGCCTGATTCGGGAATTTTGCGAATTTGTGGCTCTGAAGAACACTCCTTAAAAATCAAAGATCAATTGGGCTACACATCGCAAGACCTATCTTTTCCAGCCCACCTTAAAGTTGAAGAGATTCTTAAATTTGTCAGTGCTCATTACTCAGAGCCCGTGCCCATGACTGAATTAACGAAAAAGTTTGAATTGACTGATTTGATGACTCATAAAGTGGGTGGTCTTAGTGGCGGTCAAAAGCGTCGTCTTGGTTTAGCGTGTGCCTTAGTGGGTCGTCCCAAGATATTAATTTTAGATGAGCCCACCACGGGTCTTGATGTCGAATCAAGACTTAACCTGTGGCAAGAGATCAAAGAATTTAAAAATAGTGGGGGAACAGTTTTGCTTTCAACCCATGATTTAAATGAAGCGGGCACTGTTGCGGATCGCGTCCTGGTGATTGATCATGGCCATCTCATCAGCGACGGAACTGTCGAAGAAATTAAAAAGAAAATAGAATATCAAAAAATCACCTATGAATTCAAAGGACAGCAAGTTTTGGAATATGTCCAAGATTCAGATCAGTTTGTTAAAAACTTAGTCTTGCAAAAACCAGAGTTTAAAAATCTCCACATTCACCCCAGCACTTTGGAAGAAGCCTTTTTAAAGATCAGAGGCAAAGCGTGAATTTTTTTAAACTTCTTTTGACCCATACTTTGTACATGTGCTTAGAGCTTTTCCGTCAACCGATGTATTTGGTATCGACCATTCTATTTCCTTCGATGTTTTTTTGGTTCTTTGGCATTCCTAACGCCAAAGAGCCCGGTTCGATCGCAATTCTGTCGGCCTCATTTGCTTGTTTTGGTGTTTTATCAGTTGTGCTTTTTCAATTCGGAGTGGGGATTTCCCAGGATAAAGAATCATCATGGTATTTTTACTTACGCTCTTTGCCCAGCCGAAAAGGCGTTATTTTAGGCTCACGAGTCTTGGCTGGAATTTTATTTTCTATGCTGGCCATTTGCGGTGTCTTTGCAACGGCTTTAATTTTTGCGGATTTAAAAATATCTGATATTGAATGGCTGCGATTGTTTGCTTTACTATTTTGTGGAGCCATTCCTTTTGCACTGTTGGGGATTTGCTTGGGCTTATCAGTGAACAGTCAGGCCATTCTACCCGTTGCAAACCTTGTGTATTTACCTTTATCGTTTGCTGGCGGCTTATGGATGCCACCCAATATTTTACCGACCGCCATTCAAAAAATTTCTGAATATTTACCCACTCGAATGTATGGTGAAATTATTTGGGCGTCAGTTCTTAAGCGCGAAGTCGAAAATAGATATGTCTATGGATTGATCTCTTACGGAGTTTTATTTTTATTGTTGGCCTTCTTCCTTTCGAAAAAGGAAGAAGAAAAAAGCTTTCGTTAAAGAATTCTTAAGAACGCGTTGCGGGCCACAGTTTCAGCCACGCCAGGATAACCTTGATCAAACCACTGCCACCAAGCGGCCACCATGATCAAGTGACCGACAAAGATAAAAAAGTGACTCCACATTTCGACACGGTCAGAATTTTTTGTCATATACCGATGCCAGTGAAGAGCTTCATCAACAATCGAATAAAATACACTTAGCAAAGTAAAAATCAAAGCCGGGACCCGCATAAAAACAGGAAAGGTATAAGCTAAACATAAAAGCACAGTGCTTGTAATACCTGCAAAGATCGTAATGTGATGGCACAAGGCTTCGCCTTTTTGCAAATACTCTTTGTAAATGGTTCTGTGTCCAATCGTATCAAATGAAATCGCGGTCGAAAAAATAAAAACTCCGACTGGTATATTCCAAACATAAGCAGGGTATTCCACACCGGCATAATGACCCGCCAAAAGAAAAGTCATCACAGCAAAGAAAAGTCCATACATAAGACCAATCCAAACAACATAAACGGTCCAATCAGTTTTTGAAAACTCACTGACCCGAGAGGCATAGATCGAAGTTTCGCGTAAAAAAGAAGTCTGACTCATAGGTCACTCCATACTTCAGAATGTTCAAGTTGTTGCCAAGGCTGAAACCATCTTTTAGGCCACAGCCTTAGAATATCAAAGCTAGCTTTAATAAATAGTAAAAACTTACGTTGAGGTGAAATGACAATTCTGTGCTCAAAAAGATTTTGTTTTTGGCGAATCACTTCTCGACCAATTTCGCGATAAACATTTAAAGCAATACAGACCGCCCAAGCAGAGCGTAATGATAAATAATGAAGTCCGTCACGACCACTAGCATACAAAGAATCAGCTTCCCACATCAGGCGCTGAGCCACTGTGTACAAATCTTTACGAAAAGTCGGTTCAAAAAAATCAGCTCTGGTCAGTCCTTGTTCGGCCAGCCAAGTGTCCGGTAAATAGCTTCGTCCCATCTGAAAATCTTCTCGAATATCACGGGCAATATTCGTCATTTGCATAGCGCACCCCAAGTCCACGGCATTTTTTAAGGCCTTCGTGTGACTGATGCCCATCACATGGCACATCATCAGACCCACAGTTCCAGCCACGCAGTAGCAGTAGTCAATCAGCTCTTCACGATTCTCGATCCCTAAGCCGATAGCATCAATTTGAAAGCCCCGCAATAAATCCAAGGGATATTTTTTAGGAATTTGATTGGCATGAATCACTTCAGAAAAACCAAGCCAAGGATGTTCCGAGGGCGGATGTCCTGCATAACAAGCTTCTGTTTTTTCAATCAGCTCTTGAACGCGGGCCCGAGCTTCATCAAGGTTTGCCGAATGATCAATCACATCATCGCAATAACGACACCAAGCGTATAATTTCCAGGCAGACTCTTTCTGAGTTTTAGAAAAAAAGAAACTGGCCAGGGCAAAACTTTTTGAACCTTTTTTAATATCATTTTTAGCGGCCATCACCAGATCAGACATGAAGCCCTAAATCCTTTGCAACAAGTCCAGCGGTGGCCTTTGCCGAATTCACAACTCCGGGAACGCCCGCTCCTGGATGAGTGCCGGCACCGACAAAATAAAGTCCATGAATCTTGGCGTCGCGATTATGCAGGCGGAAGTAAGCACTTTGTGTCAGCTTTGGCTCTAACGAAAAAGCATTCCCCATATGTGCATTCAATTCTGTCTTAAAATCTTCTGGCGTAAAAATCTTTTCAACCACAAGGTTTTCACGCAAGCCCGGCATATATTTTTCTTCCATATATTTCAGGATGCTATCAGCATATTTTCGGCCTTCAATTTTCCAATCGATTTTCAGTTTTCCTAAATGCGCAACCGGAGCTAAGACATAAAAACATTCGCAGCCTTCCGGCGCTAAATTTTGATCCGTTAAGCTAGGAACATGAAGATACAAAGAAAAATCTTTAGGCAAAACACCATTGGTAAAAATATCTTCCAATAAACCTTCATAGCGAGGACCGAAAAGAACATTGTGATGAGCCAGGTAAGGATATTTCTTTTTCGTTCCAAAATAAATTAAAAATAAAGACATCGAAAAATCATTTTTCTCAAGTTTCGCTGCTTTTTTCTGTGCGATCGTATCTTGCTTCAGCAAATCCCTGTAAGTGTGAACAACATCACCATTGCTGACAACGGTGTCGCAGTCCCAAACTTGACCATTTTTTAAACGAAGGCCTTTGATTTGATGTTTTTCAGTTAAAATTTCATCCACTTCACTGTTGTAAACAATTTCGCCACCAATTTCTTGGAAGTACTTTACCATCGCTTGCACCAAGGCGCCGGTTCCACCGCGTGGGAAAAACACGCCCCAATTTCGCTCTAAAAAGTGAATCAAGGTATAAATCGACGAAGTATTAAATGGATTTCCACCAACTAATAAGGAATGAAAGCTGAAGGCTTGCCGTAGATGCTCATCTTTAATGTAACTGGAAACTGTTTTATAAACACTGCGATGAGCGCCCAAGCGAGCTAGCTGTGGTGATACTTTCACCATGCTCCATAAATGCAAAAAAGGTGTGGCGGCCAGGCGGGTATAACCTTGATCAAAAACTTTTTTAGAATATTCTAAAAATCGCTTATAGCCGCTGACATCAACCGGAGATTTTTTTTCAATCTGTGAATAAAGCTCTTCCGCTGTGTTTGAGTAATCAAATTTATAACCATCATCCCAAAACAATCGATAAAAAGGACTGACGGGAATCAGTTCGACGTAATCCGAAAGTTTTCGACCGGTCATCGTGAAAAGTTCTTCCAAGCATTCTGGCGCCGTGATGACGGTGGGGCCGGCATCGAAAGTAAAACCTTTTTCTTTGTAAACATAAGCACGACCGCCTGCCATATCGCGCTTTTCAAAAATTTTTACTTGGCAGCCCTGAGCTTGTAAGCGAAGGGCAACACTTAAGCCGCCGAAGCCACTGCCGATGACGGCGACTTTTTTTTGGGAAGAATTCTTAGTAGGCATTGGTTAATCTTTCCGTAAGTTGTGTCGTCAATTGGAAAGCAGGACAAGAATCCTGCAAGGAAAAACTTGTTTTTAAATTTGTTAAAACTTCTTTTAAATCTTGCACAGCCATTTCAAAGGCTTTGGCTTTTAATGAACTGGATTGAATGAAAAGTCGAAGGGGATCACGGCAGGGCAAAGCTTGCACGGCTGAGTTAAAATCCTGCCATTCTTGTTCAGATCCAGTTTGCGCTAAGACCGACCAAATCCAAGTGGGTCTGCGAAGCTTTAAATCCTCGAGATGTTTTTCTAGAAGGCCGTCGACCGTAAAATTGCCAACGTCGTCCAATTTTTGAAGACAGCTGCCAAACGCTTCGCCAAAGGAATCTAAAGCAAACCAATTTTTAAACTGAGGATTCAGCAAAGCACCCAATTGCACCGAGAGCTTCATCAAGGCGCCACTTTTTAATCGTAAACTAGTTTCAACAAGCTTAGGAATCTTAGCGCGCTCAACTTCATCAATAGCCACCGAGACATCTAAAGCCTGACCCAAATGAGCATCACGCAAAGTTTCAGCAATTTTTTGAGCGGCGGCATGTTGATAAGCTTCATTAGCATTTAATTGCCTGACAAGACTCAGGGCTTGAAAATAAAGAAAATTTCCCAGATTCAAAGCCAGCGGCACACCATGCATACGATGAAGGGTAGGAAGTCCACGGCGTTCAAGGCTGTCGTCTTGAATATCATCAACAATCAAAGAACCTAAGTGTAAAGTTTCAATAATATGACTGATTTTAGTCAGTAAATTTTCAGATTCAAGGGGAGGGCAGCCGCCCAAATGCCAACCCAGTTCGACCATTTTTCCACGGATTTCTTTGCTAGGACGGGTCCCAATATCTTGCCAAGGATGAAAAAGGGCCTTGTCCCAATACTCTTGCAAAGCTTCAACAGTCCCTTTTGGAGAGTTGTCATATTTTAAAATGTGGTGAAGATCCAGCATGCGAGCATATTAGACAGACGGCCCAAAAAATCAAGCTTCAGGCGAACTATTTCATGACAGAAACACTGTCATAAACCAAATAGGCTATCCCCGGATTCCGCCGATGTAGGCGGCCGTCAAAGGATTCTGAGGTTTTTCAAAGATTTGTTGAGAGGGGCCAAACTCAATTAAACGGCCTGAGCCCTGTTGGACCCAGAAAAAACCAACAAAATCAGCCAATCTGCGAGCTTGAGCCAAATTATGTGTGACCACCACAACCGTATATTTGCCGCGCAGGCTTGCGATCAGATCTTCCACAACACCACTTGAAATTGGATCTAAGGCGCTACAAGGTTCATCCATCAATAAAATTTCGGGCCGCAATGTCAGCGCACGGGCGATACAAAGTCTTTGTTGTTGCCCGCCCGATAAAGCTAATGCCGAGGTGTCTAAGCGGTCTTTGACTTCATTCCAAAGTCCTACCTCGGTCAGAACTTTTTCAACAATGCTATTTTTCTCTGGTGAGTGTTTCATGCCATGCTCGTCTAGGGGCAGCGTCAAATTTTTTCGGATGCTCAAGGGAAATGGGTTTGGTTTTTGAAAAATCATACCGACCTGGCGACGCAAAGCTAAAGTATTTAAGCTCTCGTGCATGAGATTTTTTTGATCCACATGCAGGCTTCCTGTGACTCGAGTCTGAGGAATCATTTCGTGCATACGATTGAGGCATGTTAAAAAACTCGTTTTGCCACATCCCGAAGGGCCGACCAGCGCCGTGATACATCCTTTACTGATCGAGACATTAACGTTTTCAAAGGCCGCTTTGTCGCGGTAAAAAAGCGACAGATTTTCTGCTAAAATAAAGGACTCAGGAACACAGCATTCAGGTCGACGCTCGATAGGCGACCAAGGATAAGTGGCATCGACAGCATTCATTTTTTTCATCATTGTAAAAGCCTTTTCCCTAACCAGAAATCAGTCAAAATACTCGTCAAGGCATTGATCAGTAAAATTAAAATAAGCATGATAAAAGTGGCCCGATAAGCATTTTGATCGCCCCCCGGAACATTCATGGAAAGATCAAAAATATGAACCGATAGGGATCGTCCTGAATCCATTAATGACGAGGGCATCCGGTCGACATAACCACTGGTAAAAATAAGCGCTGCCGTTTCTGCAATGGCGCGCCCAATACCCAAGACCAAACCAATCACTAAACCGGGCCTTGCCGCGGGTAAGATCAGCTGCCATAAAAGGGTCGTTTTTGAAATGGCTAAAGCCGATCCGGCAAAGCGATGTACATCAGGAACGGCGCGCAGTGCAATTTCAGTCATTCGAATAATGATTGGCAAAGCCATACAAGCTAAAGTGAGCCCACCCGATAAGAGCGAAAATCCTAAGCCCAATGTTTTACAGAAAAAGGCATTTCCAAAAAGTCCAAAAATAATTGATGGAACCCCTGTTAGAACATCCAGACTGTAGTGAATGGCTTTGCTAAAAAAACCATCTTTAGCAGTAAACTCTGTCAGTAAAATAGCTGTTCCCAGTCCTAGAGGAATGGCAGCGGCCATGCATATCATTAAAATTAACACCGTTGAAGCTAGAATCGAACTAATACCGCCCTCGCGCCCTGAGCTTGCTGGTTCAGAGGTTAAAAATTCCCAAGAGAGGCCGTGATAACCCTGCAAAACAATATCACCGATGATAAGGATAAAAATAGCTAAGACCAATGAAGCCACGAACCAAAAAAATAAATTCGCCGTTTTCTCAATCCAATTATCAGCAGGTCTAAGCACGGGGACGTCCCGTTTCAATTTTCTGAGCAACTGTCACGAAAAAGATAATCATCAAAATAAGAATCAGGCCGCTGACAAATAAAGCCGAGCGGTGGTTGTCTGAGGCATAAGCCATTTCCAAAGCCATATTGGCTGTTAAAGTTCGAACGGGTGAAAAAATACTTTCAGGCCATTGAACAATATTCCCAGTGACCATCAAAATCGCCATTGTTTCGCCGATGGCACGACCAGCTTGCAAAATAAGGGCAGAATATAAACTAGGACGCACGCAAGGTAAAATAACTGAAACAATGGTTCGCAATCTAGAAAAACCTAAAGCCGCCGCGCCGCTGATATACTGAGGAGGAACGCTAGCAAAGGTTGAATCTGCGGCGAGTGACATGGTTGGTAAAACCATGATCGCAAGAATAATTATTCCAGCCAGTAGACTTGAGCCGGGTGGAAATTTTTCGCCGATCCAAGGAACTAAAACAGTAAGACCCCAGAACCCATAAACGACCGAGGGAACGCCGCCTAATAATTCAAAAAGACGTCGGTAAACTAAGGCCACCAACGGCGGTGCATAGAAACGAGAAAATAAACCCGAAAAGATTCCGAGTGGTGCGGCTAAAAAAATAGCGCCTAAAGAGGCAAGAACACTGGCTACTAGCATTGGCACTAAGTTAAAAAATCCTTCTTTGGGATGCCATGAATTTCCAGTAAAAAAGGGCAAAGGACCTATGGCTTTTAGAATTGGAAAAGACTCCATAACCACAAAAATAATAATTAATGCTGTGATGGCCGCAGCCACCACAGCTAAAACTCGCAAAATCCAAATTAAAATAAAATCACTTTTCGATAGGGACAAAATATTCCTTCTTAATCAAATCAAAAGCTTCTTTAGATTGTGCAAATTCAATAAATTTTTTCTGTAAACCTGTGGGCTCGGCCTTGGTCACTAAATTTAACACTCGTGATAATGGGAATTTGTCCGTTTTAACAGTTTCAATACTGGCAGGAATGCCATTCATTGGTAAAAGCTTGATTGCAACACCATGGTTTGAGTCATATTCAGCTGTTCCAATGGAAACATAGCCAATCGAATTTGGACTTCCTGCCACTGTTTTTACAGCTTGCTCATTGTCACCAGCAATCACACTGGCTTTGATATCACTATTTTTCAGTTTAAAGTAATGCAGGAAAAGTTCAAGGGTCGAACGACCTTCGGCCTTATTCACGATTACAATGGCTGCGTCTTTGCCGCCAACTTCTTTCCAATTTTTAATTTTTCCAGTGTAGATATTCACAATTTGCTCGTTGGTCAGAGAAGCGACTTCATTTTTTTTATGCAAAATGAGAGCGATCCCATCTTTGGCGATCATAAAACTTTTAAGGTCTTTTTCTTCGTCATTCAGCGTTCGCGAAACCATGCCGATATCGGCAAGCCCTTTGCGAGCATCATTGATTCCTCTTGAAGATCCACCGGTTTGCACATCAATGCGAACACCGGGGTGTTTTTTCTCATAATATTTTGCCATTTCTAAAGCTAACGGCGCAATCGTGCTCGAGCCTGTCAGGGTCAGCTTCTCATCCACGGCTTGGGCGTTGAATCCCAAAGACATTAAAATAAGTCCTGCAAGGACCGTGCTTCTTGAAAACTTGATCATGATGATTTCTCCTGTGTTTTGGTTTGATTTGTAAAATTAAGTTGGCAACATCCTAAATCAACGGACTGCTCGGTCAGACTTAGAACGACGGAAGCAGAGGTTTGGTAAACCACTGATTTCCCCTGGCGGTCCGAAGTCACTAATCCTGAATCCCGCAAAATTTTTAAATGATGGGACAAGAGGCTTTGATCAATTTTTAAAACTTGATTGATCTCGGTGACGGTCATCGGTTTGTGCATAATCTCGTGGAGAACCCGCAAGCGGGTTTCGTCGGCAAGGACTCGCAGGCGCGAAACGCAGTGTTTGACCTGACTTTTTGTCTTCTTCACTTGAGTCTCGATTGATATGAATTTAAGTTCATATCATGCTAAGGGCAGCGGAATGTTGGGAGCAAGCCCAGTTTTTAATGTCAGCCCGCATTTGGACTTCCACTAGATTTTGAAAAGGACTAACAAAGAGGGTCAAGGGGGCAAACAGTAGGATTTTAAAAATAGTAGGTAATTTCAAGTATTTATGCTTTGGCACAAAAAACCCTAAAGGCCATAAATTGCACACATCGGGTGAATTTCTTCATTTTGGTAAAAATACCTTTAAAAACTATGCGGAATCGCAAATACTAGGCGAGTTTTAAAAAGCCGACGGGGGGCTAGAATTTTATGAAAAAATTTTGTTGGCAAAAAGCCTTACCTCTTCTTGTTTTGTTTTCGTTTCAAGCTCAGGCCCAAGCTCTTTCCACGGGACCCCACCAAAACTCACGACTGACATCTAACAAATCTTGGTTAGAAGACGAATCCACCTTAGCTATTTCACGGATTCTAGAAAATATTTCGCCGGCCGACTCTAGGCCCGGAGCCGTGATCGCGGCACCCACTCGCCGTGATCCTAATTATTATTATCACTGGGTTCGGGATGCAGGTTTAACGATGGAAGCTGTTGTGAATGAATACCGCTCTCGTTCGAATGCCAGCGACCGAAATATTTTGCGGCAAAAATTATCTGACTACACTGATTTTTCCGAGCACATTCAAAATATTTCAACTTTGACCGGTTTGGGCGAGCCAAAATTTAATGTTGATGGAACAGCTTATAATGGTCCGTGGGGGCGTCCTCAGAATGACAGTCCTGCCTTGCGGGCGATGTCTTTAATTCACTGGGCGCAGATTTTAATTGATGAAGGACAAACTGATTATATTAAAGATCGTCTTTTCAATCCCAAGGATCCTATTTCCGGTGTGATCAAAAAAGATCTTAATTATGTTTCCATTCATTGGCAGGAGCCCAGCTTCGATCTTTGGGAAGAAGTTCAAGGAGATCACTTCTACACTCGTATGGTGCAGCGAAGGGCTTTGATCGAAGGCGCACAGCTGGCCTTAGCCCTCGGGGACTCGAAATCAGCAAGAATCTACTCTCGGCAGGCGATTGAAATTGAACAAAGCCTTGGTCAGTTTTGGGATGCGTCTCGGGGTTATTTCGTAGCGACTCGCAATCAAGTCACGGGTCTTAATTATAAAAACTCTAATCTAGACACCGCCGTCATCTTGGGTTTGCTTCATGGCTCATTGAATGATGGATTTTTGCCTTTTAGTGATCCCAAAGTTCAATCGACAATGGAAAATCTTGTGCAGGCCTTTGTTCAAACTTATCGGATCAATCAGCGCTCTGATATTCCGGGTGTAGCGATTGGAAGATATCCTGAAGATCGGTATGGCGGCAGTCACTTTGATGGCGGCAATCCATGGCCCTTGTGCACACTAGCGATTGCCGAAGCCTACTACCGCATGGGTAACAAATTTAGTATCATGGGTCGAAAGCTTGATAGCCTCAGCCTTCTAGAGACCGGCGATCAGTTTGTCGAGAGAGTGCGTTTTCACTCGCCAGCCGATGGTTCTTTGAATGAACAGATGGATCGCAATACAGGTTACATGACGTCGGTTGAAAATCTAACCTGGAATTATGCGGCCGTTCTTTCGGCGTTATCAGCTCGGCAAGCTGTCATATTTGGAAAATAAATATCCTTGGAGGATTTATGAAAAAGTCGATCATTGCACTAGCCCTTGTCTTGTCACCTCTCGCTACTTTGGCGGGAACATCAGTTTCCTGTGACGGTGTTGATTCTGATAAGACATTAAGTCTTTTTATCAACCAGCAAAAAATTGTTCAGGTTCGAATTCAAGCTCAAGGATCTTTGCCACGGGCATTTGCAGTTCGTGAAGTTCGTACGAATTCCAATACTTCAATCTACAGCATGAGTGGATCTGCAGAACTTTTAGAAGTTCAAAATTCCGTTCTTAATCAACAAGGTGGATGGCTGCGACTTGGTTCTAAAAGATTTGAGTGCAATTAAAGCTGAGAAAAATTTTTATGCTTAAATCATGAAGTGATTTTCAAAAACACCATTCACGTTAAAGGACACGCATAAGTGACGACAGCTTCACTTGAAAATGGCGACCAGTTTTGCTGGCCCCATTTGGTTTTTGAAAGGCTGATTAATTAAAAAAGTTTATTTCAATTTAATATAGTGCCAAACGTCACCAATCCCGTCTCCTTTATCATCAGCGACGCTTCGATCAAATGCGTAAGTATAAACCGGCCGGCCGTCATAAGTTAATTGCACCTTTTTATTTGAAGAAGATTTGGCAAATAATATAGAATATTATATCTTTGATCCATCTACGCTAAAAGCAAAGTCGCCAAAAATTCAGATATGGATTTCTTTAACCTTGTTTTCTTGTACGACAAAATCCATTGAAACTAATAATTCTGTGGATACAAATTCAACTTCAGAACTAGGTTTAAAATTTTCCAAGATAGAAAAAGAGATTGGAAAACCCAGTGAAACCAATATTGAAAAATATGGTTCTGACAGTTTTAATGTTTTAGAGTACTATGATAAGAATCAGCATCCCAAAGCGTTTTATACCGTTGATAAAAATGATATAGTTATTAGCAAGTCCACCTGGGTTCAGCCTGAACAAAAAACCGCTAACTTAAACTGGATTTTAAAAAACCAATTTCCTCATCAGAAATTTTTAGTCGATCAAGATCATGGAGTTTTTATTGGATATCAGGGGCAAAGGGTTTTGCTTATATCCCAGTCTTCCCCGGAATTAACTGTCCTACGAATTAATCAATTTAAGTCTAAATGTCCTTCGTTGCAGGAATAGACGCTCCAGTCTAGTTCATAGATTAAAAAATGCGTAGGACAGTAATCTTATCTCCGCACAATCCGCGGATGTTAAGCATTGCATCTGCGGAGAATATCGATATAATATCCGTATATTATGCGGAGGTTATATGAAGCCTAAATATATCCATGAGCTCAAAGCCTGGCCTCACTTTACTTGGGATAAAGACTTGATTGCTTTGAAGCTCGAGCAAGTCCGTCTGAATCAAGGCAAGCTTTTGGGAAAAATGGAAAGGCTCGGTTTTAAAACCAAAGAAGAAGCTATTCTGCAAACCCTGACGGAAGACATTTTAAAAACTAGCGAAATTGAAGGAGAGGTTTTAGATCGAAATCAGGTCAGATCTTCCGTTGCTAGGCGGTTGGGCATAGAAGCCGTCGGACTTATAAAATCAGAGCGCAGTGTCGAAGGGGTCGTTGAGATGATGATTGATGCGACTCAAAAATATAAAGCTGCATTAACGACGGAGCGACTCTTTGCGTGGCACGCAGCCCTTTTCCCGACGGGGAGGAGTGGTATGTCAAAAATCCGAGTTGGCCAATGGCGCGATGATTCAAACGGGCCCATGCAAGTTATTTCTGGACCCATTGGTAAATCTAAAATTCATTTCCAGGCACCCGCTGCGAAAAAAATTAACACAGAGATGCGCCAATTTTTAACGTGGGCGAATGGTAAAGAGAAAGAGGCTTCGTTAATTCGAGCTGGTATCGCGCATTTATGGCTTGTTACAATTCATCCGTTTGAAGACGGCAATGGCCGCATAGCCAGAGCCATTGCTGATATGTTCTTAGCAAGGTCAGAACAGAGTCCGCAGCGATTTTACAGCATGTCGGCTCAAATCAATGCCGAGAGAAAAGCTTACTACAATATTTTAGAATCGACCCAAGGTGGCGGTTTGGATATCACGAATTGGCTGGACTGGTTTCTTTCTTGTTTGGATGGGGCACTGGCAAATTCTGAATCTATACTAGCAGCTGTTTTGAAAAAAGCGACGTTTTGGGAAACTCATATCAGCATCAGCTTCAACAACAGACAAAGAAAAATAGTCAATCGGCTGCTAGATGGCTTTGATGGCAAGCTGACTTCGTCGAAGTGGGCGCTGCTGACGAAATGTTCCCAGGATACGGCATCACGCGATATTGGGGAGCTTTTAAAAAATAAAATTTTAAAAAAAAATCCCGGTGGCGGCAGAAATACCAGTTATTCCTTATTTTAAAAAATCAGATGGATTTCATATGTTTTTCTAGCCAGGCTGAAATCAATTGGATAGAAGCTTTCTTTTTAATAAGATCATCAATAATAAATGATTCACCATTGTCAGGATCAACTTTTAATCTATATCCATTCATTCTTAAGAAAATAGCCGTCGTTGCGAAAGCGACGCGCTTATTACCGTCTATAAATGCGTGATTCTGCTCGCTATCGGTTAGGGCATGAGAACTCATGAGACAAAACACCCATAACTCCCATGCAGACATGGGAGTAGGGCCGATATAACTATATGAAATTATTAGATAAAATCAGTTATTTGGTGCCCAGCGAGGGAGTCGAACCCCCATGCCTCGCGGCGCTAGGTTCTAAGCCTAGTGTGTCTGCCGATTCCACCAGCTGGGCACATGATTATGCTTGAATAAGTTTTTTATAATCCGGGGCGCGCATTAAATTGGCAAGTTCTTTTTCTGTGTCCATTTCAATTCGTACCAACCAGCCCTGGTTCACAGGGTCGTCATTCAAGATCGAAGGATCATCTGATAATCCCATATTTACTTCGATCACAGTTCCTGAAACTGGAGCAAACAAATCACTGACTGCTTTGACGGATTCAATCACGCCAAAGGGTTGATTTTGAGTGACCTTTTGACCTTCTTCCGGAAGTTCCACATACACGATTTCACCCAGCTGATCTTGAGCGAATTCAGTGATGCCGACCGTCACGATATTTTCGTCGACCTGAGCCCACTCGTGATCTTTTGAGTAATAGTAATCTTCGGGAATTAGGTATGCCATTCTATGCTCCTCGTTCATTAGCGAATAACACTGTTTCTTATAAAAATTAAGGCTTTTGAATAAATGGTGTTGGCGTCACGGTTGCTTTCACTTTTCGCCCTCGAATATCGACATAAATGACACTTCCTGTTGCGCTGTGCCGAGCATCCACATACGCAATGCCAATCGGCTCATCCAAAGTTGGCGAATGCGTGCCGCTGGTGACGATGCCTAATTTTTCACCACTTTCAGTCACGACCGAATACCCATGGCGAGGAATGCCTTTATCCAACATTTTAAAGCCGATCAGTTTTCTTTTTAAGCCCTGTTCTTTGGCTTTCAAGATCAAAGCGCGACCCATAAAATCTTTTTCAGGTTTAATCACCCAACCGAGGCCAGCTTCATAGGGATTTGATTGGTCGTCGATTTCATTTCCATACAAAGAATATTTCATTTCAGTTCTTAACGTATCGCGAGCGCCGAGGCCAATCGCTTGCACGCCTAAGTCCTGACCTTTTTCTAAAAGAGTTTGCCATAAGTCGGCAGAGCCTTTGGTTTCAATAAAAACTTCGCAACCTTTTTCGCCGGTGTAACCCGTTGTTGCGATGATAGCTTTAAAGCCTTTGAAGTTTGTGTGATGGATCGTGAAGCTTTTCATTTCACTGACGGGGAAACCAAAAACTAGGTCACAAAGTTTTAGTGCTTTGGGACCTTGAATGGCAATCTGTCCCCACAAATCACTTTCATCGGTGATTTGTGCGCCTCGATTATTTTTTTTCATCCATTCAAAATCTTTATCTTTATTGGAAGCATTCACGCAAACTAAGTAATCCTCATTCGGCGTAACACAATAAACAATAATATCGTCGACCAAGCCGCCCTGATCATTGGGAAGAAGGCTGTAATGCGCTTCGCCGGTCTGTAATTTTGAAACAAGATTCGTTGTCAGCCACTCTAAGGTTTCTAAAGACTTGGGGCCTTTAACGCGAACTTCGCCCATATGTGAAACGTCAAACAAGCCAACATTTTTTCTAACATTGTCGTGCTCTTCGCGCAGACCCTTATACTGAATTGGCATTAGCCAACCAGCAAATTCGACCATCTTAGCGCCCAATTTTTCGTGCTCATGACAAAGTGCGGTTTTTTTCACATTTTCCTCGGAATCGCTGATCAGACTGCAATTGCAAGCAAGTCTTGTCAACCCTTGCATCTGCTTGACCCTGTTAAGGATCCACCGGACGATATTGGTATGGCTATCAAAATTAAAGAAAGTGTTGTTACTAAGGTCGATATTTTGTCCCTGTCCCTTTGCAAGGTTTTGGATTAAAGTGCCCAAGAAGTTTCACTTTATAGTTTGTGGCAAAAACAAACGGCCATCTTTATTTTCCTTAGACATTTTGGCTGCCTGATGTGCCGAGCTCACGCAAAACAAGTTTGGGGCCTGCGAGAACAGTACGAAAAAACCGGTGCCAAAATATATTTTATTGGCAATGGTTCGCCGTATTTAATTAGCAAATTTAAAGAGGATTTAGGTCTGGAAGCAGCGACAATTTTTACAGATCCGCAGCTTCTTAGCTTTAAAGCGTCGGGCTTTCGGCGTGGATTTTTAGCAGCCTTAGGCCCAAAGGCTTTAGGTAATGGCCGTAAATTATTTAAAGAAGGTCACCGCCAAGGTGAAAATAACAGTGATAATGGTGACCTTTGGCAATTGGGTGGAATCCTTGTCGTCAAAACAGATGGCAAAGTTGGATATCATTATATTAGCCAAGTGGCAGGGGATTACTCGCCAGCAAAAGATGTTGAGGAAATTCAAGCCATACCCCCAGCGCCTACAAAATCTGTGACTTAATCTTGTGGAAATCGAATCTCATTGGAAACTTCTTGGATAACATCTGGCAGCTCAAATAAATCGCCCCGATAAAGTTCAGGTGCGGGGCCCATTTTATGCAGCCAACTTAAATATTCCCGGCGATCACTTCGACAGAAAAGCTGACGGTCTTTGCCCTTTTCCTGCAATTGATCTCCGACTAAACGGCCTGTTTTTTCTAATTTTTCTGGCGGTGTTTTTCGCGCTAATAAATAACTAAAAGTAATGGTTTTATTCTTGATCGGTAAATGCTTTTCAATCTGATCAAACCATTTTGGCGCTTTAAAAAATATTCGATCATGGCACCAGTCCTTTTTTGAATGAACTAATAGGGGGCAGGCCACTTGGTGCGTACAAGGCGCCCAAGCCTGAAAGCCTTTTTCAATCAGCGTGCCACGAAGTTCTTGAAGCTTGCGACCCTGTTCGTGGGTCGCAGGCTCTAGAATCATTAAAGCTTCACAGTCCGACGCCCAAGCAGGAAAAGCATCCAATTCTGTCAGTGAATAGGAAAAGACCGCTAAAGTTTTCTTAGGATTTTTTATTAATTGGGCATCGAATTTTTTTGAATATTTAAAGCTTCCAAAAAACTGAGACTGTTGAATGGCTTGTTCGGCCCATTCTATTAAATGTAAATTTTCTCGAGTAAAAATTTGATTTAAAGCTAAAGATGCCGTCCCGGGGCCGGCGCCGAAATCAATAGCATGATCCAAACCTGCAAAAAAGTTTCGTTTTTCACCTTGGACGACGACAGCTTGGGCTCGCAAAAAATTCAGCGGCAAAAAATAAGCTAAATAAGCAATCTGAACCCATTTTTCTTTCCACGGCGTCGAGTGATTGCCAGGTTGAATAAAAAAATCAGACAAATTTAAAACGCAGTCGGCGATTTTCTTTGAATCTGAAATTTCGATGCCCAAATTATTTAAAGCTTTTGAAATTTGAGCTTCCATGGTGACGGGAATTGAAAATTCGCGTTTCATAAAGACCTTTCCATTTGAATTTTTTTAATTTGTTGTAAGACTTGGTCCACAGAAATTCGATCCATGCAAAAATAAGCTGAACATTTTTCGCCCAAACACTTAAAGACCGCAGGACATGAAACGACTGGCGATAATATATAAACGTCTTCCCCCCGAGGGGCCCACCGCCTGGATTGCTGAACTTGGATAGGCGAAAATAAACTAATAACAGGTGTAGAAAGTCCTGCTGCCAAGTGAGCAATGCCAGTGCTGGGAGCAACGACGGCCTGTGCGGCGGCGAGCAAGGGTAATAATTCTGTGCTGCTGACTTGATCCTGCAGGCAAACGACTTGCGAATGATCCGCGTAAGCCTTTTTGATGGGTCCCAGCCATGGCTCATCGGAAGGGGTGCCTGTTAAAACAACTTTATTTTCTTTCACCAAAAAAGAAATCAAATCGATATATTTTTCAACGGGCCAATTCAGGGCTGATCCCGCCATGCCTGGATGAACGACAATAAATTTCTTGTTTTGTAAATTCCATTTGGAAAGATCGATAGGTTCAGAGGTTAAAGATAAGACGGGACTTAAAAAACCCCCACCTTGAGTCGTCTTGTGATTCATTTGCCTTTTTTCAAGTTCACCGCAAGCATAGGCTAACAGATCTGTGTTGTAATCAGCTTCGTGTTGGCGCGCTTCGCTGCGCTTTTGTCGCAAGGATTTATTCAGGAAAATAAAGCTGTGCCACTGACTTCTAACACCTGCTCGAGAGGGGACTTTCGCCCACCAAAGTGCTAGGGAAACCCACCATGGGGCCTGAAAGCTGACAGCAATGTCAGGTTGCAGTTGTTTTAAAAAATTCACCAACACCCAGAAACTTCTTTTTGGATGATTCTTATCAAGTTCGATAAATCGTCTTGTTGGCTTTGCATTTTTTGGAATAAAGCCAAGCCCTTTTGCGATCACCCAGGTGACATGATAGTCTTGCAAAAAAGAAACTTGGTCTGCAGGTAAAGTTGAAACCAAGTCACCAATTTTATCCAGGCGAATAAGGGCTATTTTTTTCATGAACGATAGGAGTCGACGCTAGGGCAAGCGCAAACTAAGTTGCGATCTCCGTAAACATTATCGACGCGACCCACAGCCGGCCAAATTTTATTCCCGCGAATCCATACAGAGGGGTAGGCCGCGGACTCGCGTGAGTAGGGATGATTCCATTCTGTTTTTGTCAGCATCTCAGCCGTATGCGGAGAATTTTTTAAGGGATTATTTTCCACATCCATCTTGCCGTTTTCAATCGCCGCGATCTCTTCGCGAATGGAAAGCATGGCACTGATAAAGCGATCGATCTCGGGTTTGGACTCGCTTTCGGTGGGTTCAATCATCATCGTTCCGATCACAGGCCAAGCCATTGTTGGAGCATGAAACCCATAATCCATAAGGCGTTTGGCGACATCGGTCACTTCTATGCCTGCCGTTTTTTTAAAGCCACGTAAATCAATGATACATTCATGGGCCACTAAGCCTTCTTGCCCCTTATAAACAACGGGGAAGGCAGGATTTAATTTTTTGGCAATATAGTTGGCACTTAAAATACTGACCAAAGTGGATTTTTGGATCCCCTCGGCACCAAGCATTGAAATATAAGCCCAAGAGATTGGTAAAATACTGGCACTTCCCCAAGGGGCACTGGTGGTTGCTGAAATTCCTTGAGCAGGTCCACATTCAGGCACCAATTTATGGGTCGGCAAAAAGTTTTTCAAATGTTCAGCGACACCAATAGGTCCCACACCAGGTCCACCACCGCCATGAGGGATCGCAAAAGTTTTATGTAAATTCAAATGTGAAACATCGGCGCCAAATTCGCCGGGACGGCAAAGTCCAACTAAGGCATTCATGTTAGCGCCGTCCATGTAAACTTGACCGCCATTGTCGTGAATGATTTTACAAATTTCTTTGATGCCAGCTTCAAAAACTCCATGGGTGGATGGGTAGGTGATCATTAAAGCGGCTAAGTCATTTTTATGTTCTTCCGCTTTGGTACGAAGATCATTGATATTTACATTCCCCTGATCATCACAATTGACGACAACCACTTCCATGCCGGCCATGACGGCAGAAGCTGGATTTGTTCCATGCGCTGAACTTGGAATCAGACAAATTTTTCGGTGGGCTTGATTTTTCGATTGAAAGTATTTTCGAATGACAAGTAAGCCTGCGTATTCGCCTTGGGATCCCGCATTCGGCTGTAAGGACACGGCCGCAAAGCCTGTGATATCAGAAAGTTTTTGTTCTAGATCTTTAATCATATCAATCAGACCACTGGCCTGGTTGATGGGCGCAAAGGGATGCATCTGACTGATTTCGGGCCAAGTCACAGGAACTAATTCAGTGGTCGCATTCAGCTTCATCGTGCAAGAACCTAATGGAATCATCGAATGAGCCAGCGTCACATCTTTGTCTTGAAGAAGGTGAATGTACCTGAGCATTTCGGTTTCACTGTGATGGGTGTTAAACACGGGATGAGTTAAGTAGCGTGATTTGCGAACAAAGTGTTCCGGCCAAGCCATGTGAATGGCTGTGATCATTTCTGAAAAGCTAAATTTTGTTTTCTGACCCAAGGCAAAAGCTGTCCAAATATTTTCGACTGTTTTTTCATTTGTTGTTTCGTTCAATGAAATGGTTACGGTCTGAGGATCCAGCGCACGGAAATTCATCTGCATTTTATCAGCTGCGTTTAGAATTTCTTTCATCCGCGGGCTGGTGATTTTAAGAGTATCAAAGTAAGGACCACTGGCCACATCAAAGCCCATTGTTTTTAAGCCTTGAGCTAATATGCCCGTTAACAAATGCACGCGCTGAGCGATTCTTTTTAATCCTTCAGGGCCGTGATAAACCGCGTACATGCTGGCCATATTGGCTAGCAACACCTGGGCTGTGCAAATATTTGAAGTGGCTTTTTCTCGACGGATATGTTGCTCGCGAGTTTGTAAAGCTAAACGCAAAGCGGGTTTTCCTTGTGAATCGACAGACAAGCCAACAATGCGGCCCGGGATCGATCGCTTGAAGGCATCTTTCGTCGCTAAAAATGCAGCATGAGGCCCACCGAATCCCAAGGGCACACCAAAACGCTGCGAATTTCCCACCACAATATCGGCGCCCCATTCCCCCGGCGGTGTCAAAATCGTTAGCGCTAAAAGATCGGCAGAGGCAATCAGCATGGCCCCATGATCGTGCGATTTCTGAGCGACCTCCCGATAGTCTTCAATGAACCCTTCCGTGTCAGGATATTGAACGAAGGTCGCAAAAATGGGAATTGAAAAATCAAACGTCAAAGGATCTTGGACGATCATTTTAAAACCCAAAGGCTCGGCCCGAGTGCCAAGAACTTCTAAAACATGAGGATGCATTTTTGGTGAGACAAGAAAACTATTCACATCAGTTTTTTTACAAAGGGAATGGGCCATCGCCATGGCTTCAGCGGCCGCCGTTCCTTCGTCTAACAATGAGGCATTAGCAATTTCTAAACCAGTAAGATCTTTGATCATCGTTTGAAAATTGAGCAGGGCTTCTAAACGCCCTTGAGCAATCTCGGCCTGGTAAGGAGTGTAAGCCGTATACCAAACAGGACTTTCTAAAACATTCCTTTGAATGACAGTCGGCACCAAGGTGTCGTGGTAACCCAAGCCAATCAATGAGGTATAAACTTTGTTTCGACCGACCATGGCTTTTAATTTTTGTAGAAGCTCGTGCTCAGAAATTCCTTCGCCCACCATAAATGGTTTTTCAGTGCGAAGACCTTTAGGAACAATTTTTGCGGCCATCTCTTCAAGATCGGCAAAACCCAGTTCTTGAAGCATTGTTTTTATATCGGCTTCGCGGGGCCCAATATGTCGAGATTGAAATTCATGACGAGTATCAAGAATAGAAGTAGGCATGTGACCTCTTAGGTAATATTAGGACTTATTTTGTGATTAGGAGCCTACCATAAAGAGGTGCTGGGATAAAGCCTTACAGCGTGTGGTTAACACGCCGTAAGGTTCAAAGTGGTCAATGACAGATTTAAACGGTTTTACGGGTCGCTTTACGAGCTGTTTTACGAGCCGTCTTCTTTTTAGTCGTTTTAGAAGCCGCTCGGGGAGCCCCTGGCTTTTTCTTTAAGATCATTTTTTCGATCTTGTGAGATTGCTCAGTGGCTTTGTTTCTGTAGAATTGCAGGTTTTTTTCAACATCAGCGGCTGATTTTTTGATCAGGCTTAAAGCCTTACCAACTTCACGATCCAGCTGTTTCTGAGAGATTCCGACTTTGGTCAGAATTTTTTTATATTGTGACCGTGCTTGCTGCATGGTTTTTGCTTTCTCGCTGGTGAAGCGAGTGTTCAATTTGCCGCCCTTTTGGCGCAATTCTTTGCTGAGCTTTTGAAAATCAGAAAGAATATTTTTAACATTCTTATTGCTCGAAAGGTTACCGAAAATCTTTTGAAAAGTCATTGTGGCCATAAAGCCTCCTTAGAGACAAAGTCATAGCGCAAAAAAATTGATTTGGTAAGCCTAGAGTGTAAATGAAAATTGATCTATCAACATTCCGGGTAATTTATTCCCTGATAGAGCTCGAGCTCCATAGGTTGAGGTGTCTGGGATGATTTCACTGTCCTCTGTCAGAGCTAATAATTTTTGTCCCCAGGCTTCATACAAGCTTTCATCGAAGCGTAAATTGTCAATCGGTCCAACGATTTGACCATTTTGGACCCAGAAAGCCGCAAACCGAGTCATTCCTGTCAGGCGCGCCGACTTCTGATCGCTGGCGTTGACGTAATGCAGATTTGCTAAATAAAGTCCGGTGCCTAACTGGGGCAAAATTTCATCACGTCGTAAAGTGCCGGGCAAAATTTCAAGACTGCGCGGATATTCTGAGGGACTGGCGTGATTGGTTTCGACACTAAATTCTTTGGCTGAGGCTGTGGAAACCAGCCAGTTTTTAAGAACGCCGCTTTCGATCAAGGGGACTTGGGCGGGGCTCAGTTCGCCTAATTTATTAAACATGGGAACAAAACCCAATTCAAAATTTTCACGCAAATTTAAAAGGGGACTTAAAGTTTTACGTTGATGTGCTAATTCGATCCATAGACCGTCGCCGGATTTAAAATTGCGAAAGCTGAAGCTGGAATAGGATAAATGGCCGACAAGTTCGGCAACGGCGGCGGGTTCAAGGAAAATACGGTAGGCTCCCGGCTTTAATTTGACCATCGGTCGCTTCATAATTTCTAAATGTTGGACAGATTTTTGAATATTTTCTTTTAAAGCTTGGGCCGACCAATCAGAACCTGCATAAAAGGCTTTCACAGCTCGCTCGCCAAAATACAAAGAGTAATCAACGAAAAAACTTTCTTTCGAAAACCAATGAAATTGACCTTTTGAATTCTGAATGGCGACGACTTGTTTTCCACTGGCGACCAAGCCACAAAAATCGGTGCCCTGACTGGCTTCGTGGATTTCTTGAAAGATACTTTCCGGTGACGGTAAATTTCCCTTGTGATCGACATCACTTTTTCCGTGATCAGCCATTTCGGGTTCAAAAGGAGACTCCGCGATCAAAACAGCCTGCTCCCGTAAAAAATAAAGATATTTTTTTGCCTCTTGAACGGCTTGCGAAACGTCTGCAATCATCGACCAACTTTGATGAAGAACTTTTTTGCCTTTTTTATAGACCAAAGTCAGAGAGTACTGATGCACTTGCGTATTCTGTCGAACTTGGCCGGCATTATAGCGAATGTAGATCGTGTCCTCGCCTGACAATTGCAAGGACGCGTCCTCATCCGGAAGAAGGTCAGAAAAAATCTCGACACCGATTTGTTGAAATATTTTTTTCATTTATCCACCGAACACTTCGACGGCTTTAAACAAACAGTGGGGTGAGGTGTGACCAACATGAATCACCTGGCTGGGTTCGCCTTTTCCACAGTAAAGGCTGGCAAAAGTTTCAGATTTATTGCTGACTTGTTCAAGGCTTCGCCAGAAAGGCAAGGTGGTGCCACGGTAGTTTGAATTTTTCACAGTCTTTGTCAGACGACCATTTTCAATCAATTGGGCGTATTCACAGCCGAACTGAAACTTATTCCGGTAATCATCGATGGACCATGATTTATTTGAGCGCATTAATATCCCGCGATCCACAGAGGCAATCATATTTTCAAGCCTATGCGGCCCCGCTTCTAAATTAATATTTGCCATACGATCAATGGGTGCTCGATTCCAGCTAGCGGCGCGAAAATTTGAAACCCCCAATTTTCCGGACCTTAGCTGTGATTCGGCGGCGCCAAGTCCACGTTTTAAAATGCCATTTTCAATCAGAAATTCTTTTTTAGCACGCAAGCCGCCATCATCAAATGAATAGCTGGCGGCTTCGCCCCGAACCGTGGGATCAAAAGTCACGTTCATTAAATCAGATCCGTATTTCAAGGAACCAAAATCCTCGAGCTTCACAAAGCTCCAGCCGGCAAAGTTTCGCTCATCCCCTAAAATTCGGTCGAGCTCCAAGGGATGCCCAATCGATTCGTGGATCTGCATCATCATCTGATCCGGAGCGATTAATAAATCCATCACTCCGATCGGGCAATTGTCAGCTAAAGAAAGTTCAATCGCGTCTTCAGCGACTTGCCGACAATCTTCCAATAATGAACTTTCAAAAAGCGCCTCAGCACCCATTTGATAAGTGCGACTGCCCCAACCATTGAGGGTACGGGATTGAAATTCAGTCCCGTGCTGAGCGGTTGCGATGGCCTCAACCATAATCACATTTGTATCTTGTTCGATTTCTGTTTTTTCGCTGGTGATATAAAAAGATTTTGTCGCAGAAAAGATGGTCCCAGCCCTTCGGGTGACGATCCGCTCGGAAGTCTTTAGCGCCAGGCTAGCCTTCATTAAGATATCGGTGATCTCGGAAGGTTTTAAATCGGTTAATGTTTTTTTGCGCGGGCTTAAAAAAGTTCCTTCAGCCGCTGGCCGTACACTTTTTGGAAAATGAAATGATTTATATTGAGAGGCTTTAGTTGTTTGCTGAACGGCAGCCTTGTAAGCGGATTCAATTCCAGCTTCAGAAAGATCAGAAGTCCCCGAGTAACCAAAGTGGCCATCAACCATCACTTCCACCATCAGACCTACGTTTGATTTTAGATCCGTAGACTCTAAAGTTTCATTTCGAACCATGGTGTTATTATAATTTTCATGAATATAACGAAGGCCCAGAAATTCGACCTCACCTTGGCGCTTTTTTAAAAAACTTTTCAAAAAAATCTGATGTTGCATAGGAAAGGGGTATCAGGAAGGCGGCAGGAAGTCATCGTGTTCGTTCTGCAATATCAGCTTTCGAAAAAAGGGGGGAGGCTTGGCAGGATGGCCCGAATTTAACAAAAACGGTGGCTTTTTAGATGCATGTCGAAGACTGCAATCATAAATAAATTCACCAACCAATGAACTTTGCGAATTTTTGTTAATTTGAAATACATTGAACCACCCCAACACTTGCACGAGCTGCCTGCGAAAATGCTAACTAAGGACTCCGTAGCGGAGCCAATTTCTATTCCAATCCTTAGGACAGCCGCGTTATTTAAAATAAAAATTCAAAGGTTTTTAAAATACTTCTTGCGGGTCGTTTTCGTAGCTCTCAAATAAACCGTGTTTAAAAGTAATAATATTTTTGGGCCCGACCGCGCTGATCTAAATTAGTTCCCGGGATAGCGGTTCAAGGGCTTTATAAGTGGCATTTTTTAAATGTTTACACTTGTTGTTTACGCACATGAAAACGCAAATTTAATACTAAAAAATCCATGTTATGTTCCTTCTAGTTTTTCAAAAGGGAGAAAAAATGCAATTAAGTTCAGCTGCAATAGAATTTAGTTTTATAGAAAAGACGTTGGATCTAAATCTAGATTCAAATCGCAATCTAAAATATATATCTAATGATGAGCTTCTCTTTAGGACAGAAAATATTGTTCGAACTGAACGCAAGATTATGTACATAGTTCTGGTGCATATTCTAGAGATTATGAATCGTAGGCTTTATGCTGATTTGGGCTTTGATAGTATGTACACAATGATGACTAAAAAATTTGGCTATTCCGAAGCTTCTGCCATTAGAAGAATTGATGCAGCCAAGCTTTTACGGTCAGTACCTGAGGTTGCGGGAAGGCTTAAATCAGGTACAAGTAACTTATCGCAAGCTTGCCTATTACAAAAATGTTTGGAATCGGACGCGAAGGGTGGGGAAGCAACTTCAACTGCTAAAACTCAAGCAATTTTAGAAAAGCTTGAAGACTGTAATAGCTTTGAAACCAGACAAATTTTAGCTCAAGAATTTAATATGCCGATCAAAATCCAAGAGATTGTCAGGCCGCAAAAAAATAAATCGGTTCGACTTGAAATTACTTTTACCAAAGAGCAATTCGAAGAACTTAAACAAGCAAAGAGTTTTCTATCCCATGTTATTCATAATGGCTCTTGGGCGGAAGTTATTTCGGCACTTGCTTCAAAGTTAAATCAATCCAAAATGGGTAAGACTCATAAATCACCCGGTCCGGAAAAACCTAAACTGGGCTCCGCAACGGAGTTTAATAATCTGAATTCGGCAGATGGGTCCCCGGCGGCATCTACCCGAATGCAGAAACCAATTTCGGCGCAGATCAAAAGACAGATATTTGAGAAAGCCCAAGAAGGCTGCCAATTCAAAAATGCGAATGGAGTTCGTTGCGGGTCTAAGTACCAAGTTCAATTTGATCACATGACACCAGTTAAATGGGGAGGCTCAAATAAAATTGATAACCTGCAGCTACTTTGTCGGACCCATAATCTTTTTATGGCTCGGCAGATGGTGTTATAGCCGGAATGCGATTTTATGAAGTGGCCAGGTTGATCCCTTTGAGATATCTTAGTTTCGATGAATCGACAGGAATATTTGCAGGAAATTTGGTCTCCCTATCCGTCAGCGCCGGCGGAAATTTTATATTCAGGGCGTATTGTTTTAGTTCAAAGAAAAGGGCAGGCGCTTTTTTTTAGAATTGAACGACAGCAACAAATCAGCGAATTTTCTGTCACGGACACAACCCTTGAAATGGTTTTACAGCCGGGCGATCTGATCGCGGTGGACAGTTCTGAAAAAGTTCATCTTTTAGCGCCAGGAAGTTTGTCACGCCACCCAATGCCTGTTAAAAATTTGCAGCTGTGGCAAAAATTTTTGCAAGAGGTTCGAAGATTTTTTTCTGACAATGAATTTTTAGAAATTCAAACTCCGACCTTAGTGGTTTGTCCTGGGACGGAACCTACTTTGGATATTTTTTCAACTCAGTTGCAACAGGGTTCCATTCAGAAAACCCTGTTTTTGCCCACCAGTCCTGAATTGCACCTAAAAAAATCTCTGTGTTTGGGATTTGATAAAGTTTTTGAACTGAAAAATTGCTTTAGAAATAATGAATTTTCAGACCATCATCAGCCCGAATTCACTATGCTCGAGTGGTATCGCGCCTATCAAGATTTGCAGGCCATCGAGCTCGACATCAAAGACTTGTTATGGTTTCTGATCGCACAATTTCCTAATGAGAATATTTTTACTCCACAAAATTACCGAGTCGTAACGGTGGCAGAACTGTTTCAGGAATTTGCGAACGCCGCCATCACACCGTTTAGCACCCTGGAAGATTACAAAAAAATTGCCCTGGACAATCAGTTGTCTCTTCGAGGCGTCGAAAGTATTGATGATTACTTTTTTGCTATTTTTATCAATAAAGTCGAGCCCCAGATTCCTCGAGATCAACTTTTAGTCGTCAAAGACTATCCGCCGTTTCAAGCGGCCTTGGCGCGACTGACTTCAAAAGGCTGGGCGGATCGCATGGAAGTTTATTTTGGTGGCCTTGAGCTTGCGAATGGTTTTAACGAATTGAACGATCCCGAAGAGCAAGGCAGAAGATTTG
Source organism: Pseudobdellovibrionaceae bacterium (assembly GCA_043779185.1). Lineage (GTDB taxonomy): Bacteria > Bdellovibrionota > Bdellovibrionia > Bdellovibrionales > Bdellovibrionaceae > JAYWDA01. Next base: position 50,436 of record JAYWEQ010000096.1, read on the forward strand.
AAAAAGACTTAGCTCAGAAAAAAGCGCTCGGCAAAGCAGCGATTCCCATCGATCAAGAATTTATGGAATTCCTTAAAAAGGGCATGCCGCCATCGGCTGGCATTGCTCTGGGTCTTGAACGACTTTTTATGACTTTATTTGGAATTAAAAACATCAAGGACACGAAACTTTTTCCGTATCTTTAACAATTACTTTTTGTTGATTTCTTCTTTCAGTTCTTTGCCGACTTTAAAAAAAGGTAATTTCTTTTCTTCAACATCGATGACTTGACCGGTGCGAGGATTTCTTCCCTTGTAAGCTCCGTACTGACGGTTGACGAAGGAACCGAAGCCGCGAATTTCGATGCGGTCATCCTTCATTAAAGCTTCCACCATGGAATCAAAAATTGTGTTCACAACTGTTTCAGCTTTGACTCTGGTGATATCAGCTTTTTCCGCGATCAAGTTGATCATGTCAGCTTTCGTCATTCTTAACCCCAAAAAGTATGTACTCTAAAGTATTGATATGACTTAATTATACAGATCAAGTGGGTCTCGAAAAGGACATTTTTCTGGATGATTCATCGCAGTACGAAGTCACGAACGGTAATAACCCCGTCGAAGCAGAATATTCCGATAGGCCTCGTTTACGGATTGAATCATTCTTTGGGGATCGAACAAATCCACGACTTTAGACCTTGCCTTTTCGCCAATTTCTTCGGCCGGGATCTCGCCTGAAAAAATGGCAATCAATAAGTGTGTTAAAGAGTCTGTATCGGCCGGACGAATTAAAAACCCATCCACCGCATCTTCAACAACATTGGCAATCGGGCTAACTTCAGAACCAATGATCACTCGCTTTTGCGCCATCGCTTCGATCATACTGGGTTCAAAGCCGGTCGTTCGAGAGCTTAAATTTATGTAAACATCGCCGACTAAAATATAATCCATCAGTTCTAAATTTTTTACAGCTCCTGGCATCAGCACTCGACTGCCCAAAGCGCGCTTAAGAACTTCGAATTCAATTTCTTTAAAGTAAGGACCATGACCAACAAGGATTAAATAGGCGTTGGGTTTTTTAATCGCCACTCTTTCAAAAGCTTGCAGCAAGGGAATGATTTCGCGAATTTCAGTCATGTCTGAAATCGTCACAGCCGTTTGAGAATTTTCTGGAAGCTCTAATTTACGACGAAGTTCAATCGATTTTTCCCTAGGGGTCAAATCACCAAGGTCTACGCCGTAGGGCACCTGATAAATATGGTAATCAGGATACAGATAATATCGTTCTAAAATAATTCGTTGCTGTGGATTTGTAACAAAAATTCCATCGGCGGTTTTCAAAAGTTTTCGGTCGCGACCCAAATAAGTACGAATAAATTTATAGGCGACAGCGATCGCGGTCGTTATCAATCCGCCCAAAGTTTCTTGGCCCATTCCTAAAATAGAAAAAAGTTGAGACATCTGAGTTGCTTCAATGTCATAGGCCATCGAGATTTTCAGTTCTTTTTTTGATTTTCCAATACGGTAGGCCGAGTTATCCATGCTGTGCACAATATGAAAGGGTTTCTCGTTGTGCAGTTGTTTAAATTTTTTATAAGCTAAGTTTTCAAAAGATTGATGTAGGGCGCCGGGTTTTTCTTGTAGAAAGTAAGCTTTAACTCCATCCCTCTCAACCTCCACTTTTCCTAAAGGACTTAAGGTTGAAATAATCGTCACCTTGTGACCCTGCTGTGAAAGGCCTCTAGCAATAGGCCAAAGAAATCCATGATCTGATGACCTGGAAAGAATCTGAATGCGTTGACCAATCAGACAGATATTTAAGGATTCAGGCACTCTATTTTTTTTCATCAGTTCACACTATCAAAGTTTTAGAGTTCAAAGAATTGCTTTTTGCGACAGAGCCTTATTATAAAGACGATTCAGCTCATTTAAGGGTGCATCGACCAAGCTTTTACGCTCCATCGAATGACGATCCAACTGGTAGGCTAGCTTCAGCGATTTATCAGCAAAAAATTGAGCCGCTGGTTGATCTTGAATCCAGCAGTTTTGACCATTCCGCCAAAGGGGAGCGTGTAAAAGTTCTTGGCTGGAATCCAGGATTAAAGTCGACGTTGTATCAATGGCTTTTAAAAAATAGTCAGTCAATTCGATCGGCGAAAGGTCCAGGTTCGACAACCAAATGGCCTCGGCATTTTTTATTAAATGGCCCGCGTCCTCTATGGAATGGTGCCCTGTTAAGAGCCACCGGGTTTCCAAACCTTCACTTTGCAACCAGGCTTGAAATTGTTTGCGCTCTCGTAAGTTCCAATGATCCTGACTTCCCAAAAGGACAACGACATGAATTTTCATCGCCTGTAGTAGCTCAATAAAAAAAGGCGCTTGCGGATCAAAATGATTTTGGGAAAAGGGGCGCACTAAGTAGGGCTCTCCAGATAATAGTTCTTCAACTTCTAAATCTTGATCAGAGGGGACGCTTGTTGCCTCTTGAAAAGATAGAACAGGCGGAAGAACGGCGCGGCCTTGACGAATTGTCTTAATATTGATTCCCCGAAGAAGAGCCAAGGAATCAATCGACGGGCAGGTGACAATATCCGATTGTTGCACCAAATAGCGCACCCACTGACCCCGCGATAAGCCTTTTTCAACATGCAAAAAAGTTAAAGTAAAAACAATCGACCTGCGAGCTTTGGCAAAGCCCCACAGGCCCAAATGGGCGGCTGTCACACGATCAGATTCTAAAACAAAATGTACGATTTGAGGTTGCATGGAAACTAAAGTTGGCAGCAAGCGTGCAACTTCCATCGCATTCCAATTTTTAAAGAAAGCCATAAAATCGATACCGTTAGTATTTTCGACGGTTTGTTCACGGCCGGTTAAGAAAATCACCTGATGCTGCTGGGATTTCAAGGCTTGTGCCAGTTCCCAAGACGTGGGCGTCACTTGATCGCAAACTAATAAGATTTTTGCCATTCAGCCCCCAAAGCTTTAAAAATTCGCTCTAAGATTTTGCGATTGGCTTCTGGGATATTGCGAATTTTCAGCTCTTCTGGTTGAATCCATTCAAGCATCATATGATGTTTTGCCTTGGGTTCGCCTTTCCAAAAAAGCACTTCGTAAAATAAAATAAGAATACCGATCTCGCCGTAAGAATGGCTGCAGGCCAGTTTTAATTCACCGACTTCGACTTGAATGCCTAATTCCTCATCAAGCTCGCGGATCAAAGCTTGTTCAGGGGTCTCACCTAATTCAATTTTTCCGCCGGGAAATTCCCATTGCCCAGCTAAGGTGTTATTTTCTGGACGCTGGCCCACTAAAATTTTTCCGTCTTTCTTTAAAAAGCCGGCGACAACAGGAATCCAATGAGCTTTTTTTAATCTCATCAGTCGACTCTCCGTTGATACTCTTTAGAAATGTTTTTAAAAAAACTAAGACCTTCGAAAACCAGCGCAGAATAGGCTTGAATTAAATCAGCTCCCAATTGAAGTCTGCGAAGGGCGTCTTCAGCTGTAAAAATACCTCCGACGCTAACAATTAGCTTCCCATCGCGGCGGGGGCCTAAAATCTTTAAAGTCTCTTTTAAAACTTCTTCTGATCGATGGCCCAGAGGCTGGCCGGACATGCCGCCCTCTTTGGGAAAAGGAATATCATTGGTTCTTGAGAGAGTTGTATTGACCAGAACGAAACCGCCGATGCCCACTTCGATTGCGGCTTCGACCGTTTCCTTTAATTCCTCATTGGTCAAATCAGGACTTAATTTTATGAGCAGGGGTTTATCATTGCGATCTTGACAGAATTTAACCAGCGGTAAAAGCAATTGCACTAAATTCTCTTTTTTTTGCAAATCTCTCAGGCCCACAGTGTTGGGACTAGAAATATTAATCACAAAAGCATCGGCTAAAAACTGAAGACGATCCATCACCGCTAAGTAATCATGAGCAGCAAGGTCTAAGGGCGTCTGGCGATTTTTTCCAACATTCACAAAGACGGGAGTTAAATACGGTTTAAAAGCTGATAAATTATAATGAACTTCATCCGCACCGTAACTGGGAAACCCCATGCGATTCCATAAAGCACGAGCTGCAATGTTTCGAGAGAGAGTTTTTCCAGCATTGGCCGCTTGAGGCTCGGGTGTGACGGTGCCGATTTCAATAAAGCCAGCCCCTAAATTCCACCAAGCTTTTAAAAATTCGCCATTTTTATCCAGCCCGCCGGCAATTCCCAAAGGATTTTTAAAAACAAGATTTTTCCAAGTTTTGGATTTCCAAACCAGTGGCTGGCCTTCGCCAAAATGATTCAGCCAACGCAAAGCCAGTGGGCTCAGTGAATGAGCCCAACTTGTCGGTAACCATAGCCATGGCTTGATCCGTTCTTTTTGCATATTACCTTGGGTACAAGCCCCGAAGAAGCATCGCTTTTTCTAATCTTTGAATCGCGACGGCTGTAGCGGCAAGTCGCATGTCGACATTTTTTTCTTCATGCAATTTCCAGCTGATATCGAAAGCTTTGGTAATAATGGTTTTAAGGCGACCATTCACTTCGTCTTCATCCCAAAAGAAGGACATGATATCTTGCACCCATTCGAAATAAGAAACGATCACGCCGCCCCCATTGGCGATCACATCAGGAGCAATAAAAATACCACGACGATGTAAAATTTTAGTGGCCGCATTGCTGACAGGGCCATTGGCGCCTTCGACAATAATTTTAGCTTTAATTTTTTCCGCATTGTGAGTGTCGATTTGACCTTCTAGGGCGCAAGGGTACAAAGCTTCGCAATCCAATTCTAACAGCTGACTATTTGAGATGGGCTGTGATTTTGGAAAGTCTTTGATCGTCTTATTAATTCGAACATATTCGATCAGTTCGGGAATATTCAAGCCGTCGCCATTGAAAATACCACCGCTGACATCGCTGACAGCTATGATCTTAGCTTTTCTTTGATAAGAAAAAAGAGCCGCAAAAGAGCCCACGTTGCCAAAGCCCTGAATAACAATTCGAGCTCCCGCCATGGGGATCTTGCATTTTTCGAAAGATTTCTCGGCGACATAGACGACACCAAGTCCTGTGGCGTGGTTGCGTCCCAGGGATCCACCGATCTCAACGGGTTTACCTGTGACGACACCTGGCTGCGCGTAACCGCCCATCTCTTGAGAATAAGTGTCCATCATCCAAGCCATGGTCTGCGGATCGGTTCCTACATCTGGGGCAGGAATATCTTTTGTCGGGCCAATGAAAGGAGCAATTTCAGACGTGTATCGACGTGTCAGATTTTGTTTTTCTGTGCGCGACAGCTTTGTGGGATCAACAGCAACGCCGCCTTTAGCTCCACCCAATGGTAGACCTAAGACAGAATTTTTAAATGTCATCAAGGCGGCTAAACCAACGACTTCAGGCAGATCAACGTTTTGATGAAAGCGAATTCCACCTTTATAGGGGCCGAGCGTGGCTGAATACTGCACCCGGTAGCCGGTGAATACTTTGACGCTATAGTCGTCCATCCGCACAGGAACAGAAATAGTTAAACAACGACGAGGTCTTTTTAAACGCTCCATCACATTCGGATCACAGTTGATCAGCTTGGCGGCTTCATCCAGTGTCAGAATAGCATTTTGAAAAAGGGGACCGTTAAGATGTGCCTCTGATGGTGGCAAATCGGTCTTCAGAACTTCCATGAATCATCTCCCAAATAGTTAAAAACACTTCGATGAATATTAATTAAGTAAAAACTCAGTGTCATCAAAGACTCATTGACTCTTCGCGCTTAAAACCATTCACTTACTAAGGTATGGCGCTTTTGGGTTCGCTTTTATTTTGCACTTTGGCGCTCGCTTCGCCTTCTGAAGACTTCATGAGAAGTTTTCAAACACCAAAGATCCTTTTTCCCTCTGCTGGATCAGATTTTTTAGCTGTCAACCCAGGGCGTTACCCGGATTGGATGATGGGCCTATTTCAGGGCGTCCTGTTGTGGAAACCCAGTGGTCAAAAAAGCACTTACGCAGAAGGGTGCCGGCCCGAAGACCTTTCGCGCGCCTTGCTGGAAAACGAAAACACGAAAAACCAAGCGCAAGTCATCAACGAGCATAAAAAACGCTGCCAAAAATCATTCGAAAATAACGACGGCCTAGGGGCCCTGAACACTTGGAAAATGATGAGCATGGAGTTTGATGTTCATCACCACGCTTTGATTCATCCCGTGGTTTTTAAGTTGGCTGGTGGGGTGAAATTAAAGGGCTTGTTGGCGCTGAAAGGCGATCTTAAAAAGCGGCCCTTTGTGATTATGCGTCTGGGAGTTTTTTCCAATGTCGAAGAGTTCTTACCAGAGCGATTTCTTTTGATGCAACTTTTTGAGCAGGGTCTTGCCAATGTTTTGGTTTTAGAAAATTCTACGGGCGCGGATTTTATCGCGAACAATCAGCGCTGGGCCATGGGTGGTTACGACGAAGGTTTGCAGAATATGCAGGTCGTAAAAATTTTGCGCAACAAAGCCTATCCCTTAGCGCAATTGATTTCTTCAGTGCATCTGATGGGGATGAGTTTGGGGGGACATGGCGTTTTATTTGCCAGTCTTTTAAATGACTTTAATGGAAAGCCTGAGCATCGGTGGATTCAAAGTTTCACAACTTTTTGTCCTGTGGTTCGATTGAAAGAAACTTTGCAAGGTCTGACAGCGCCTGGATTCAAGGGTGCAGGTGTTGATTTTTGGGCCAGCCTGCGCCTGATTGGTCTTCAAAAAAGAATTCCAGAACTGGCAGATTATGGATTTTTTGAGGCTCTCAAATTAAAGCCCATGTTTTTGCCTCGGGCCGTCAGTTACTTGGTCGATTTGTATCCTCGACTGTCGAACGCAAGGGGCCCTGTTCAGGTCCCTCCTTTAATGGAAAACTTAAATGATTTTTGGGACGCCAATAACTTTTGGCCTTATTATCGAAATATTGAATCGTCAGTTCTTGTCATGGCCACGGTTCATGATCACTTGGTCAATGCGGAAACTAATTTTTCCTGGTTGAAAGAAAACTCTCAGGCATGGAACAGTGACGTGGGCACGGTTCTATTTGAAAAGGGTTATCATTGTACTTTACCGGTCTCTTATGATTGGGCCAGTGTGGCAGCGATTGTTAATTCTCGGGTGATGAGTAAGGATAAGAACACAAGGCTAAAAACACGGGAAATTTTGGTCGATATTACAGACCAACTGAAGCCCGATCTGATCCCTGAATTTAAAAATCCAAACTTTGAACTGAGCTGGGCTCAGGATCACGAAGTCGTTGTTAAATTTAAAGGAAACTCTAAAAAATCTTTTTTTACCGTGACCCTGCCAGTCAAAGAACTGGATTTCACTTTTCGAGATCCTTTGGGCGAGCCCGAAAAAACCACTGTCGAGCGATGGCTGAATCAGAACATTCAGGCAGAGGTTCAATCGACGGCTGGCAAAGTGATAGCAAAAATTCAATGGCCAGGGGTTCTTTGATGCCCTAGAGCTTGATTTGTAAAGGCCGCAGGGGCTAATTTGAAAAAATAATTCGGAGATCAGAATGTCAAAATTTAAAATTCATAAAGCGACAGTGGGCCCCAAAGAAAAAGAATTTCTGATTCAAAATTTGCCCCGTTTGCAAGGCAAAAAATTATTGGTTTTGGGTGATGTTGGCCTGGATGAGTATATTATGGGCGAAGTTCGCCGCATCAGTCCCGAAGCTCCAGTGCCTGTTTTAGAGGTTCAAGGCGAAGATCAGCGCTTGGGTTTAGCTGCGAATGTAGCGACCAATGTGGCAAGTCTTGGTGGTGTGCCTTTGACTGTCTCTGTTGTCGGTCAAGATTCAGGCGCGCAGATGCTGAAAGACCTTTTTAAAAAAGCAAATATCAAATGGGATGGGATGATCGTCGATGAAAAACGTCCAACGACACGCAAAACGCGGGTGATGGCCCAGCATCATCATTTGGTGCGAGTTGATTATGAAGTTAAAAAATACGTGAGTGCTGCGACCGAGAGTCAACTTTTGCAAACCATCGAGAAATTTCTTCCGCAAGTCGATGGCGTTATTTTAGAAGACTACGCAAAAGGTGTTATATCTCCTGACCTGATTTCAAAAGTTGTTAAGGCCTGCAGACAGTTTAAAAAACCATTATTCGTCGATCCCCATCGTAATAATATTGGCAGCTTTTACACGGGTGTTGACCTGATAAAACCCAATTATGAAGAAGCTTTTGCCTTAGCTGGAATGGACACGGATGACTTGCGGGACAATCCGGATAAGGTTTATGAGGCCGGACGCAAGTTACAAGCATTGACGGGCGCCAAGCAAATCATCATGACCCGCGGAAAAGAGGGAATGATTATTTTTTCTGGCGATGAAATCACTGAAGTTCCAACTTTTGCCCGCAAAGTTTTTGATGTGACAGGCGCTGGTGACACGGTGATTGCCGCGATGGCCTTGGGATTAGTGGCCGGGTTTGATTTGGTCCAAGCGTGTATGTTGGCCAATTTTGCGGCCGGAGTCGTCGTTGGAAAAGTCGGCTGCGTGCCCTGTGAACTGCAAGAACTTAAAGAATATATTTTGCGATAACCCGAAAAGGTTTTTAAATGAAGATTGAAATCTTCACTGATCCTGACAAGATTTTTGAAAAAGATTATGAAGTTCACCCATTGACGTTGAAGCAACGACTTCTAAGGTCATTTAAAATAGCAGGAATGTTTTTTATGGGCGCTGTGCTAGCGGTTCCTGTGCCAGTCGTCCATTTAATAATGGTTCCCTTGTGTCTATTTTTAGCCCTATTATCGGGCATCTGGAAACTTCGACAAAAAATTGAAGTCAACGCCCCCGACCTGAAGTGTCCTCATTGTGGAACCCTTCAAGCCCTTGTGGGTGCTTTAGTGAAGTGGCCCTATCGAGGCTACTGTTCTGAGTGTCGTTCTCAATTCATTGTGCGTCCTAAAGTCTAAAAATTTTACGTTCTGCCAGATGGCCATCCTGATCGAAGTCAAAAGAACTTGAAATTCCCCCCAATTCCTATATCTTTCCCGCATTGCTGAAATTGAAGTAAGCTCGGGCGGTTACAGGAATAAAGCCGTCCAACCCCAATGTGACTTTGGAGGTCCTGTGTCTGAAAGCACGCCGCTTGTAACTGGTCCCACAACTGAAACTTTTAGCGCTTATGAAAATCAACCTTCGGAAAATTCTGAAATCGCCGAAGGACCTGTCGCCCGTCGGAATTTTTACTCTTTAAACTTAGATGATTTAAAAGAAGAGTTTAAAAAAGCGGGCAAAGAAAAATTTAGATCCCAACAAATTTTTAAATGGGTTTACGAGCATCGCGTGACGGATCCTCTTTTAATGAGCAATCTTTCCAAAGATTTCCGCGCTGAACTGCCAAAGTCCTTCGATTTTTCAATGCCTGCGGTTCTAAAACATTTGAAAAGCGTTGATGGCACTCAGAAATTGCTTTTTGATATGGGCGGTGGAAATTCAGTCGAGGCCGTGTTGATTCCCACAGATGATCGACTGACCTTGTGTATCTCATCGGAAGTGGGCTGTAATATGGCCTGCAAATTTTGCTTCACGGGAAAGCAAAAGTTAAAGCGTCGATTAAAAACTGAAGAAATTGTGGGTCAATTTATGCAGGCCCACGACCGATTGGAACCAGGACAACGAATTTCTAATATTGTTTTTATGGGAATGGGTGAGCCCTTAGATAATTGCGAAGCAGTTTTTAAAAGTATTGAAATCTTGCACTCGACGTGGGGGATGAATTTATCCAAAAAGAAAATCACGGTCAGCACTTCTGGCATCGTTCCAGAAATGTGGAGAATCGCGGCCGCCGGTGTGAGATTAGCCGTTTCATTAAATGCGCCCAACGATGAAATTCGTGATCAGGTGATGCCGATCAATAAAAAATGGCCGATCAAAGATCTGTTTAAAGCCTGCCGAGAATATGCAAAAGAAACCGGCGATAAAATCACATTTGAATATGTCTTGCTAAAAGGTGTTACAGACCGTGTCGAGCAAGCTCGTGAATTGGCGCAGTTAACTAAAAGTGTGCCTTGTAAAATTAATATTATTCCCTTCAATGAACATCCGGGATCAGGTTATGAGCGACCCGACGATGAACAAGTTCAAAAGTTTCACCAGGAATTGATGGACTGTGGGGCACATGTTCTGTTGCGCCGAACCATGGGCCGAGATATTTTTGCAGCTTGTGGACAGCTGACTTCGGCTCACTTAAAAGAAAATGAAACAATGGATATCTCAAATTCTAATCTAGGAGGAAAACGTGGCAGAAATATTAGTAGTGGGGAGCCTCGCATACGACAGCATTAAGACTCCGTCGGGCTCTGTCAGCCGCGCCTTGGGTGGGTCTGCAAACTATTTTTCTTTAGCGGCCTCTTTGCTGGCACCAGTTCGAGTGGTGGGCGTGGTCGGTGAAGATTATGACGACAAAGATTATAATATGCTGAAAGAGCGTAAAGTCGATTTGTCAGGCCTTGAAAAAGTAAAAGGTAAAACGTTTCATTGGGAAGGGTTTTACGAAGGCGACATGAATGAAGCCAAGACTTTGAAAACGGAGCTGAATGTTTTCGAACATTTCAATCCGAAATTACCAGCTCATTTTTCTGACTCTAAGTTTGTTTTCCTAGCCAATATTTCACCAGACCTGCAATTGAAAGTGCTTGAGCAAGTGAAAACTCCATATTTTGTTGGAATGGACACCATGAATTTTTGGATCTCTTCAAAAAAAGAGGATCTGTTAAAAGTATTAAGCAAAGTCGATGTTGTTTTAATCAATGAGACCGAAGCAGAAATGCTGACGGGTGAAAAAAATGCGATTGCAGCTGCCCCAAAAATTACAAATATGGGCCCTCAAGCAGTGGTGATTAAGCGCGGAGAATATGGATTTGCGATGTATTCACAAGAGCAAGGGTACTTTATGTTGCCGGCGATGCCGACTCCAAATGTCATTGACCCCACTGGTGCAGGCGATACTTTTGCCGGCGGATTTTTCGGGCACTTAGCAAGTTTAAAGCGCAAGCCAACGGTGGCTGATATGAAGCAAGCTTGTGTCGTGGGAACGGTTTTGGCCAGTTTCACAATTCAAGATTTTAGCGTCAAAGCACTTTCACATGTAAGCCTAGGAAAACTAGAGGAGCGCATGTCTCAATATCGAAAAGTGATTAGTTAAAAGCTATTTTAAATTTTCTTCCTGGCAAAAATTTCTGAAGGGCAGAATTTGTATCCGATCTGAAATTGCGTAGGATTTTTCACCGCGATGGACTTGATAAAATTTAGGGATGGACGTCCGATCAGCAAAATATTTAAGGTGGGGGGAAGCCTTTCTTTCGCCTGATTTGCACTCGACGGCAAATAATGGTTTTTTGTTTTTCAAAACGACAAAATCAATTTCGCGTCCTTCGATATCTCGTAAAAATCGAAGTTCCATTTTTTCACCCTGGGTGTCCTCTAGGAAATGGCAATATTTTAACAGGTGGCTGCCAACAAAATTTTCCCATTTTGGACCGTCGTTGTTATTTTCAGTATCTAGCTCGCTCCAGTCCCAAAGGTAAATTTTTTGCTCTTTTTTTACGGCCTTAATTTTAGCGGGACCAAACGGAGAGATTCGGTAGCAGTAATAGACATTTTCTAAAACAGTTAACCATTTTTCTACGGTTTTAAAATCGACTTCAAGTTCCTGTGCCAAATTTTTTCTTGACAGCGGAGCGCCGACCCGATCAGGAAGTGCATTGATAAGAAGTTCAATATTTGAAATTTCTTTTATGTTTTCAAGATCACGAATATCAGAATACACAATTCTTTCGCGACGCTGACGATGCCAACGTTTTAAAGAAACAATATCATTTTTTAGGTAAGGCTCAGGAAAACCACCAAATTGGTAGAGTCGGTTCATTTCGCTTTGTGAGCAGGCACTTGAAACTTCTGGCAGTGTGAAGGGATGCATTCGATAATAATGATAACGACCTAACAGCGAATCGCCACCTTTCCTATAATAATCTAATCGGGCCGACCCTGTGACCAGAAACTGATGAGTGTTTTTCAGTTTATCATAGTAACCTTTGATCAGTCCGCGCCATTTGATGAATTTATGAATTTCATCAAAGATGATTAATTTTTCTTTTTTAGGCCAGTCAGAGGACAGGATTTTTTTTCTATCTTCAATGTTATCCCAATTCAGGTAGGCAGGGTGGTTATCTGTAAACTCTGTTAATAAGTTTTGCGAAAAGGTGGTCTTTCCAACTTGTCTTGGGCCGCCTAAAAAAACCATCTTTTCTTTAAGGTCAGCAATGATTGACTCCGAGAGGTACCTTTGTAAAGTAGACATAACTCTACTTTACATGCCACTAAAGTAGAGTCAAGTCTACTTTAGTGGTGATCGGCGCCGGGTGTAGGCCTGGCCCCAGCTTTTGGCTTTCGGCAGACACATAAACAGAATGGGCAGCAACAGCCGGCGGGGAACGATCCGTCGTATATAATAAAATAAGTAGGCGTCGGGCGTGACAGGAACCCAAAGTGGCGGATCCTCGGTTTGCAGAATCTTCAATATTTTTTTTGCAATTTGAGTCGGATTCACCAAAGCGCGACTCATTAACTTCTGCACAAAAGGTGTCATCGCTGCATAGTAATCGCTGTAGGGGCCGTCATTTTCAGTGCTGGATTTAGATTTTTCTGAAGAATAAACATTTTGAAAAGAATTTGATTTAATAAACCCTGGTTGAATCAGCGAAACCGAAATTCCCAGGGGCCTCATCTCATACCAAAGGGCTTCACTGGCACCCTCTAAGGCATATTTTGAAGCGCTGTAAGAACTCATGGTCGGCATTGCCAGCATTCCGCTGACTGAAGAAATATTTATAATTTTTCCGCGGCCTTTTTCGCGCATGCGGGGAAGGACTAAACGGATCAAAGCCATGGGTCCCAGATAATTGGTCTGAAGTTGGATCAATTCATCTTTGTCGGTCATGTGCTCGACAACGGCACGGTAGCTGATGCCAGCATTGTTGATCAGAATGTCGACGCCGCCCCAATTTTTTTCGATGGTGGCAATAAGATCTTGCCGACTTTCATCCGAGGTCACATCCAAAGAATGAATCATCACTGTGTCAGATTCGATAAAATGCTGTCGTAATTTTAGAATAGATTTTTCACGAGCGGTGATGACAACACGATAACCATCAACTTTGGAAAACATGCGAGCCATCGCTAGACCTAAGCCTGAGCCCGCACCAGTGATTAAGATCACTGGCCGATAAGCCTGAGGAGCGAAGGGTCGAATTTTTGCAAAAAGAGTCATTAAGCCCATTTCAGTCGAAGTCTAAAGTGCGATATGACCTAGGTCCAGTCTAAAATTAAATAAAAAAGTTAACTTAGGGGACTGTTTACAAACTAGAAGGCTTTAGAAAAGTCAGGAAATTTCCGATAGTTATTGCAAGCTATGGCAAAGAAAAAGAGCTCCAGCGCAGCAGACGATCTCATCAAGTCCTTGATTGATGATGTTAATGAAGATGATTCCTCATCATCCGAAGGTCATGATTTTTCTGATTTTCAAACATCAGCACCCACTTCATCTGTTCAATTCCCCGTAGGATTAGATTCTGAAAAAGATAAAAAAAATGAAGCTCATGAACAAGTGCCACCTTTTTCAATCGAAAAATCTAAAAAAATCGTAAAGAATATCGAAACAAAAGTAATACAAGACGATAAAACAATTCCATTAAAGTTAGCGCCAACGCCATTTTATAAACCTGAACCCTCGCCGGGGATGGGATCTTCGGTGGCCACGCATTTAGATGCCTCCTTAATGCAGGCTGAAAACTTACGTATCGCCCAGAGCCGAATTTTGCAATTAGAAGAAGAAGTCGATCGATTGCGCCGTGATCATGAAGAGGTTTCTTCAGCGGCTGACGCCGTGAAAAGTCGTGGCGATGAAATGCTGATTCGAATTCAAGCCCTAGAGCGCGAACGAGACGAAGTTCGTGAAAGCAGTGAAACTGAATTGATGATTTTAAAAGGCCAGTTGAATTTTAAAGAAAAGGAATTGGCAGCGGCGCTTCAGAAAGTTGATGATCTGGAAGTTCGACTGAAGAATGATTTCCGAAAAATTCGTGTGCGCGAGCGAGAGTTAGAAAATCGCCTCGAACTTGTGCGGGCTGAAAAGTCGACCCTCGTGCGAGCCAAAGACGATAGTATCTTAGATCTCAAGCGACGGGTGGATCAGCTTCAGCATGAAATTGAAAACTACCGCGATAAGTGTTTAGAGTTAAATAAGACGCTGGAGTCCCAGAAGGAGCAATTTAAGCGCACCGCACGGGCTCTAAAAATGGCGTTAACTAATTTAGAAGTTAAAGACGAAGACGTGATCCCCTTAAAGAAAGCGGAATAGCATGTCTGAGGTCACCTTAACACCTGAATCGACCCAGGCTGAGACCCCCGCCGAGCCGATAAAAAAAATAAAAATTGTGATCTCTGATCTGCACCTAGGAAAAGGCCGCATTTTAGAAAATGGCGGGCTGAATTCCCTTGAAGAGTTTTATTTTGGAGAAAAGCTGGTCGAGTTCATTCATTACCATTCGACTGGTCTTTATCAAGACTACGAAGTGGAACTCATCATCAATGGCGATTTTTTAAATTTCTTACAGGTTGATTACCGCGGTCACTTCTTAACGGTGTTAACGGAAAACATCTCCTTGGAAGTCATGAAGTCGATTGTCGGCGGGCACCAAAAAGTTTTTCGAGCCCTGGCTAGCTTTGCTGCGAAGCCGAACAACTCTATCACTTACATTGTGGGCAATCACGATCAGGCGATGCTTTGGCCAGCTTGTCGGGCTTTTTTAAACGCCACGATTGGAAAACCCATTCGCTTTAAGAATATGGTCCATTTCTTTGATGGCGTGCATGTAGAACACGGGCATATGCATGAGGCCGCAAATCGTATGGATCCGAAAAAGTTTTTCCTTAAAAAAGACCTGCCCGAGCCTATTTTAAATCTGCCCTTTGGGTCGCATTTATTTGTTGAACTTGTCCTTAAAATTAAGCAGTCCTATCCTTACGTAGATAAAATTCGTCCTTTTGGAAAAATGATTCGCTGGGCCTTATTCAATGAAACGGGAATGGCTACAGGTGCTTTTTTTAAAAGCATAGCCTATTTTTTAAAATCGATGATTATCAAGGACCCTCGAAAGCAAATTGGTGTCCGTCGAATTCTAGAAATCATCCTTGAGAGCGCGATATTTCCTGATTTAAGTGAGTCAGCGCGTAAAATTTTGCAGGATGAGCGCGTCCATACGGTGATTTTTGGGCATTCCCATGTCTATCAATATCGCCAATGGTCATCAGATAAAGAGTATTTTAACACTGGAACATGGACGGAGATCACTTCCTTAGATATTGTATCTCTCGGAAAGATTACAAAACTGACCTATGTTTTGATTGAATATCCTGAAGCCGGGGGTCGACCGCGGGGTCGCCTGAAAGAGTGGCGCGGGTATCATCGAATCGAAGAGGACGTGGCCGTTTCGTAATCTTTCTATTCAAAGAAAGAGGACCACCGGCATGTTAGAGATTTCTCAGAAAACCCATAAAACGACCGACGAATGTTTAGAGATTTGCCAAAAAGGCCTGCAAGTTTTTATGCAAAGGAAAGACATCGGCTTTTCTGACCTGCCTTTTCGAATGCCGCTTTGGAGTACAAGCACTGAACTTGCAAAAAAAATGTCAGCGAAGTTCAAACGACTTGTGATTGTTGGAATCGGTGGAAGCTCTGCGGGCCCGCAAGTTTTATGTGAAATATTTCAAAAAAAGAATGTTTTCTTCATTGATAATGTGGATCCCTTGCAATTTGAAAGAACGATGACTGAAGTCGGAGATCTTGAAGAAATTTGCTGGGCGTTTATTTCAAAATCAGGCTCGACCATAGAGACCCTGTGTACGTTAGAATATTTACTAGGGATTTATTCTAAACAAGGCTTAGAGCTGACCGAGCAATCTGTCGTCATTACAGAAAATCATCCCAATTCTTTATTTAAGTGGGCTCAAGCCAACCGCGTTCCAACTTTAGAAATTCCCAAAGATGTTGGCGGACGTTTTTCTATTTTAAGTCCGGTGGGGATTTTTCCAGCCGCTTTTGCAGGTTTAAATGTCGAATCCTTTCGTCGTGGGGCGATGTCAGCATTAAAGGAAACAACTTTGACCACCCATGTGATGGCGCAATTTCTACAAAGTTTTCAACGGCAAGAATGGATCAGTTTATTTTGGTTTTATAATTCTAGTTGTCGCTGGTTCGGTGTTTGGTTGCAGCAGTTGTGGGCCGAGTCTTTGGGTAAAGCCATGGACCGTAAAAATGAAGAAGCGCCGCGAGCCAGTTCTCCGATGTGGGCCATTGGCGCCTGCGATCAACATTCTATTCTTCAACAAGTCATGGAAGGTGCACGGGATAAATTTGTCACCTTCTTTCGCTTTGAAAACTTAGAAAGCGGTCCGTCCGTTTTAGAAAAGACCCATTTTCCAGAAACAGAAATGCTGAAAGGTAAATCCATGGGAGAGCTTTTAAAGGTCGAAACCTTGTCGACTCAAGAAGCTTTGGAGCATAATCGTATTTCGACGATGACATTTAAGTCGAAAGGCCTGGACGAGGGCACCATTGGATTTTTATTTATGTTTTTTGAATTGGTGGTCGCTGGTCTGGGTGAAGTTCAAAAAATTGATGCTTTCGATCAGCCGGGTGTTGAGCTAGGCAAGAGACTAGCCAAAGAGAAACTTTTAAAGAGCTGATTGTCAGGATTTTTTTACAACGTCATAATAACAAGATATGGCTAAAAAAGTAGAAATTGAAGAAGGCACGAACGGAGAAGAGAAAACGGTCGTCGCCTCAGGTGAAACATTTAAAAAACAGATCTCGATCGAAGACCAAGCGCCACCTGTTCTGGTGGTTCTTTTAGGCCCGACAGTTCTTCAAGGAAAGCAATTTGCTTTATCCGATGGCTATGTTATCGGCCGCGCCCATGAATCGAAAATTTATATTGATGATCGCAGTCTCAGTCGGTCTCATGCTCGAATAGATATCAAGGCCAATGAAGTCACCGTGATTGATTTAGGCTCAACTAATAAAACAGTTGTGAACGGGCAAGTTCTGCACTCGATGGCGCCTTGTGTTTTAAAAAACAATGATCAATTAAAAACGGGTAATGTGATTTTCAAGTTTTTAGAAAAAGGCAGTATCGAAGCGGTCAGTCATCAAGTGCTTTTCGAAAAGGCCAATCGCGATGCATTGACAGGGGCTTATTCTAAGGGCGCTTTGCTTGAGCGGGCCCCAGAGGCCGTCAAACGAGCTGAAACTTTGCACGAGCCTTTAAGTGTGATTGTTTTTGATATCGATTTCTTTAAAAAAGTAAATGATGTTCATGGTCACCCGGGTGGTGATTACGTTCTGAAAGAAATGGGACGCATTGTGGGTTCGAACCTGATTCGATCAGCCGATTTTTTTGCTCGTTACGGCGGGGAAGAATTTGTTCTTATCTTAGCGGGAACTTCAGTGCCAACAGCTACAGATATTGCAGAACGCATTCGTCAAACAATAGAGACCTCTGAATTTATTTTTGAAGGTCGACGAATCCCGGTGACCATTTCTTTGGGAGTGGCTGGAAAAAACGACAGTGAGATCAGCTGGGACAGTCTTTTTAATAGAGCCGATACCGCCTTGTACAACTCAAAGCAATTGGGTCGTAATCGCGTGACCATCGCCAGTTAGTCCATAAGTTTTCCTTATAGATAACATTATAAAACCTAAAAATATTAAGTAATTTCATATATTTAGTGTCTTTTCGGCACCAGATTGTTTGGCCTCTTCATTGCACAATAAATTAGCAAGGTAGGCGATTGGTTTTTAACTTTTTAGTTTTCCAATCGGTAAGTGTTGAAGAAGTGAGGGCTTCTTTAAATCTTATGGGGGTGGGGCTTGGTGGTGCCACCAGAAAAAAATTACCAAGATTAACCGAAAATAGACAGAGGCGGGTCGGTAGTATGGGACAGGATCTTACAACGGTGACGGATCTTGAACTGGTCGAGAAAGTGCGTGGCGGAGAGCGCAAAGCATTTTCAGAACTTGTAAAGAGACATCAACGAGGATTGCTGCGGATGAGTTTACGGTTTGTGAAAGACATAGACAATGCGGAAGACGTCGTCCAAGAGAGTTTTATCAAGGCTTTCCAAAAGCTGAACTCTTTTGAAGGACGCTCGAGCTTTAAGAGTTGGCTGTATCAAATCACCGTGAATACGGCCCGAAATAAACTTCGCGAAAATAAGCGCGACACCACCGATTTAGAAGATGTTCAGCTTGGCGTAAATGCGGTGGCTGAGTCCAGTTTGGTGCAAGTCGCCGTCGCTGAAATGCTTCAGACGGAAGTTGATAAACTTCCCTTTAAACAAAAAACAGCTTTGGTCTTACGAATCTACGAAGATCTTAGTTTTAACGAGATCGCTGATATTATGGGATGTCCCTATGACACAGCAAAAGCTAACTACCGCCACGCGGTGATGAAGCTAAAACAAGTGTTTGAAGGACAAACAGACTTGCAAAACTTTTCTGAGCAATGGAATGGTTATATGGCTGAGTCCGCCGCGATCATGGAGGTGGCAGAATGAATCACTCAGAGCCAGAATTGAAAAGAATTTTGAAAAAAAATGATGAAGTCGAGTTGCCGATGGACGAAGCCTTTTATGAACGCTTGCATGATAAAATTATGCTGGCCGTTGATCAGGCAGAGATTGAAGTGCCTTCGATCTGGCAGAAGCCCCGTCGCAAGCTTCTTGACCATTGGAAAAGCTGGGTTGTCTCGGGCGGTAGTATTGTTATGATCTTGATTGCATCCCTTCAGGCCCCGATCGCCGCGAAAACTTTTTTGAACGATAGTCACGTTGTTCAGGTGGTTAAAAATGAAGACGCCTTCAACACCCAAACCGCGGAGGCGCCTGAGGTTTTTTCAGACAGTCTGATCGTTTATCAAAATCAAAGTGATTTTTTTGTAGACGTCGCCGAGCGATCATTTCATGATCTTTCTAAGGAACATATCCGAGAAATCATGGGAGAAGCTGGACCTTAGTCTTCTTCCCCGCTGTGGAGAGAAGGCTTGAACTTGAAAGCGCCAATTATTAAATCCTGGTTGCTGACCCTTTTGTTGATGAGCCTCAATCCATCAGCACGTGCCGATCAAAAGCTTGCCGAAAAAATGACGAATAGTAAAAATAAAATCGAAGAGCTTTTTATTTGGAAAATCAGTGATGAATTAAGGCTTTCCACGAAAGAAGAAAAAACCTTCACGGATCTTTTTCGAGAGCTCAATCAGAAAAAAATGGATATCGGTCATCATCAAGATGAAATGATCACGCGATTATCGCTTGCGACCAAAGAAAAGGATCGAAATCAGTTATTGGCTGAATACCGTCAGCAGTTAGCAGAGTACAATAAAATTCAAACTCGGGAATTTGATGAATTGAAAAAACTGCTGGGGCCTGAGCGCGTGGCGAAGTATCTTTTTGTAAAAAGAGAGCTGACCAATAAAGTGAAAACACTGCTGGCTGAAAAAAGCGAAAAAAAGGAATCCGAACTCCCACCACCAAAAGTCATCGAAGAATAATTTAGCTGCGGCAATTTCTAGCGCCGGACGATTCCAGATCTGCAATTATTTTCTTAAGACCCTGTTCAGGCTTTTCGGTTTTTTTCAGTTTCTCGCAGCAGTGCAGGAATTCACTGAAATTTTCTGAAGTCAGGTCAAATAATTTTTGAAAATCGGAAAGATCTTGCATATAAGTTTTATAAAGTAGCAAGCGGGCATTATTTAATTCAGAGTTAGAGAAATTTTGATAGGCCTCTGTTTTCATTTTTTGTAAGACTGTGCTTTTGAAATTTTCTTTGATATCTGAGAAGTGTTGCCTTCGATCTTCTTCGCTTGGATTTTTATCGGATTGCCGTTGATACCAAGACGTTAATGAGTTTATCTCTTTAGATATAAACTCAGAAAATAGACGGTCATCTTCGTTTTCGTCTTTAATGATCTTTAAGGTTTCAGAATTCACGCCTTCTTTTTTAAGGTAAAACAGCTCAGTGCCCTTGTTGCCAAGGAAGACCGCCATGCGCTCATTAAAATCGGCCGAACTTTTAATGTACAAAGTGGCATGCACTGTTTCATGAATAATAGTGTTCACAAGATGATAATTCTTATAGCGCATCATCGACGATAAGATAGGGTCGTTAAACCACCCCAAAGTGCTGTAGGCTGAAACGCCTCGTAAATAGGTGTCTAAGTTTTTTTTCTGAAGTTCTTTTTCTTCTTCTTCGGCGTCGGCTCGTCTGTAGTAACCCTTGTAGGGCACTTCGCCTACAAAAGGAAAAGACCAAAGGTGGTGCTCAAGCTTCCATTTTGGAGAAGCACTGACGACATAAGAGACATCGGGCTGATCTAATTGAACATAAGTGGTGTAATTTTTTGAGGACGATAGTTTTAAAACCTCTTCAGAAAATTGGCGGGCCTCTTGGCCAAGTCGAAGTTTAATCTTTATACTTTCGTCGACCTTTGGATCGGTTAAAACTTTTTCAATCGGCACGCGTTTTGAAAGCAGACTCATTTGATGATAACTGCTTTTGACAAGGTAGCCAATTTGGCAAGAGGATGCCAAAAGCACAGCGAAGCTCAGCAGAATTTTTTTCATAGCAACCAGGTTACGCCCGCGCGCAATTGAGCATCATTGGTGACGGCGCCTCCACCAACAGGAGTCTGCCAGGCATCGTAACTGATTTTAATTCCTAAGGTGTCCGTCAGCGCGATTTTTAATCCGCCGCCGTAGCTGGGAACAAGTGCTTTTTCCGGTTCAAGTGTATAGGTGTTCAAATTGTTAACTTTCACTTCTTGCTTACGAGTGATCTGCGCAACGCCGCCCTTAAGATAAGGCTGAAACATTGTTTTGCGATCGGTCAGCATGAAAATCAAATCAGCCCCAACAACGT
Source organism: Pseudobdellovibrionaceae bacterium (assembly GCA_043779185.1). GTDB lineage: Bacteria > Bdellovibrionota > Bdellovibrionia > Bdellovibrionales > Bdellovibrionaceae > JAYWDA01. The sequence goes on from JAYWEQ010000096.1 coordinate 71,414, forward strand.
TGGTCACCTGAACGACTGTTTGCTGCTGAATGACGGTGCTGCCAGAATAAATTTTTTCTTCCCGGACGGCTTTGGCGTCTGTGTAACTTCCTTCAAGCGCAACTCTTTCAAAAAAATAAAATGAAAGTGATCCTGTCACAGACTCTGAATCCAAGTAATTATTAGCGTCAAAGCTGGTTTGCTTGCGCCAATACTGAACACCAATTTCGGTGGTTAGAGCCATCGCACCTTCACTGAACACCAAGCCTGCAAAAACAAGAAAAAGCCATTTTTTCATAGACTTTATTTTACCAAGATACTGGTCAAGAAGCTCTTAAAAGGGAATCAGTTATGACCACAGGCCAGCGACAAAAGGCCAGCGACCAATGGCCAGCTAGAATTGAGATGTCTGCAAAGAAATCTTTTACTGGGTGGCGAAAGCGGAAGGCTCGAAATAAACATTAAATGAATATTTCACGTGAATCATACCATCGGATTCAATCATCTCTTTGGGTGGATTTGGAAAAAATCGTGCATCTTTGAAAGCAAAAACAGCGGCCTCATCAAAGGGCTTAATTCCTGATTCCTTCATAATTTGTGCAGATTTCAAATGACCTTCTGGCGATATTAAAAACTCGATCTGCGTGATCCAGCTTTTTCGACCAATATGTATAGCCACATACTTGCGATCGTACGTATCGACCGCCGCCCGCACTTGGGTTTCCCAACGAAAGCGCACCAGCTCTTCAATCCGCGCATAAAAAGAATAGTATTGAAATCGGTCTGTATTAAGAGCCGTGAAAGAACCTAACGCCATATCATTAGGCAAAGATTCACCAACAGTTGAAGGGCCTTGTTCGGTCAGCTCATTGGGACGAGGCAGTCGAATGGGCTCATAGCCATTGATTTCTTTTGAAGCTGTGGAAGTTTGTTTTTGCTGCAGTTTCGGAGGCTGCGGCCGTGAGGCTTCCCGGTTTTGAGTCAGTCCTGTTTCTCTGGCTTTTGTTTCCAGCAAAACCCTTTGCCGTTGCTGAGAAAGAAAACGCGCCTGGGCTTCATCATGAATTTTAATTTTTTCTGGAACCGTTGGTTGCCGAACGATTTGCTGAGTTTTCTTTTCATCAAAAGGGCGATCGATGATTTCAATTTCAGTGGTCTGGATTTTCTTGTCTAGAAAAGGATTTTGGGTCCAGTCGGCCGGAATAAATTGCATCACCAAGTAGATGAGAATGTGGATCGCAAGACTGAAATAAGCCGCTCGAAATAGGGACATACTGTCTTATTTTAGGACATTTCTAGCCCTTTGGCCATGCTTTGGCCTCAAGTTGAAACAAATTCTTCCGATAAAATGGAAGGCTGCCATTCGGGTCTTTTCAGGAGGAATTATGGGTAAAATAATCGACATCACAAATCGTCTAAAGCACGGAAATCACATAGAAAATATGGAAATTGTCGAGACCCTGCCTGTTCGAAATATCACGGCCGAACGCCAGCAAACGATTAAAAAAGAACGACGGGAAGTTCGTCGAACGATCTTGCGGGACTTTATTGGGGCTTTCGTTGTTCTTCCCGAGCGGGGGCTTCTGAAAGTCAGCCTGTTTGATATCTCTGAAAGAGGGATCTCCTTTGATATGGAAGTGGCTGACGGACATTTCAATGAAAAAGAAAAAATAGCGATGCGGATCTACTTAAATCATAAAACTTTTTTTGGTTTTGTCGTCGATGTGGCCAACGTTCGGCTTTTTGAAAAAGAGGGCATTGTTCGCCATGGATCTAATGTGGTTAAAGGGTCCGTCAACGACGTTGCGCTCCATCACTTTGTCAAATTTATTGAAACTGTCAGCGCCAATCTAGAAACAGACACCGGCGATATGCAGGTTTCGCACAGCTCTTAGAGTTATTCTTTTCGTGGACATTGGTCCGGCTCTGTTGTCGAATAGAGCCAGGCTTTTTAATCCATGGAAAGGATTTAAATTTGATCAACTCCAATCTTAAGACTCCTTCAGCAGAAAAAACTTCAGGTGCTAAACAACCCCGCCGTCGGATTGTGATCGATACGAATGTGATTTTATTCGATGCCTTGGCGATCATGAAATTTGGTCCCGCCGATGTTCATATTCCTATTTCAGTGATAGAAGAAGTCGATCGTTTTAAAAAAGACCAAGGAGAAAACGGTCGAAATGCGCGTCAGTTCAGTCGCTTTATCGACGTTCTTCGCGCCAAAGGGCCGCTTTCTCAGGGTGTACCTTTGGATAATTCTGAGTGCATTGTGCATGTGAACATAGATTTATTGTTTCAAGGAATTCCCACAGAGCTCGATCAAGAAAAAGCCGACAATCGAATTTTGATGACCGCCTTGGCTTTGCAAAAGCAATTCGCGAATGTGAAAGTTGAACTGATCTCAAAAGATATTAATCTGCGGATCAAAGCTGATGTTTATGGCATTGTCGCCAAAGATTTCGAGCCTGCAAATTCAAGCCAAGAAGATATGTATGAAGGCTATCTTGAGCTTGAAATTTCACCTGAAAAAATTGACAGTTTTTATAAAGATAAACGCCTAGAGACCGATCAAAAACTTTACGCCAATCAGTATGTTATTATGAAAGACACCTCTAACCCGAACCACTCCGCCATCGGGCGCTATAGTTTTGCGCAAAAAGCCGTGGTGCCCTTGATCAGCCCAACGGAAAGTATCTGGGGCATTCACGCTCGCAATGTGGAACAGTCTTTTGCGATGGATTGTTTGCTGAATGATGAAATGCTTTTTGTTTCATTGGTTGGAAAAGCGGGGACAGGAAAAACTTTATTAGCCATTGCGGCGGGTCTTCATAAAACTTTGGATGAAGGGCAATTTCAAAGATTGCTCGTTTCACGCCCGATTTTTCCAATGGGACGTGATATTGGTTATCTGCCTGGGGATATTGAACAAAAGTTGAATCCTTGGATGCAGCCCATCTTTGATAACGTTGAATTCTTAATGGGCGCCGATAAGAAAGCGTCGGGTCGAGCTCAGGAATTGATCAATCAGGGGATGTTGAATATTGAGCCCTTAACTTATATTCGTGGCCGAAGTATTCCGAAACAGTATTTAATCGTTGATGAGGCGCAGAATTTAACTCCGCATGAAATTAAAACGATTGTGACACGGGCAGGTCGTGGAACTAAAGTTGTTTTGACGGGGGATGTTTACCAGATTGATAATCCATACGTCGATTCAGCCAATAGCGGTTTGACCTATGCCGTTGAGCGATTTCGAGGTCATCCCATTGCCGGTCACGTCACTTTGACTAAGGGTGAAAGATCTGAACTGGCTGAACTGGCTGCAAATATTCTGTAATGAACGAGGTGGATTTTGTCAGAGGTGCCTAAGACTTGGGATATAGGTTCAGAGATTTCTTTTTCTATTCAGGTGACGGATAAGATGGTGCATCAGTTTGCTGAAATGTCTGGCGACCACAATCCCATTCACCTTGATGATGCTTATGCGGCAACAACGCGTTTTAAAAAACGTATCGCCCATGGCATGATCTGCGGAGCTTTGATTTCTAGGGTGTTAGCGGAAAAGTTAGGTCGAGGCGGAGTCTATTTGGGCCAAACGCTTAAATTTATTCATCCTGTTTTTATTGATGATACGGTGACTGTCACATTAAAGGTCTTAGCCATGCGAAAAAGTAAAGGCATCGCAACCATCGAAACGATTTGCCGCAATCAAGACAGCGAAGTCTGTGTTAAAGGCGAAGCTATCATTATGCAGCCAACGCACCTCAAGGCCGAGGCCGAATCCGAATCCGATTCTTAAAGCAGCTGCTGAAGATAAGTCAGAAGTTTTAATTTAAACTCTTCTCGTGGGATCGTTCGCCCTAAGCAGACTTCAAGATTTGTCATCACCTGCGGTGAAAACCCACAAGGCATCAGTCCCTGAAAAGCTTTCGAATCAGCATCCAGATTGATAGCGGCACCATGATAGGTCACCCATTTTTTAACGGCGATACCAAGGGAAGCGATTTTTTTATCTTCGACCCAAACGCCCGTTGCGTCCTCTAGGCCTTCAGATTTTTTCTGCAAGGATTTTCCCTGCGCATTCAAGCCATAATCGGCTAAGGTTTTTACAATCGCATTTTCAAAATCGCGTAAAAAACCCACGATCTCTTTTTCTTGGCGATTCTTCCGAGCCATTTTCAAATTCACAATCGGATACACAACAAGCTGACTGGGTCCATGATAGGTCGCTCGTCCACCACGGGAAACTTCAACACGCGCGCCCTTCCAGTCAAAAATATCATCAGCCTGGGTTGCTCGCCCGAGGGTGACAACAGGTGGGTGCGTACAAAATACGATCACTCCGCAACGATGGGATTCAGCAACTTGATCCAAGAGCGCCAATTGCCGCTCCAAAGCCAGTGGGTAATCCACTAAGCCCCAGTCTTCAAACGACAAGGTTTGATCAGAATAAAGATCAGGGATGGGCAGATTTTGCATTGGCATTCAAAGGTTTCTGGATGATGTGAATCGCATGACCAAGAGTGGCTTCGGCAGCTTCCATCATGGTTTCTCCTAAGGTAGGATGCGGATGAATCGACAAAGCAATATCTTCCAGACGGGCGCCCATTTCAATGGCCAGCACGGCTTCAGAAATTAAATTAGAAGCTTCGGGTCCAACAATATGAATTCCTAACAGCAAACCTGTTTTTGAATCGGCAATCATTTTCACAAAGCCATCCGTTTCGCTCATTGAAACAGCGCGACCATTGGCAGCAAATGGAAATTTAGAAATCTTTAAATCGTTAAAACCCTTAGCTCTAGCTTCTGATTCTAATAATCCAGCCGAAGCAATTTCAGGATCGGTGAAAATCACAGCAGGAACTGTTTTTGCATCGTAAGCGCGATTCATTCCTTTCATGATTTCTGCCACCATCACGCCTTCATAGCTGGCTTTATGGGCTAGCATTGGTTGGCCACAAATATCTCCAATCGCAAAAATATTTTGAATGGAAGTTCTTCGCTGGGCATCGACCGTGATAAATCCGCGAGCATCTGTTTGAATTCCTGCGACTTTTAAATTCATCTGATCACCATTGGGCTTTCGACCGACAGTGACTAAAATTTTATCGCACTTAATCACTTCGTCTTTACCATCTTTTTCAATGGTCACTTCATACCCGGCAGATATTTTTTTCTGACCTTTGGCTTTTCCGCCATAAATAATTTTAACACCACTCTTTTCAAGCTTCCGAACAACGACTTGGGCGCACTCAGGATCAACAACCCCGGCCAGCAATTGGGTCTGAGCTTCAACAACAGTCACTTCAGAGCCTAATTTTCGTAAATAAGAAGAAATCTCAAGGCCAATATATCCGCCACCGATCACAACCATTCGCTTTGGAACATGATCTAAAGCCAAGGCACCCGTTGACGACATAATATCTTTTTCATCGTATTTAAAACCTGGAATTTCAATAGGCCGTGAACCTGTTGCGATCACAAAAAATTTGGCACTGACGGTCTCGCTGCCACCGGCGGACATTTTAATCTCAAGCTCTTTAGAGTTTTTAAAGCTGGCGTCACCACGAAGAACCGTGACGTTGTTGCCCTTAAGTAAAGTACCAACCCCGGTGGCCATGCGATCACAAACAGAAGTTTTCCATTTCAGAAGTTGTTTCATATCAACTTCGATGGGGCCCTTGATTTTTAATCCCATGGTGGGAAAATCATGCTGAGCTTTATGAAGAAGATGACTGGCCGTGATCATAGCCTTGGAAGGGATGCAGCCGACATTTAAGCAAACACCGCCTAAAAATTCACGTTCAATCACAGCGACTTTAAAACCCAACTGTGAGGCCCTGATCGCTGCAACATATCCGCCCGGACCCGCGCCAACAACAACAACGTCAAATGTTTGCATTAAGCCATCTCCATCATCAATGTTCCAGGTTTTTGCATTCGACCAACAAAGGCTTTCATAAATCGAGCCGCAACAGCGCCATCAATCAATCGATGATCGCAAGTGATCGTGAAATTCATCACCTTGATCGCAGCAAGCTGGCCGTCTTTGATGACCGGTTTATCTTGGATTTTATACATACCAAGGATCGCAACTTCAGGATGATTGATGATCGGAGTGGCATAAAGACCCGCCACTGAGCCAATATTTGTGATGGTGATCGTGGCGCCTTTCATTTCATCTAATTTTAACTTTCCTTCGCGAGCCCGTGTTGAAAGATCAATAATTTCTTTTGAAATTTCTAAGATTGATTTGCGATCAGCATCCTTAATGACCGGCACCATCAGACCCTGCGGCGTATCTGCAGCAAAGCCGATATTGAAATAATTTTTGTAAACAATTTCCTGAGCGGCATCGTCGATGCTGGCATTAAACATCGGAAATTCTCGGATGGTGGCGATCATTGCTTTTACAACAAAAGGCAAATAGGTGACTTTTGTTTTATTTTTTTCTGCGTAATCTTTTAGGGATTCACGCAAAGCCACCAGCTCTGTGACTTCAGCTTCTTCCATCAAAGTAAAATGCGGAATTACATGCTTTGCCATTTGCATATTTTCAGCAACCTTACGCCGTATACCTCGTAAAGGTTCACGGGTTTCTGCCGCTCCTGCGGCGCCTTGGTAAGCCGGGCGAGGAATCGTTAAAGTGGATTGCGGAACACTGGCGCGAGTCGCTCCTGCCGCCGGCTGAGCGCCACCTTTAGCTGTCAGGACGTCTTCGCGAGTCACGCGTCCGGCTAATCCTGTGCCAGACATTTGATTGATATCGACGCTCATTTCTCGGGCCAATCTTCGAGTCGCAGGCGTCGCTAGCACTTTGAAATCAGCGGCTGGCGGATAGAACTGAGCACTGGCTGATCCAGCTGACATCTCAGCACTGCGGCTTGGGGCTGGAGCTGTTGGCGGAGCTTTAGAGGCACCATTGTTTGGCGACGCGGTCGCAACTGAGGCACTGCCCTCTAGAGTCAGGATGATGTTTTCAACTTTGATCACATCACCAACTTTAAATTTTAATTCTTTTACAATGCCAGCGACCGGACTTGGAACTTCAACCGTCGCTTTGTCCGTCATAATTTCAACAATCGATTGATCTGGTTTTACTGAGTCACCAACTTTAACTAACCACTTAACAAGTTCGCCTTCAGTGACGCCCTCTCCAAGTTCAGGCATCTTAACGTCAACTTTCCCGCCACCAGTTGCAGGAGCTGGCGCCGCAGCTTTGTTAGAGCTTGCCGTTGGGGCGGGCGCAGCAGGTGCCGCTGACGCTACGGGGCCGCCACCGTCCAAAGTTAAAATAACATTTTCAACTTTGATGATATCGCCTACTTTAAATTTTATTTCTTTCACGACGCCAGCCACAGGGCTTGGAACTTCAACGGTGGCTTTATCGGTCATGATTTCTACGATCGATTGATCGGCTTTCACTGTATCACCGGGTTTCACCAGCCACTTTACAATTTCGCCTTCAGTAACGCCTTCGCCTAGTTCCGGTAATTTGACCTCAGTTGCCATGGTCTACAGTCTCCTGTTGTTCATTATTTTGTGCGAGTAATAATTCTTTTCGATTTTTTTCAATCACGCCCTTCATAAAAAATTCACCAGCTTTGTAGGAGCTGCGAACCAAAGGTCCCGAAGCCACGTACAAAAATCCCATTGTTTCCGCAACGGTTTGCCAGTGTTTAAATTTTTCAGGCGTAATAAATTCGATCACTTTTAAATGTCTTGGTGTTGGCTGCAGATACTGGCCAAAGGTGACAACATCACAGCCAACGTCGCGCAGATCTTTTAAGGCTTGAACAATTTCTTCATCTTGTTCGCCCAAGCCCAACATGATGGAAGACTTAGTGTACATTTTTGCATCTTTTGTTTTCACTGCACGCAGAACGTTCAAAGATTGGCGGTAAGTCGCTCTTGGGTCACGAACACTTGGAGTTAGACGCTCGACAGTTTCAATATTGTGAGCAAACACATCAGGCTTTGATTCCACCAGCTGCCCAATTAAAGTTTCATCGCCGCGAAAGTCGGGCGTTAAAATTTCGACAATTAATTCAGGAGAAAGTTTTTTAATGGTGCTGACGGTCCGTGAAAAATGACTGGTGCCTTGATCGGGCAGATCATCGCGATCGACAGACGTGATCACGACGTATTTCAAACTCATTTGCGAAATCGAGTAGGCCACTTTTTCAGGTTCAAAAGCATCGATGGCGCCTTTTGGATTTCCTGTTTTAATATTACAGAAGCGACAGCCGCGAGTGCAAACTTCACCCATCAACATAAAGGTGGCCGTACCGCCGGACCAACATTCACCCATATTTGGGCATTTGGCCTCTTGGCAAACAGTCGCTAATTTAAGCTCGCCTAACATGTCTTTGATGCGCGCATAATTTTCACCTGAAGGGGCTCGAACTTTGAGCCACTCCGGTTTAGGAATAAAGGTTTTTTTCACAGCTGATTCTGGCATGGGTAGGTTCTAGTCTGCACGACTCTGGATGGCATCACATTACGCAAAGCGTCCTATGATCCTTTCTGAGCGAAAACTTGCTAAGGTCCGGGACATGAAAATACCCCAAAAGCTCGAGCAAGGAATCTTTCTGAAACGGTATAAGAGGTTTTTTGCTGATATCGAGTGGCAGGGGCAGGTGATCACAGCCCATGTTGCAAATACCGGCAGCCTAAAAAGTTGCGGAGAGTCGGGCAGTCCTTGTCTTTTTACAGTGCACGATGATCCCAAGCGAAAACTAAAATACAGCCTCGAGATGTTGCAGGCCCCGTCGGGCAGCTGGGTGGGGGTGAATACTTCTTTGCCAAACCAGTTGGTGAAGATGGCTCTGGCTGAAAAGACTCTTCCGCATTGGCAGGATTGGGACGAAATTCATCCTGAATTTAAAATTAATGCCGAAACCCGTTTGGATTTTCGTTTGCGAAAAATCAGTCCAGAAAAATTTCACTATATTGAAGTTAAAAATGTGACCTTGATGCGAGAAAAAAAAGCGCAATTTCCAGATGCTGTGACCACCCGTGGACAAAAGCATTTGCGCGAGCTGATCATGCTTATGAAGGAAGGCCACTCGGCAGAGCTAGTCTTTGTTGTTCAGCGCGAAGATTGCGAGGGCTTTACGACGGCCGATGATATTGATCCTGAATATGGTCAGATTTTTCGCGAGGCAGTTCAAGCTGGCCTTCGCGTGACGGCTTTAAAAACTAAGCTCAGTTCAGCTGGTATTGTGCTGACAGGGCAAGTTTTGCCAATTCAGCTTTAAATTAAAAAAAAGCCCGGGAGTTCCGGGCTTTTTTTATTCTGCCGTCCATCGACGGAGCTTTTGCAAAAAATCTATTTTAAATGACGATCAATGATCGTTTTGAACTCTTCGTAAGGATAAGCACCACGAAGTGAAACACCATTGATGATAAAACCCGGAGTTCCTGAGATCTGGAATTTTTTAGCTTCTTCAGTGTCTGCTGTGATCCGAGCCATGACTGAAGGATCATTTAAATCCTTATCCAATTTTTTCATATCAGCGCCCAAGCTTTTAGCCACAGACTTCAAATAAGTTTCGCCATCTTTTTTAAGTTGATCTTGATGTTGAAAAACTGCGTCGTGAAACTTTTCAGCTTTATCGCCACCTTGTTTTGCAATGGCCTCGAAATATTTAGCAGCTGGCAACGCTTTTGGATGGAACTCTAAAGGTAAATGTTTAAAAATAACTTTTACATCTTTAGGGTAGTTTTTTAAAACTTCTTGGACTGTTTGAAATCCCTTGCTGCAATAAGGGCATTCAAAGTCAGAGTATTCAACGATCGTGATTTTTGCATTTTTAGGACCAAAAGCGACACGGCTGTCGTCGATCACTGGCTTTAAAGGATTTGCAAATTCGTCATCACGTTTTTTTGTTTCGTCAGCCATCATGTCTTCTTGCGCTTTTTTAGCGTAAGTTTCTTGCGCCTTCTTGACGGTCTCGAAAAATCCTTTTGGATCCTTTTCGATGGCGACATAGATGATGCTTGGATCTTTTTCAATGGCCTCTTTAATCTGTTTAGATGTCGGAGCGCAGGCCGCTAAGCCCAAAACTAAAAGTAAACCTGTTAAAAGTTGAGATGTTTTCAATATTCCTCCAAAGTTGTTTATTTCAAGCCTTTTGATCATGACATAACTTCCTATGAATCTAGAATCTTTTTCTTCCAGAAATCCTGCGTCGAAAAAAGAAGAAATTGGACTTTTGTGGAGGCGCAAGCAGTCATACAATCAACAGTATGAAAACAAAAACACTAGTTATGACCCTGATTTTGATGTTGAGTTCCTTTTCACAGGCCGGATTGCTTCTGACTTATCACAAGTTGGCCCTGAAGGACCTCGACCAGATGAATGAGATCGTCAGTTCGAAAATTAAAGAATCCAAGAAATCCTATGCGGGTAAGACCGTTCCTTTAAAGGAGGCTCTGCAAGCTGTCTTTGGTCGGCCCGATGAGGACAATATGGTGGAAAAGGTTCTTTCTCCTCTAAAAACCGAGCTTGAGGGCCAGGACGCCTGGGAAAAATCTTTGAAAGAACTGACAACCGAAGCGATCAACGCTTTGAAAAACAGTAAAAATTTTAAAGCTGAAGTGCAGGTGACTTATCAAGTGTTCCTGGAAAATCTTCTGGCTCAGCTGAAGCCCGACCTTGGTAAAGGGGGTTTTGAATCAAAACTTGTCGAAAAGATTCGTGACGCAAAACTTGAGATCAGTCCGGCGGCTCAAAGCGAGCGAAAGTTAAGAATGATGAAAACTCCGGTTTCGCCCTCAGAAATTGCTAATATGATCCTCACGGAGACCAAGGTCCAGCCGTCGCCGTCGAGCGACGCTCCCGAAAAAGCCCCTGCGCCGACCGAGTAAAAAATAATCAGCGGCCAGAAAATTCTTCTGGCCGAAAGTAGAAAGTGTTTCAGAACGACTCAAGTTTTTCCTAAGAACCACCGAAAAAATATTCAGAACTCGAAACGGATTTCGGAGGTCAGAATGTTTTTGCAGGGAAATTTACAAGCCGTATTTGACGCACTTTACACCATAGGTGCTATCGATCCTGTCTTAAAGTTGGACTGGGACACGGTCAACAGACAGATGGTTGCAAATCCTCATATCGTGCATGCGGCTTGTTCGGCCATTAACGCCTGCAAAGGTGACACTGATCTTATGGTGCAAAAACTGCATCGCATGGAAGAAAAATCGGTTCATTTTGTTGCCTTAGAAGTGGCTCGCGAATTTTGTGAAGCCCAGGGCCGCAAAGAGCTGCATTAAGCTAAAATATTTTCAGGAAAAAAGAGGTTTTTATGAACCGAAGCTTGTTAATTATTCTGTGTCTGTGGCTGACCCAAGCGATGGCTTGGGATGTGGATTTGTCTCGGCGGCAAGTTGATTTCAATCGCATCACCAATCAAAGTCGTTTGCCCGCCATCAACGTCGAGGAAGAACCACTGGGACTTTTGCAAAAAGCCTTAGCCATCCCTGATGTTTCACAAGATATCGTCATCGTGAATACCGAAACTGGATTTGTTCCGGACAAGGTGAACGTGAAAAAAGGCGGCAGTTACAAAATCTATATCGTTAACGTCGATTCGAAACATAAGAATTCCAGTTTCATCTTAGATGCTTTCGCTGAGCACCACTCGACGACTTACGGGAAAATAAAAACATTTACGATCACTCCTAAAGCTGAGGGCGTATTTACATTTCAATCTCCTGAATCAGGAATTGAAGGCCGTTTGGTGGTCGCTCCGAATGAGCGTCAGCCAGCCAGTCGATAGGGGACAGAAATGGACGGCGGAGCTTCAGACGTTTTTAAAACAACAATTCGTCAGAACCTTGGCCCCATAGTGCCTTTTTTAGATGATCCAACTATTTCTGAAATATTGATCAATGGTCCGCATGAAATTTTTGTTGAACGAGCCGGTAAATTAGAAAAAACCACAGCGCGATTTACAGATGAAGATTCCCTCAGGTCTGCCGTGACCAGTGTCGCTCAAAGTGTCAAACGCAGAATCAGCGAAGACGAGCCAAGACTGGATGCTCGGCTTCCCGATGGATCGCGCTTTGCTGTCGTGATTCCACCGTGTTCGCGCAAAGGCACAACCGTTAGTATTCGAAAATTCACAAACAATAAAATTTCTTTTGCGGACTACATTAAAAAAGGCGCGATCTCTGAAGATGGAGCGCGATTTTTAGATGTCTGTATGTTTCTAGGAAAAAATATTATCGTCAGTGGTGGAACGGGCTCAGGAAAAACCACTTTGCTGGGGCTTTTATGCACCCGCATTCCCAAAGGCCAACGCATTATTGTGATCGAAGACTCTAGTGAATTGCAGGTCAATTACGATCATGTTGTGATGTTTGAAACGCAAATGCCAGACGCCACAGGAAAAGGCGAAGTCACGATCAAAGATTTATTAAAATCCAGTTTAAGATTGCGGCCCGATCGAATTATCGTCGGAGAAGTCAGATCTTCTGAAGCCATGGAATTAATTAACGCTATGAATACCGGCCACAAAGGCTGCATGGGCACGGTGCATGCGAACACACCTGAAGATGCCATTGTTCGTTTGGAAGCCTTGGCGCAAGGTGGAGATGCGAAGATCAGTGAAAAAGCATTGCGCAGCCAAGTGTCCTCGGCTGTAGAACTGATGGTGCAAGTCTCAAGATTATCCGACGGCTCACGCCGAGTGACAGCGATCAGCGAGGTCAGCGGCTTTAATGTCGATGGAAGTTATAACGTGACGCCGATCTTTCAAATGTCGCGCCTAGTTCGAAAAGCCGATGGAACATTAGACGGAAAATTGGAAGCCAGTGGCGAAGTCCCTACTTTCATTGACGAAATCAATGACAATAACTTGCCATTTCCGGTCTCTAAATTTGTGAAGCCCGCCGCATAAGTTAAACCTTAAGTCTTTTTATTTGACAGGTCCGGCCTCCTTTGTGGGAATACAAAGTTATAAGGAGGGGAATATGAAAAGAAGTTTGAATCTATTGATTTTCGCAGTGATGGCCCTTTTCGCGGTCAGTGCTTCGGCACATCCGGGGGATCTCACATCAAATATTTACGGCTGGTGGCAGGTGCAAAGACCTTTGGCCGACGATCCCACCGTTTATTCAACAGGAAAAATTTATTTCAGTGAAGATGCAATAACATTTGAAACGACCTGCAGTTTTTCTCGGGGACCAGAATTAAGAGTCCAAGCGTCTTCGCCGATCAATTACGACTTTAATTATTTTACCATTCTGCAAAGTCAGCACTCGGTGACTCAGTCGGGAAATGTTGCTTGCGTGGCCGATTTAACAGCCGGACCGATCGAGTATTACTTTGAAACGGATGCTTATGGCGTTGTCGCAGATCGTTTGGTCATCTTCAATCGAAACACAGGTTTTCGAATGAACTTAGTTCGATAGTTGTTAACAAGCGCTTTAAGCAGTCCTTAAAGCGCGTTTTTTTAAAAAAACTGTCAAGCGTCGCCGTGACAGCTCTTGCAAATTAAGTTATCTATTTTCCATGGCAAAAGAAATCGCAATTTTAGCAGGTGGATGTTTTTGGGGCGTTGAAGAAATTCTTCGTAAAATTCAAGGGGTTCTTGAAACCGAAGTGGGATATTGTGGCGGTGAGATGGTCAGCCCATCTTATGAAGATATTAAAAAAGGCACCACAAATCACTCTGAAGCCGTAAAAATTGAATTTGAAAACAGCCAACTGACTTTTGAGCAGCTGCTGGATTATTTTTTTCGACTGCACGATCCGACAACCTTAAATCGTCAAGGCAACGACATCGGAACTCAGTACCGGTCCTCGATTTTTTGTCAGTCGGAAGATCAAAAGCAAACGGCCGAAAAGAAGAAGGATCTGGTGCAAAAATCAGGACGCTGGTCGCGGCCGATCGTGACAAAAATCACTGAAAAAATGCCCTTTTATTCAGCAGAAAAATATCACCAAGATTACTTGCAGAAACATCCTGACGGCTATAACTGCCACTATTTAAGGGATTAAGGTTTATCCTGGGCAATTTTGCTTAATATTTAAGCAAAATATCAAAATTCAACCTCTGAAACCTTTGAATCTTCCCTAGCAATCGTCCTTCATTTAAGTTAAAAAAACCCGTGCATTTTAGCTGTAAGATTTCTAATGCCATTTTGACCTATCTTGAAGATCAAGGAGAAGACCTTTCTCCTTTGTATGATCAATTGGCATGGCCCCTTGAGCTTCTGAATGACTCTTCTTACTGGCTGAGTGCGCCAGATATGGAAAACTTTTTAGAATCCGTTCTGCGCTTATCGTTAACTAAAAACGAACACAATGCTTTAGTGGCCGCTGGTCATGCGGGTCCACAAAATCGTGCCTGGGGCGTCTTGGACAGCGTTCTTAAAATGATGCCAAGGCCGCAAGATGTTTTCCAGCAGCCGGAACGATTTCTTTCTTATTTTATTTCCCCGGAACCGCCGGTTGAAAATGTGATTCGCTCGGAAAATAAAATTTCTTTCGACCTGCCGCTACCGTCCGAACAGTATCCGCATGTCTCTTGTTACCTGAAGGCGGCTTTTGAATCTTTGCCTTTGTATGTCGGCCAAGAAAAAGCCCAGTGCGAGTGGAATCATATTACACTGACCTTAAGTTGGAGTGCCCCGCAAGCATCGATGTTCACTGTTGATCCGGGTCATCAAATCAGTCCCGAACTTTTGCAAAATGTGATTGATGAATTGCAAAAACATCAGCGCGAGTTAGAAGAAAAAAATCGCGATTTGCAAAGAAAAAACGAAGAGCTTCAACAGGCGCAGCGCCACATTCAGTCGCCGTTCAGCGCGCGGGGACCAGAGTTAATTCCGCAAGAAATTTCACTTTCACAAATGGCCTTTACAGAAGCAGAGCCAGGCTACGTGATTGCCCAAAATTTAGCGCGTTTGCACGACTATATGGTTCGCGCCCAGCAGTTAGTCACCGTTCTTGCTTCCCAAGGTAAAGTCAGCCCCGCCGTCAAAGAAATTATGCGACGGGTGGATTGGGACTTCGTTAAAAATCAATATCCTCGAACCATTTCAGAAAGTGTTGAGCACTTAAGAAAATGGCAGGGGCAAAATAATTCCAAAATAACTAAAGAGGTTGAAACTCATGTCTGAAATTATTCATGTCCACGCTCGTGAAATTCTTGATAGTCGCGGAAACCCCACCATTGAAGTTGAAGTCGCAACCGCCGATGGGGCTTTAGGTCGAGCGGCCGTGCCATCAGGTGCTTCCACGGGTGCCCACGAAGCTTACGAGCTTCGGGATGACGATAAAAAAAGATATCAAGGTAAAGGTGTTCTAAGCGCGATTAAAAATGTGCAGGATAAAATCAGCCCCGAACTTTTGGGACAAGATGTCTCTGAGCAGGTTTTTATCGACACGCTCCTTCGTCAAATCGATGGCTCAGAAAATAAATCGAAATTAGGTGCGAATGCCATCCTCGGAGTTTCTTTGGCGGTTGCAAAAGCAGCAGCGCAGGAAGCAGGCCTGCCGTTGTATCGTTATATTGGCGGATCTCAGGCCTTTCATTTGCCCGTGCCTTTGATGAATTTGGTGAACGGTGGCGCGCACGCCAATAACGGTCTTGATGTGCAAGAATTTATGGTTGTGCCAACAGTGAATGGCTCTTTCAAAGAATCATTACGAGCTGGGGCCGAGATTTTTCACACTCTGAAAAAGATTCTTAATAAGAAAGGTTTATCGACGGGTGTGGGTGATGAGGGCGGCTTTGCGCCGACTTTGACATGCAACCAAGATGCTTTGGATCTTTTAATGGAGGCGATTTCAACAGCGGGCTATGAGCCTGGGCAAAATGTTTTCTTAGCATTAGATGTGGCGGCAACCGAGCTTTATGATAATGGCTCTTACCGATGGGAGAAAAAGAAAATTTCGCCGTCTGAGTTGCAAGGAATTTACAAAGGTTGGACTGAAAAATATCCGTTGATCAGTATCGAAGATGGTTTTTCAGAAGACGACTGGGATTCTTGGCAGAAAAGCACTAAAGATATTGGTGCCAACATCCAATTGGTCGGCGATGATTTGTTCGTCACAAATCCTAAGCGCTTAAGAACAGGGATTGAAAAACAAGCGGCAAATGCCTTACTTGTAAAAGTGAATCAAATTGGAACTTTGACAGAAACGGCAGAAGCGGTTTCTCTCGCGCAGCGAAATAAATTTAAAACTGTGATGTCTCATCGCAGTGGTGAAACAGAAGATACAACAATTGCAGATCTTGCGGTGGCTTTGAATTGTCATCAAATTAAAACAGGAAGTCTTTGTCGGAGTGAACGAACCGCTAAATACAATCAGCTTCTTCGGATCGAAGAGGAGCTTGGCACCAGCGCTAAGTATTGGGATAAAGCGGCGTTTGAATAGCGGAATGGTTCAACTGAGTTTCCCCCTTCAGGCTTTGCCAATGGATTCTTTACCAAAGGAAAGTTTGCCGCTCACCTTTGATGCCGTCGGCGCTGGCGGATCCGTTTACGGTTATGAGCTAGAAACTTTGCGCCGAGTGGTTTTGGAATTTGAAAAAACACCAGATGATTTATTGATGAAATTATTAAATTATTTCTATCCAGAAATGATTTTTGAAATCCCCGTGATTGCGACCAGCGGTGGAGTGCAGAGAAAAAATATTTGGACGTCTCAGTTGAATGGGAAAAGCGCTATTTTTTTTAATCTGGGAGGCTGGCGGGTAGATAGCTTGACTCGTTTTGCGGCCAAAGCCCTTCTGCAAGAAGCGGTCGTGGCCTTATTTTTACCGCTCCTTAGAAAAGGCGATGCCCAGAACGCCTTAGCCGAACTCGAATTAATGATTTTAGCTTATGGGTTGGGAGCTTTTTTGGCGGCGCCTGTTCCCCGACAGAGTTTGATCACCGAGCATGCCGAAAAATGGAAAGCAGCCGAGGCTGAAATTCTTCGCACTAAATTAAATATGCTTCATCCTGATTATTTCAGTGAAGATAAAGAAGAGATTCTTGAATTTGGGATCACTGGCGACTTTTGGCAGCAATCCATTTCAGTCGCCGGAATGTTCCGAGTCGCCCAAGTTTTCCAACACCAAGGTCTAGAGGGTTTGATCAAAATCATCGACGAGCGATCCCTGCCCGCACCGCAGCCCTAAGAATTAGACCATTGTCCAAGTGTGAGCCGCCTTCAATCACGCTAAAATAAGTCTTATGAAAATTCAGCAGTTTGGTCAGTCCATTCGAGATATTTTAAATCAACCCCGGTTAGTCGCGATCGCATGTCTGTTATTTGTGATTTCGACGGCGATCCTTAATGGCGTGCTCTGGAGGTTGTGGGCTTTGCATCGCGATCATGATCGCAGATCCCATGAAACATTACTGGCTCAGCAGAATATTTCGCAATTAAGAACTCAATTAGATCAAGCTCGTGATCCAGCCTACATCGAACGCCAAGCCCGAGATCGCTTAGATTTAGTCAGTGAAAAGGATTTAGTATTTGTGTTTCCAACGCAGTAAGTAATTTGTCCCTTCTTCGCAGGGGGAGTAGTATAAATACTCTAGATATGAAGGATCAATATGACCGTCAATTTAAATGTTAAATCGCTTCGTCTTCGATTGGGTTGGACTCAGTCGGATTTGTCACGGCGCCTAGGGTGCAAAGTTTCTGAAATCAGTCAGTGGGAAACTGGTTTAGCGGTTCCAAATTCTAATTATACGGGGTCCTTGCAGCTTCTTTTTTCTCAGGCTGAGGCCTGTGCTCTGGATACGCAGGCGGCGCCGCGCGCTGAATTGTTCTGTGATCGGAAAGATTTAGGCCAAATCAATTGGTCAGGTCTGCCCGAGTTTGACAAATTATAATTTGATTAACTGATCGACAAAAATTCGCTGTGCCGGTAAATCAAACGGATGAAAAAGCTTTATTTAATTGATGTCAGTTCGATGTTTTTCCGAGCCTTTTATGCGATTCGACCGCTGTCCTCACCCTCTGGATTGCCGGTCAATGCGATCTACGGATTTCTTTCCATGGTGATCAAACTGATGAAAACCGAAAAACCTGAATACATGGTTTTTTGTTACGATCGCAAAGAGCCTTCCTTTCGTCACGAAATGTACACCGAATACAAAGCTCATCGCACGGAAATGCCAGAAGACTTAGTCCAACAAATGCCCTACCTAAAACAGGTGGCGGGTCTTTTGGGAATTCCTTCGTTGGAAATACCCACCTACGAGGCCGATGATTTAATTGGAACTCTGACCCATCTAGGTCTTAAAAATAAAATGGAAGTTTATATTGTCAGTGGTGATAAAGATTTTGGTCAGCTGATTGCCCCTGGAGTTCTTCTTTACGACACAATGAAAAATGTAAAGTACGATGTCGATGGAGTGAAAGAGAAATGGGGAATACGCCCGGACCAATTCATTGATTATTTAGCTCTTGTCGGCGATAGCTCAGATAATATTCCCGGAGTTAAAGGGATCGGACCCAAAGGCGCTATCAGCTTACTGGATCAATTCACAAGTTTAGAAGATATATATAAAAATATTGACCAGGTTAGCAGTAAATCAGTCAAAGAAAAATTAATTTCGTCCAAAGAAAACGCTTTTCTTTCAAAAAAATTGGCCACCATTTGTATCGATTGCGAAGTTGATCAAAATATCGAAAATTATAAAATAACATCCTATCAGCGTGAGGATCTTAAAAAATTCTTAAACGAACTGAACTTTAAGGCCTTAGAGAAAACTCTTTTGGGCGATGAGTCCGCAGACACTCCGCCAGCGGCCACGACCGACAAGAAAATAGAATCAATTTCGATCGACAACTCCGGTCGGTCAACAGAGCCTGTTGTTTTAAAGGTCGCTTCAAATTTTGAGGCTAAAAAAATTAATCTGATCACAATGAACCTGAGTGAAGTGGCAAAATGGTTAAAACCAAAAGACGACGTTTGGGGTTTTATTGACAGCCGCGGTTTATTTCTAGCGAAAGAAAATCAACTGGTCCATTTTCAAGATCAGATATCAGCCCTAGGTCAACTGACAGACGAATTGAAGGTCGGATGGAAAGGTTTTGATATCAAAACCTTTTGGCACCAGATTCATGCGCAAGATCCTCGCGCCATTTGGGATTCAAAGCTAGCGGCTTATGTCTTGCGGGCGGGTGCCATTGGTGATTTTAAAGAAATTATTCACGAATACCTGCAGATTGATAATCCTGAATTTATAGCCGTCGAAGAAATTTACCAAAATCACCTGCGACTAGAAAATTATTTAAAGGCCCAGATTTTTG
>JAYWEQ010000097.1:0-4045 GCA_043779185.1 Pseudobdellovibrionaceae bacterium
CTCCAACTTGGGCTGCCACCAGCCGCCTCAGCGTCGATCAAGGGTTTCAAAAATATTCTAAAGCCCAATCATTGAACCTTTTTAGTGGTTCTTTTGAAATCCCTTCGGGGTTAGCAAACACCCACTCCTTAGAAATTGATCTTCTTCATTCTTATGTTTGGGACGAATTCGCGGATCAACATCCAAATCAAATTCTAGCTTTAGATTTCTCCTATGGCTTGTCTCATAAACTAAGATCTAGCGATGAATCCATTTTCACTTCCCTTGATTTAGGAGCCCCCATTTCAGATAAAGATCGCATTTCCGGTTTTCAAGGAAGTGTTGAAGCCGGATTAGGTTACAAGAACAGAATAGGCATTCAATCTTTTGGATTTTCGACTTATGCAACTGCCTATAGCTTTGCACTTGATACGGCGAACACCGCGGGTACTGTTTATAATAAAAAAGCAACCCTTTTGTTGCGTGGAACTTATGGACTTCACTTCAGCAAACGTTTTTCTTGGGGAAGCCGAGCGGACCTCGATCAATATGTTAACGTCATCGGCACTCAACACCAGGAATATTATTTTTCTACAGGTCCCTCTTATGCGTGGACCAAAACATTAAGCACTTATGCAAAAGTCATAACAACAGACGCCATTGAAACCTATAAAACGCCCCTGGACGAGCAAATCACCTCGGCCAGAGTCGGATTAGAATGGAGCATTTAGATGAAACTATTTTCGGCCCTCCTTATCCTATGTTTAGTAACGGCTTGCACTCCCAAAAGCAGAGATGAAAAATTTGGCCAAGCGCAAGGGGAAGACCTTCTGAATGTCAGTGCTTTTGCTGATCGCAAAGCAGAACTCACAACCAACGATGTTAAGAAAGAATTATCCTCTGATAACTACACCAAGGAAACGCGGGTTTTTTCAGCCAATGGCGAAAAACTGAATTCTTATTCGCCTGTCAATTATACAAGCACATCGGCTGAGCTTAAAGGTGATTTGATTCTACGAATTAAGCCCAACGCAAAATTTGATTTAATTTATAAGTTAGATGAAAAGTTCTTAAAAATTTATTTAATCGCAAGCCCTCAGGATATTGATCGTACCATGGTGACCTATGGCGAACCGACCGACACCGATAAAATTATGGTCCCACTGATGGGATATCCCATAAAAGGTTTCTTTCGTGTCGAGACAGTAAAAAATGACAACGATGAACCGACAAAACGAAAAGGTGAAATTGCCGTCAACAGCCTTTCTCAAGCCAGCTATTTTCGCGTCGACTGGAATGGTTTTGAAGTCTATCAGGCCTTGTTAAAAACAGATGTGTTTCCCTCTAAATACTTTCGCGGTGAGTGGTTCCTGAGCGAAACTGTCGTCGCGGCGCCTGAAGAGAACTCAAGTGATTTGGGCTTTAAGACTGAGCATAACACCGGTTTTATAGGCACAAGTGTTGTGAAATTTTCTATCAATCCAACATCACTAAAGGTTTTAAATTTAAATATTGATGACCGTCTAAAAAATACTTTAGATCACGAAGACACAAATCTAACGACGCTTGTAACCATCCCAGCGAAAACCGTGGCTTTCCGTTCGAATGTTGTCGGCGCGAAGACAGGCTTAAAAGAGGAAACCCGTGAAGATATTAACTGGAATCAAAGGCAGTGGATCACTTTAGATTTAAATTCTGTGATTTCAGAAAGTTTTTCTGGCCGAGATAAGCTCGCTGGAAATTCCAACCAAGTGGTTGGCGTTGAGGTCAATGACAACTATTTTTCGTTCACAATTCATGAAGCAAGCTCAAACAAGCGCATTAAATTTGCATTTTTAAGATTAAAGGATTCAGCCTATCAGGCAAAACGAGTTTTCCCAACAGATATGAAGAAATTCGGTTTTTTTGTAACCAGCAAAAATGTTTTTATCGATTATAAAATTCGACGCGAAGACGACCTTTATAAGAATACTTTTATTAATCGGTTTAATCCAGTTCCTGAAGCTGGACAACAACAGCGCGTAATTAAATTCTACCTGACTAAAAGTAGTCCCAATTGGACTTATAATATTGCGAAAACAGCCTGCGATGAGTGGGATAAAGCCTTTAAAGCCGCAGGGACCCAAGTTTCAGTTCAATTGGCTGATAACTCTGAACGGGTTGATCTTGGAGATATTCGCTACAACCAAATTAATATGGTCGAGTCCTTGGCTGGCGGAGGACTGTTAGGATACGGCCCGTCATTGGCGAATTCTCGGACAGGCGAAATTATTTCTGCCACCGCTAATATTCATGTCACGCCCATCCGCGGATCTTTGATTGAAGAAATAAAAAACTATATGCGCTCTAAGAATGGTGAATTGTCTGGTGGTTATATTCCGGGCCTTGGACTTTTATCGCAAACGATCGCCAATTCGTCTGATACAGCCGCCAGTGATGAGAGCTCGCTACGATGGGACGTTACTAGCTTGGACAAAACACGTTTCCTGAATCCCAAAAATCAAAAAATAACTTCTCAAAGTTTTATGAAAAAAGCCAGCAAAGCTATGGCCATCAATGATTTTTCAGTGACTGGTAAAAATGTCAGTTCAGACATTGAAAAATTATGTCCAGAAGTCACGGCTTACTTAAAAACGCTGGGACCTTCTACTTCCATCGATTCTAATAAGGAATTAACAGTTCTTGAATCTTGTTCTCGCACCCTTTCGACGGAAAAAATTATCAGTACTCTTATCCACGAGATGGGGCACAACTTTGGGTTGATGCATAATTTTGCGGGCTCTGTGGACAAAGCCAATTTCTATAAGCCGGCCAAAGGTGAAATTGAAATGAATACTTCGTCAATTATGGAATACACTGACTTTGATCAAGATCGATTAAATAAGCCAGGTTTGTATGACATCGCCGCGATTAGATTTGGTTACGCTAATGCCATCGAGCTAAAGGACGGAAAAGTCGTTGCCCTTAATAATCCGCAAGCGTCCATCGATACCAATGTCGGTTTACAAAATATAAAAGAATTCAAATACTGCGATGATCTAGATGCTGAAGTATCCATCAATCCCCTCTGCCGTCGCTTTGATGTGGGGACAACACCCCTTGAAGTTGTGAATCATTTTATTGCTGAATATAATACGTCGGTGGCCCTCAATAATTACCGGTTTGATAAAATAAAAGCGCCTTCCGCTGCACGACTGGCCGCATGGAGAGCCAACATTATCTTTAGACCAATGCGTTCCATCTATGATCAGTGGAGGCTTTCTTTGGCCCGGTTTATGGGTCAAGATCGCAAGTACTTACAAAAATTAACCCTCCAAGAATATAACCAGAAATTAAAAGAGATGTCTGTCAGTCCCCAGTTTAAAGAGGACTATGCGGCCTACAAACCGGCCGCCGACGTTATTTATGCTTTCTTCAAACAATTAGCCTTTTTGCCGGATCGCTTCTGTATTGTGACCAAAAAGTCCGACAACAAAGACATCCTTGATTTGGTTAACTTTCCCCAGCTTCGCGAGAATATTTATTTTAAAAATAAAATCTCTGCATCAACTTGTGCGGATCAAATTGTCGTCGATCAATTAAAGCTAGAAAATAAAACAGCAAAAGGTGAAGTCGGACATTTTTTAAATGATGTTCGCTTTGATCTTTCGCCCCAGAATATGATTAAAGTGACTGGATACGATCAAGTTTTAGAAAATATTGATATTGTGGGCATGAAAATGGATCGCCTCTATGCGATGCTGAGCATGGCTTCACGAGCCAATGATTCTTATTACTTAAATTCAATTGAATTTTTCCCCAACTTAATGGACGAGCCCACTTTTAGAAATGATTTACTAAAAACAGTGGTTCAGCGAGCCCTTTATGGGATTTCACAGAATCAGGTGCCTAGCTTAGGATCCATTGCTAAAGGAACTTCGATTTCGATTCCCCCATTTTTTCCAAAGTTTAATACTGAAGCCGAGTTGATAGGTCAGCTTTATAGCTTATTTATGGCGGGTCTAGGAGTCCCAGGCGACACCTCTGAAACGATGGAGCGAAGATTACCTATAGAAGGGTCTGTCTT
>JAYWEQ010000098.1:0-6694 GCA_043779185.1 Pseudobdellovibrionaceae bacterium
GCTGGCGAACTTGGTTTTAACGACACCACTGATCCCGAGACTTTAAAACCTTTGAACCGGTATGGTGAATCAAAAGTACAGATGGATCGCTGGGCGCTAAAACAAAAACGCACACCGCCGAATTGGTATGGTTTGAAGTTTTTTAATGTTTTTGGTCCGCAAGAATATTCTAAAGCATCGATGGCCAGTGTCGCGTTTAAAGCTTTTCAACAAATTAAATCTGAATCCGAATTAGGGCTTTTTAAATCCCACAATCCAAAATATAAAGATGGCGAACAGCTGCGAGATTTTGTTTACGTCAAAGATGTGACTTCTTGGATCTGTGAATTGATGGATAAAAAGCCAGAAAATGGAATTTATAATATGGGCTTTGGCCAAGCCCGCACATGGCTTGATTTAGCCGGATCAGTTTTTCGCGCCCTTGACCAGCCGATAAAAATTCGCTGGCTAGATGTGCCCGCCAATATTCGAGACCAATATCAGTATTACACGCAAGCGCGAATGGAAAAATGGTTGGCACAAGGCCTCAGTCAACCCAAGTGGAGCTTAGAAAAAGCCATTGATGATTATATAAAGAATTATCTGACTCAGGAAGACCCCTTTCTTTAAAGGATTTTTAGACGAGATGGAAATGCTGCCCAGCCATTTAAAAAAATATGTCGTCGAACAAAACTACGAAAAATATTCGCCGGTCGATCAAGCTGTTTGGCGTTTTATTTTACGCCAGCTAAAATCTTTTTTAACTAAAAATGCCCACGAATGTTATTTAGAAGGTTTGCAAAAGACGGGCATTGAAATCGAACGAATTCCAAGAATCACTGAAGTCAGTGACAAGCTTTCGCACTTTGGCTGGCGAGCGATTCCTGTCAGTGGATTTATTCCGCCGGCTGCTTTTATGGAATTGCAATCTTTGGGGGTTTTGCCCGTTGCTTCCGAAATCAGATCTTTAGATCACCTGCTTTACACGCCGGCCCCGGATATCGTGCATGAGGCCGCAGGCCACGCACCGATTTTAATTAATTTGGAATTTGCTACTTACTTAAAAAAATATGCCCAAGTCGCTAAAAAATCGATTATGAGCAGCCAAGATTTGGAATTGTACGAAGCCATTCGCCTGTTATCGGACCTTAAAGAGCATCCCGATTCAACAGCCAATGAGATTGCCGCTGCTGAAGAAAAATTAGCTGCCGTTTCAAAAAGTATCACTCATATTTCTGAGGCCTCAGAGCTTTCGCGAATGAATTGGTGGACGGCGGAGTATGGCCTGATTGGATCGCTTGAAAATCCAAAACTTTTTGGTGCGGGGCTGTTATCTTCTGTGGGTGAATCAAAGTGGTGTTTAAGTCAAAAAGTAAAAAAAATTCCACTGACCGTCGATTGCGTGAAACAAGGCTATGATATCACAGAACCACAACCGCAACTTTTTGTGACACCCAGTTTTCAACACCTCTCGGAAGTTCTTCAGGATTTTGCAAAACAAATGGCCTTCAACGTGGGTGGCCTTAAGGGTTTGCAGAAGGCCCTCGATGCGAAATCTGTCAATACCGCTGAACTTGATTCGGGGCTGCAACTTTCAGGAATTGTCAGTGAAGCCATCACCGAAAACAACGGCACTTTATCTTATCTGCGCTTAGCGGGGCCCAGTCAGCTTTCTTTTCAAGATCAAGAATTGTCAGGTCATCATAAATCTTATCACAGTCATGGCTTTGGAACGCCGATTGGTTTTTTAAAGGCATTTCCAAAAATTTCGCCTTGTGATTTAAGTGATCAACAGTGGGCGACCTTAGGATTTATCTTTGATGGGGAATTGGGCGATGGGCCTGGGATCCAAAAATCAAAGTCTTCAGACATTGTTTTTCTTGAATATCAAAGTGGCGTCGTTCTGACAGCTGTTCCAAAAAGTCGATGGGTTCAAAATGGAAAAACCTTATTAGTGACCTTGAACGATGCGCGTGTCGAGCTTGATGGCCGCGTTCTTTACGAACCGTCCTGGGGACCCTTTGACATGGCCTTAGGAGCAAACGTGGTTTCTGTTTTTGGGGGCGCCGCTGATCGTGAAAAATATGGCGATTCCGATGATTTTAAGGTCGCCCGTGTTTCTTTGCCCAAGTGGGATGCCAAAGAGTTGGATCGCCATTCCGTTTACCAAAGGCTCCGTGATTTACGGGAAAAAAATACGCCAGCCAATGAACTTGTGCTGGGTCTAAAGAGCGTGTTCACAAAGCAGCAAAAATATTTTCCAGACGATTGGCTGCTGGTATTAGAAATTCTAGAAATTTTGCTAAATAAAAAACTTGATATGAATTTTCAAAATGTGCTGACCTCCGAAATTAAAAAACTGGCTGTTAAATTTCCTGAAAAGAAAGATATCATCATCGATGGCTTGAATTTGGCGGCTCAAGAGGCCTTAGAAAAAGTTGGCCCATGACAAAAAAGCCTTTTGATCTGCGAGTCGTTTTAGTTCGTACGATTTATGAGCGAAATATCGGTGCGACCTCGAGGGCCATGGCCAATATGGGATTTCAAAAATTAATTCTGATTGACCCAAAGTGCTCGATCACCTTGGAGGGCCATCAAGCCGCTGCCAACGGTCAACTGGGTTTGCAAAATCGCGTTACTTACTCTGACTGGAAAGAGTTTTATGCCAATGAGCCCAACAGCCTGCGTATTTCTTTGACGGCGCGGGATGGCCGCGGCCGAGTGGCAAGGGACTTGGATGAGACCTTATCTGATCTCCACCAGACATCGCCTTTTTTTCAGAATTCTTTAGATTTAGTAGATGAAGATCTTGCGTCCGACCAACCTGTTGTTGTTCATCTAATTTTTGGACCTGAAGACTGGGGCTTAAGTTCTGAAGATATCGAGCTGACAAATTTTTGCTGTGCAATTCCGACTTATGGAGACAATACCAGTTTGAATCTGGCACAAGCTGTTTTGCTGTCCCTGTTTATTGTCCGCCAAACATGGGGAGGAGAAAAAACCAAACTGGAAGGCCAGCAACCCGTACGAAATAAATCAATGGACGCCAAAGCGTTTCCGACCGTTTTCCCAGAGGAAACTTTAAAACTTTGGTTGCAAGAAATGGGCTTTGATCTGACGGCCCGAAAAATGAACGCCTACAAAGTTTTAAAGCGCATGCTTTTACAAAACACACCGACACCCAAAGAATACATGATGCTTGAAACTGTCTTGCAGCAAAGCCTACGAAAACTTTCTGAATACAACCAACTGCGCAAAGAAAAATCTTAAGGCAGCCTTTGGATCATTTTCATGTGCTTATTCCAGGCCCAGGACTTTAAATGCTTTTTCCCAAGAAATTACATCGATATGATCCCACTTTTGGCTTTGCTCCAATCGGCAGACGCAATAAAATTTTGCTTTTGGAAAATCTTTTTTTAAAGACGTTAAGTTTTTTAGGTGCTTTGCCGTTGGCTGATTTGTTGACTTTATTTCCACCAAACATTCATCTCCGTTTGGTTTTTGAATAATTAAATCAATTTCAACATCATCCTTTGTTCTTAAATAGGAAAACTTGTAGCCTTTTTTTAGGTATTGATTTCGCGCAAAACATTCGGCTATGAACCAAGATTCGAAAGCATTCCCATAATCGGAAGTTCTTTCCATCAGGGGAACACTGAGCTTGCCTTCAAGGGCCCGCTTGATCCCACAATCAATAAAGTAAAACTTTGGACTCTGTTTTTGTACTTTACGAATAGATCGACCAAAGGGGAGCAGAAAAAAACCCAATAATGTTTCTTCTAAAATTTGAAAATAGGTTTCGATAGTTTTATAGGAAACACCTGTATCCGCAGCGATGTTTGAATAGTTAATAAGCTCACCGTTCATTTGCGCGGCAATAGGCAAGAATAGTCTAAAGGGGTCAATATTTCGTACCAGCTGCTCAATCTGAATTTCTTCTTTAAGATAAGTATGAACATAGGATTCAAGAAACAAGGCTTTGTCCGAATTTTTTTTAAGGCTATAAATTTTTGGCATTGATCCCCAGGTTAAAACCTGATCCAGCTTAAAAGACTTTTTTAATTCAGATTGTATGAACGGATATAGATTGTAATTAAAAGCCCGCCCGGCAAGCATATTCGCCGCTCCTCGTTTAAGCTTTCTGGAGCTAGATCCAGTCAGAGCAAATTTTATTTTTTTTTCTTCGATCAGAAAATGAACAAGGTTTAGCAACTTGGGAATTTTTTGAATTTCATCTATAACAATCCATGACCCAGGCCTTAATGCCGCGGCTTCTTTTTCCAAAAGATCAGGGTTTAGACGATAACGATCTTCGACTTGGGGTTTGAGTAAATCAATAAAGATGGACTTTTTTAGAAACGGCAAAGACCTGATCAAAGTCGATTTTCCAGATCCACGAGGGCCAAATAAAAAAAAACTGCTAGAGGATGACGGCTTAAGTAGTCTTTTTATCATACTTCTAATTTTAACGCTGTTTTAGAAGTATTGTACACAAAAACCCGCTTTTTGCAGGTCTTAATCTACAGGTTCGATTTTACATTAAGCAGGTTGGCTGTTTTTGCGGACTTCTTCTTCGGTGTGGTGGATTATTTTTAGGCGCTCATCAATTTTTGATAATTCTTGGCTTAAGATTTGGCCTTCGTCTGACAGATTGTTGATTAGGTGGACGATCTCGTCGTCTTGTGCGCCGATCAGTCTTACGGTTTCTAATTTCACAGAATTAAGTTCGATTTCTTTATTTAAAGACTCTATTTTTTGATTCACTAGGCGGCGATTTTTGCTGAGCGCTTTGGTGATATCGCGGATTTGTTCCAACGTTAACACCTGGATTTTACCGGTCTTAAAGGGGTCTTCAGAGTCACTTTCAATGAAATCCCCGGACAGGCTATTCCAAAATAATGACCATTCGTTTTTCAGATTATTTACTAATGAGCTGGGGGAATTGCTTCCCGATCTACTGCCTTCGTCGTTCATTTTATCACTATATCAAAAACTAAAACCTGCTTCTAGTGCTCTTGAAAAATGCCTTATAGTGCGCCGAATCAAAGGACTTATCTCAAGCACACCGCCAAACCAGATGCGGTTGTGTATAAAATTTATATGGTGAGTAAAGCCTTTACTTAGAAAACCCCGACTTTAATCAAGGAATCGAGCCGTCATCAGCAAGTCGTCCCCAATTTTTTCGCAAGCCAAATTCTTAAGCTGCCAGCGATCTTTTAAGTGTGAAATCGACAGATCCTGCGTCCAAGATAAGCCGCCTCCGGCCCCCATCAGATGGGGCGCTTGATACAAATAAAGTCGGTGCACCCAAGCGTTCTCAATGAAAGCCGCAAAAGTTTGAGCTCCACCTTCGACGAATAAAGATCGCAAGCCATGATTCCAAAGTTCCGCCATCAAATGGTCCAGCTGAAAGCCACGCTCATCTTTTTTGATTCTTAATATCTGCGGACTTTCTTTCATTGTTGGAGTCTGCGTTTCTTCGCTGACGCACCAAAAAATATTTTTAGGATCATGAGTCTGAGCCATACGAAGATTCGAAAAATTTTTAAGTTGTAACCCTTGCGGGTCCAAAACGACCACTTTATTTTCTTTTTTTACATCGGGATGACGAATATTCAAGGATGGATTATCTTTTTGAATGGTCCCCGCACCGACCATGACGGCATCGTAAAACGACCTTAAGTAATGAGCATGCTGGCGGGCCTTTTCACCGGTAATCCACTGGCTTTCACCCGACTGAAGCGCCATCTGGCCATCTAAACTGGTGGCGACTTTTACGGCGACAAAGATTTTATTTTTCCGCTGATTCATTAAAAAAACTTCGCAAAGTTCTTCAAGTTCAATTTGCAAATCAGAAAAAAGCGAGACTTCTTTGCCGGCTGATTTTAAAATTTCAGCCCCCTGCCCTGCGACCAATGGATTTGGGTCCATCAAACCATACGTTATTTTTTTAATGGGAAGTGACGCTAAGGCTTTTGCACAAGAGGGCGTTTTTCCCTGATGAGCACAAGGCTCAAGGGTGACAATAACATGGGCGTCTTTTAATTGCTGGGCACTTAAGCCCGCCAAGGCGTTCACTTCAGCGTGGGGTCCGCCATAAATTTGATGATAACCAGAACTTAAAAAGTTTCCGGCTGAATCTAAAATAACACAACCGACAAGTGGATTTGGACTGACAAAGGGTGCGCCTTTGAGGGCCTCAGCGATGGCTAATTTCATCGCCTCAAGAACGGTCACTTGTTCATCCAAGATTTCCAGTAATCTGGAAGTTCGACTTGGCTTGCTTGTAGGTCAATTTCTAAAGGTTGCCAAGTGTCGATCATGACGGCCACTTCATCCGTATGAGTTTTTGTAGCGACCCCCTTCACAGCTTTCGGATGCGGACCATGAGGAAATCCCGCCGGGTGAACGGTCATCATCCCGGCGTGCAAATTGTCGCGGCTAAAAAAGTTTCCATCGTGATAAAAAAGGATTTCATCGTAATCCATATTCTGATGATAAAAAGGAACTTTTAAAGCATCCGCATCTGTTTCCAAAGGCCGTGGTAAAAATGTGCAAACAACAAAACCATTCGCAACAAAGGTTGTATGAATAGACGGTGGTAAGTGGACTCGTGGACTCATCATTGGCATCAGATCACTGATATGAAGCGTGAAAGGGAACATATCCCCTTTCCAACCGACTGTGTCGTAAACAGATTCTGAATAAGTAAAAA
>JAYWEQ010000099.1:0-2912 GCA_043779185.1 Pseudobdellovibrionaceae bacterium
ATTTTTGTCTTGCTCAGCAGCCTCAAGCTTCGGGGTCGTCGGATTTGACGCATCAATATCACTGGCACTAAAAAAAGCTTCAGCATCTGGACTCAATGCCACAACTGAAATCACTAAAAGCCAAACACATATTAATTTATTTTTTTTGATAGTGAAAGCTTTCTCCGTGGTCCGGCACCACAAATCTTTCAGATGAAACATTAAGCTCTTTCAGAGCGACGGCTAAATCATGGGCCGGCTCGTGGATGCCTTCATCCGTCAACTGAAAACAACCAAAGTGAATTCCAATACTAAGTTGAGAATCTAAATCTAAATGAGCCATCACTGACTCTCGCGGATTCACATGTTGATCCTTCATAAACCAGACAGGATCATAAGAGCCAATTGGTAACAGCGAAATGTCCATTCGTCCAAATTTTTGGTGGATTTGTTTGAAGTGATCGTAGTAGCCCGTATCACCCGCAAAGAAAATCTTAAGCTCGTTACTTTCGATGACGAATCCGCCCCAAAGACTCAAATTGCGATCAAAAGGTGAGCGAGAAGACCAATGCTGAGCAGGAGTTAAACTAAATCTTAAATGATCACCAAACGGCAGTCCATGCCACCAATCGAGCTCTTCAACTTTTAGTATTTTGTTTTTTCTAAAAAAAGCTTTATGGCCCAACGGACAAATGAGTTGTGGGTTCCATTTTTGAAAAATTTCTTTCAGTGCTTTCAAATCAAGATGGTCATAATGATTGTGGCTCAACAAAATAAAATCAATCTTTGGCAATTCAGAAATTTTGAGTCCTGGCTCCCGAACTCGCTTTGGGCCAGCCTGAGCGAGTGGACTTACCCTTTCGGCAAAAACCGGATCAGTCAAAATATTGGCCCCATCAATTTGAATGAGCAGAGTTGCATGATTAATAAATGTAACCACCGCTTGATTCGCTTTTAAATCAGTGGCCAATTGAGCTTGTTTTCGTCCCAAGTGAAATTTGGGCCATGAACGCTTATTACGATTTCGCATCCATTTTAGTAAATCAAAAAAATCTTTTTCAGCCCGCGACTCACGATTTTGATTGTAAAATTTCTGACCATCATAGTGATCCGACTTTGGATAAATCATGAAAACATTGTTCGCAGGATCAAAGCGCTAGTCAAGCTAGGAGTCAGAAATCAGGAGTCTGAAATAGCTGGATGCTTCTTTAGACCCTTTACAAGTGATTCAACGAGAGCCTTGGTCACTGTATCTGCTCGCACCGAAAGACAAATATGTTTTTTAAGAATTGGCCAATCCTTCACTTGAACTTCTTTAATTTGCCCGGCCTTGCACCAATTGGCAGCGAGAATTTCTGGCACAAATGTAAGCTGATCGCTGTTTCGGCAAATTTCGAGCGCGGTCTCTGCCGTTGCGGCTTCATTTCCTTTGCGACGCCTTCTTATCGGAAGAGGACAGAAGTCCGAGCCAATTGCATAGCCTTGACTGCCCCAATCTGTAGGCACGACAAATGGAAGCTTTAAAACGTCTACTTCTCGGCAAACATCTGCAATACTGTGATCAATACTTGCATAAAGCTTCCAGCGCAATTCACCAATCGAATAGGACTCCCACGCGTGAGTCCATTCTAAATCTTCAATATGGAGTGCTAACTCAAAAGCTCCCTTTAGGCCATGCGCAACCAAATCGTTTTTAGTAAATTCGACGAGCCTGAATCGCACTGGCTTTTTTGCGACCTCTTTGATTTTCGATACAACCGGTGACAATAAGTAGGTGGATAGAAAGCCGATCGAGCCGATAGTCCAAAGGCTTTGGCTTTCATCCAATTGACGTTGTGAACTGGGTGATAGCTCTTTTGCTAACTCACAGATCTTTTCTGCCGTTTCAAGAATGGATAAGCCTTCTGGAGTCAGGATAATGCCGTTAACAGAACGCTTCAAAACTTGAACTTCAAGTTTGGACTCAAATGACTTTATAATTTTTGAAGTATTTGCCGGCAAAAGGTTGAGTTGACGAGCCACTTCTCGCAGGGATTGCGTACGGGCCGCCAATATAAAAACCTCAAGATCACGAAGACTAATGTCTGATAGTTTAGAAAGCATAGATCTCTATATCATGGCTGTATCCAAAATGGAAACACAGGGCCTCACTTTTGAATAAAATACGAGAGACTATCCAATTTTGACCCAGTTTTGACCCATTTTCGGCAGTTGCCTCATTCTCTTAAGCCAGTCTCATTAAAACTTTTAGGCAGCTCTTTTAATGAGCTTTTAAAGCTCATACATTTCACAAATCTATCCACAAGAAACTTGTCTTTTTACCTAACATCAATGAATATCCCTAAATGAAATTTTATGAACCCCTGCTCACCATTGGTTTTCTATTTGCCCTTGTGCTTTTAGGACCGCCTTCGTTTGCTGGTTCAACTCTGAAAATCGATCAACTAAATGATATACAAGACATCACAAAGTTTGTTGAGACCTCTTGGCAAGATCCCCAAGCCACTCATATAGATCAGTTCAAATTCGACCGCTCTGAGTCGGATGACCTCAACGTAAAATATTCTAACAAGGTGCTTTGGCTAAAATTAACTTTAGAAAATTCAAACCCACAAAGTATTGAAAAAGTTTTGTTTTTTACTAGCTATATTGTGGGCGAGCTCACCCTCTTTGATAGGCAACTAACAAAGCTTCAAGTGAGTGGCAGCGCAGTTCCCTTTTTTGACCGTAGTTTTAGATCGCGTATGTCTGCCTTCAAGATTCAGATTCATCCACATGGCAATTTGACTATCTTTATCCGTCGGGTTTCTCACCAATCACTTTCAACCCGGGTTAAGCTCGCAGACCAATCTACATTTATGAGTCTTGAGGCAGATGAAAAAGCCACCTTGTTTTTTTACGCAGGCGGAATTTTCTGTCTAATGATATTTAAT
>JAYWEQ010000100.1:0-24302 GCA_043779185.1 Pseudobdellovibrionaceae bacterium
TTTATCATCACTCCAATGAAGTTCGAAATTTGATTGAAAAAAAAGATAGCGCCTGGGAAAAAATGGTTCCGGCCAAAATTGCCGATCTTATTCGAACAAAAAATGACCAGTGGCTCAAAGTGAAACTTCCAGAAAGAGCGAAACTGTCATAATTTTTTATTCAGCTGACTATATTTTAGTGACCTACCCATCCTCCAACTTCACGACAAATGATATGGCTTGCCCAAGCGCTGAGCCCCGTTTTTGCAGCCTCTTTAAATGACCAGAGGGTGAAATATGAAACGTCTTAACTTTGCTGTGAAGGGTTCAAAAATGAGACACGGTCATGACAAAAAAGACTATTATGAATCTCGCCCGCTGATATTTTTCATGGTCAGTATTTTTGGTTTCATCGCGCCACTGATCTTGCATCCAGATAAAACTTTTTTTAAAATCAGTTACCTTTCGTCGTTTGTTATTTTAGGCTGCACCTATAAGATCATTCAAATGCGACGGGATTACCGTCGCCGCCGTCTTCCTTTATAAAATAGTAAAAATAAATCTAGTGCAGGGCCTGAGGCGCAATGAGATAAAATTCTGGAATTTCAATAGAGAAAGTTTCTCCATCATCCCCCACCATTTGATAGGTGCCCTTCATGCTGCCCGCGCTGGTCGCTAAGGGACATGCACTTTCATATTCAAAAGTAGTTCCGGGCATAATTCGCGGCTGCAAACCAACAACCCCAGGGCCTCGAACTTCTTCAATTCGCCCCAAAGCATCCGTGATCATCCAATGCCTTGAAACCAGTTGGGCGGGTGAGCTCCCAGAATTCTTAATGCCCACATGATACGAAAAAAAATGATATCCCTGATCGGGCTTAGATTCCGTCGCCACATAGGTGATTTTCACCGAAATCTGGAAATGGTTTTGAGCTACGGTTTGTTTTGGCATACATTCTTCATCTTAAAAAACTCCCACATTTTCAAGCTCAAAAATCAAAGGATAGTGATCCGAGGGCAAATTGAGCTTTGCATCAATCGTATTTGGGATATCAATGGCAAATCCGAACTCATCTTTATAACGGTAGACTTGGGCTGAGTCTGGCTTCAGATGGGACGCAGCACGAGGTGATAAGAAACAGTAATCAATCTGCTTGCCTTCGACCCGTCCACCCGTTCTGACCTGATAATAAGTCGCCCGCTCGGCTAAAGGCTTCGCGGCCAGGTCCAAAATATCTTGTAATCCCGTCGATTGATAAACGGCTTCAAACTCAACATCTGTACCGACCCGACTGGCATTGCCATTTAAGTCGCCAGCCACAACAACAGGACAATCGGGATGCAGGGATTCAGTTTCTTTATAAATCTCAAGCAAAGTTTTAAACTCAGCATAACGCCGTTGCGATCCCATAGGATCGCGGCGCTCGGGATCTAGGGGGGATTTCAAGTGCGTCAGTAAAAAAACCATAAACGGATTATCACGGGCTTTTTTAAAAAGCCTGAGTTCGGCCACATCCCGAGAAAATTTGTGACTGGTTATTTTAATCGCTCCGGGCGCCAAATTTCTTTCATGCGGGTAAAGAAAATTAATCAGCCGATTTTTATTAGAGGCTAGATCAAAATAAAACGCCGAATTCTTTTTAATCAGAAAACCAACATCAATATTGCGATCCGAATTTCCTTCAAGAGCGATCGGAGAATATGTTTGATTCAAAAAAAGCTGATTAAAATTAATCAAAGATTCAGGTCCACCAATTTCACAAAGCATGACAATGTCGGCGTTGATATCTTGGATGACTCGAGCCAATTCCTTGGTTTTTTTTAAAGACTTATTTGGAAAAATGGATGTTGATAATCGCTGCCACTCGGTTTCATCAGCCTTTGTCATCTCAGGGGTGGTTGGACGGTCAAATAACAGAAAAAGATTTTCAGCATTGAGCAAGGCAACTTTAAGGCTGATTTTTTCGGGCCACATCATATCTGTACATTGTAAAGAGAGTCGTGGCAGAATCTCAATGAAAAAGAGGTTTTATGATCAACTCATGGATTTCAAGCTTTCAGTTTGACAAGGCCCCCAAAAAACTCTCTTCGCCCATCGGTTATGCTTACTTTTTTGGCGAACAGAGTCCTCAACGCTTCGAACATCTTGTCGAAGAGCATGCCCTGGAGTGGCAAACAGACTCTTTGCGAGGCCAAGACAAGGAAATTGTCTATTTCAGCGGCCGCAAAGGTCCTGTTTGGATTCTTCGACCTCGGACTGGACGTCACCTCGGTCATTGGGGTTTGATGAATGAATCCCCTTACACCTGGAGCCGCGACATGATTGGCTCCATGGCCGGATACTTTAAAGCCCATCAATTAAAATCGGTCCTTATCGAATTCTCTAACACCACGGTAGATCAAGAATTAGGGGCCTTGACCGGACTTGAAATGGGCGCCTATCAATTTCGAGAAACTTTCGAAAAAAAGACTTCAAGCCTTCCCAAAATTTATCTTTCCAAACTGGATGGAAAGATCGATGCAAAACTGATCAAAGAGGCCAAGGCGCGCGGTGCCGCCATCAATTTGGCCCGGCATCTTGTGAACCTTCCGCCCAATGAATTAAATCCTTCGACGTTTAAAAAATATGTCAGCCAAATTAAGTGGGGTCGAAATACAAAAGTAGAAATATGGAATGAGGCCCGGCTAAAAAAAGAAAAATGCGGTCTTTTACTAGGTGTTGGACAAGGTTCACCGAATCCTCCTTGCTTAATTCACATCCGCTATCGCCCCTTGAAAAAATCAGGCAAGGCAGGCTCTGTTAAACCCATCGCCTTTGTCGGAAAAGGAATTACATTTGACACGGGTGGATTAGATTTAAAACCATCTGCAGGAATGCGCCTGATGAAAAAAGATATGGGAGGTGCTGCTAGCATTTTAGGATTAGCCACCTGGGTGTCGCAAAGCCAAATTGAAAAGCCCTGTGATTTCTATTTAGCCTTAGCCGAAAATTCAGTGGATGGTTTATCCTTCAGACCCAGCGATATTTTAAGATCTCGCTCGGGCCTGCAGATTGAAATTGATAATACAGATGCCGAAGGTCGGCTGGTCCTAGCCGATGCTTTGGATGTGGCTGTCACCCAAAAAGGCCTCCATGAACCCGAGCAAGTGATCAATGTCGCAACTTTAACCGGGGCTATTAAAGTCGCCTTAGGTGTCGATTTCGGCGGACTTTTTTGCAATGACGATGATCTAGCTGATCAGTTATTGAAAGCTTCGCAAAAAAGTGGCGATCATTTATGGCGAATGCCTTTGCCTGAAAAATACTTTAATTCGCTGTCATCACCTTTTGCTGATTTTAAAAATTCATCGGAAGGTTTTGGCGGAGCTATCACCGCTGCTCTCTTTTTGCAAAGATTTGTGCGCGGAAAAAAATGGGCCCATCTGGATATTTATGCTTGGGCTGACAAGGCGTCGGGAGCGATCAGCGGAAGCGGCGGAAACGGCCAAAGCGTGCAGTGCTTAATTGATTTCTTATCCACAACGGCACCAACATCCATTTAAATAAAATGGGACAATGGCGCATTGAAATAAGAACTCGATTTCGTTGAAATAAAAAGCCCGTATAAAATGAATCCTTACCAGTGGTTTTGCGCCCCTGGTGAATTAATTGAACGCTCGGAAGAAAATCGATCAAGATATTTTCTTTCATGGCACGAGCCCCGTAATCAACGTCGTCCCAATAAGTGTGCAAGCTTTCATCCATTTCGCCTAAGACTTGATACACCTTCCGAGATAAAAGAAAGGCTGTTCCGGGTGCATAAAGAAATTGCCCCCAAGATAAATCTTTTTTTTTCAAAGGCTCTCTTAAATGCTGCAATCGACCCGTCCGACTATTGAACAGCCCTCCACAAGAGTCCACCCTTCCGACTTTGCGCAGCCAAATCTGAGGGGAGTAAATTCCAGGTGATAAACTGAAACAGTTCAGATCCCAGGCCGTCAGCTCCGTATCATTCGTCATTAAAAAAACCCATTCTGATTTTTCAAAAGCCCGCCGAAAAATTTCATTGACGCCGCCGGTATAGCCACCATTTTTTTCTAAATGCCAATGTTGAATCGTCGGAAATTGATTTTCTAATTCTTGAATATGACAAGCCTCAGAACCGTTGTGTAACAAAGCAATGCTTTCAGCGGGCAGCCATTTTAAAACCGACGAAACGCAGCGAGCCGTGATCACAGGATGGTTGTAGGAAAGTATTGCGAATGTCAGCATGAATAGGGCTAGGATTAGAGGGAAAACATGCCAAGTTCAACTCCAAAGACAACGATCATTGTCCCTTGCGCTGGATTTGGCACCCGCGTGGGGTCACCGCCTGCAAAAGAACTTCTGCTCAACCCTAGCACGCAGCGGCCCCTGATCGATCACAGCCTGGTTGTCGCCCAAGATCATCAATGGAATAAAGTCCTGATCACACGCCCAGAAAAAAAAGCGTTGATGGATTATGTGACTCGTTTTGAACTTGCTCACGACACAAAAACACAATGGGTCTTGGTGCAAAAAACATTAGAATGGCCAGACAGTGTTTTAAAATCATCTGATTTTTGGAGTGAACAAAATATTTTGATATTGCCTGATACCAGTTGGACGCCCGCAGGTCTTGAAAAAAAAATTGTCCAGCGACTGGACTCTTTTGATGTGTCCTTCGGACTCTTTGATACCTTAGAGAAGCACACCTGGGGAACGGTGTCGATTCAAGGGGATACCTTGCACCTCCATGAGAAACCTCCTAAGGCAGGGGCCGACTTCAAAGCGTGGGGTCTGATCGCTTTCAAAAAAAATATAGGGAAAACATTGTTTACTTCTATTTTGGAAAGCACACTGGATCATCAAGTGAAATCGCTACAGATCCGAGCTTGCTCGACAATGATGAACTCATTCGTTGATCACACACGAAGTGAAGGGAACTATGTCTACAAAACCTGACTTGTATATTATGATTGTCGACGACGAGACTAGCATTGTTTCGATGTTAGAGGATGTCATGGCCCTGGCTGGTTTTAAATGTCGCGGATTCACCGAACCCGAAAAAGCTTTGGCTGCTTTTCTTTCTGAACCGATGGCCTACAGAGTTCTTATCACAGATTTAACAATGCCCAATTTAAAAGGTGATGCTTTTGCGCTGGCAGCTCAGTCAGCGAATCCTGACTGCAAGATTATTCTCAGCACAGGTTATCATTCTGAAAGCCTAAGCCCTCATCTAAGAAACTTTACACTTCTTCAAAAACCATATCGCATTGACGAATTACTGAACCTTGTCCAAACCCAAGCCTAGAACGGACTGTTACAGCTATAGTCACTGTTTGTTGAAAAGGGTCGCCATGAACTTTCATGACTGCACTTAAAAAAGAAATCCTGCTTTTTAACCTCGCGGACGGGCATCGATGTGTAGGCTGGAAATAGGTCGTTGATCATTGTCGCTGGATGAGCTTTCGTCGCGGGCTTTTCAGGCTCAGAAGCGCATCCAGACAGAATGAAAATACAGAGGGCTAGTAAGGATAGCAATTGCATCTTTAAAGCTTACCACAAGGGCCACAGTGGGTCCCAGCAAGATCCCACCAATGACCCTGTCGTCGCGACTAAAGCCGAGGCTGCTGCAAAGTCTCGATCAAAGGGGGTGCCAAAGAAACAGCATCGGAAAGATCCAAGCGGTAGCCCTGACCATGAACTGATTTGATGGCCGTATTTTCAGAGGTGATTTTTTTGCGCAGTCGAGAAATATGCGCATCAACGGTGCGATGATCGACATAAACTTCTTCACCCCAAATAAGATCCAACAATTGCTCTCTGGTGAAAAGCTGTCGTGGATGCTCTAAAAAAAGTTTTAAAAGCTTAAATTCAATTTGTGTGAGGTGAAGTTCCTCTTTCTTTTCCCCAGTGTATTCGTAAGCACGGTAAGAAGAAACATCAACTTCTAAATCCCCGACTCGCATTAAGGCGGCGGCTGGACGATCTGCTAATCGAGTCACCACACGGGCTTTTAACTCTAAAGGCTCAAACGGTTTCACGATATAATCAACCGCACCTAAATCAAAGCCAGTTAATTTATCTTGCAACTGCGAGCTTGAAGAAAGAACCAGGAACGGTAATTTTCGCTGTCCTAATTTTTTCTGAACATCATGAATCAAGGAAAACCCGTCACCATCCGGAAGTTGTAAATCTAGAATCACCAAATCATAGATTTCAGTGGCCAATAATTTTTGCGCTTCTGAGATCTGACTGGCTCGAGTCAAATTTGCCATGGTCGCCAAAACGCGCTCCACCAATTTAAACGAATCTTCATGATCTTCGACAACAAGGATGTTTGCTTTTTTCATTTTTTCCCTCAGTTCTGTGTTACAAGAAATCAAAAAAATCGTCACATGTAAAGCCTGTTTTGAACACTAAAAATATTTATAGATGACGAAATCTTCACAATGATAAATTATGTAAACTTTCCGACGCAGAACGATCTCAGGCCATTTGGCTTGCTGTTGCAGATGTCTGCGATTGACACAATAAATCTTTAATTATGAACAGTTTCTACGGTGCTGGGAAAAAATATTACGATCTTGTCACAATTTCGCTGACTCATCTTGTAAAAATTTTACGTTTTTAAAATTAAGGATTGGTTTGCAAAATTGATAAACTTCGCGCATCAATAGTAAAGAAGCGTAAGGAGTCTTAGCATGTCCTATTCCATCTATGTAGATCCAGACCTTGCCGATTACATTCCAACTTTTGTAGAAAATCGGAAGAAAGAACTGGAACAAGCGACCCACGCTTTACAGGCCAATGACTATGAAGCGCTCCGCGCGCTGGGGCATACCTTAAAAGGATGCTGTGCTTCCTATGGCTTTATTGAACTCGGTGATCTTGGAAAAAGATTAGAAGATTTAGCTAAAATTGAAAAGAGCGAAGAAATCTCTTCGCTCTTGACTGATATGAATTGGCTGCTGAGCCACTTTGAAGTGGTTCCCTCTCACCACTCTGAATAATGACTGACAAAAATAAGGCCCCTTTTGTACAGCTCTTCGCTGCCAAATGGGAAAATAGTTTCGTCGTTGTACCAAGAGTAGGTTAAATCAACTCCGTCCATTTGAACGCCTGAAAGATTGGCGCCCCGCAAGTCTGCATATCTTAGATCACAATAACTTAAATCAGCTTCTGAAAGATCGGCTTTGCGTAAGTCGACGGAAAGTAATTTTGAATATCTTAAATCGGCTTCTCTTAAGTCAGCGCTTTTCAGCAAGGCCCCCGTCATATTACAGCCGGTCAGTTTCGAATAAGTCAGTTGCGCATGAGTCAATCTTGCGTACTTCATGTTCGAATAACTAAGGATCGAGTGCTTCATGTCGGCCCCTGTTAAATCAACATTTTCTAATTCCGAGCCTTGCAGATCAGCAAAAGTAAGGTCTGAAAACCTAAAATCTTTACCGGCAAGATTCATTTTCCTTAAAGTGTAATCTGGACTTAACTCAGTTTTTAATTGCATGGGGCCCCTCCTTTTATGCGGTTGAAAACTTCATCCAATTTTTGCTTCAGTTCTTTCACCATTAAAGGCTTCTGCCAATAATCGACCAAATAAAAATGCTCTAAGGGCGGCACTTCAATTTCATCTGGCGACTTGACAGAGCAAATCACATAAGGAATTCGACGACCTTCCCAAATTTCACCCAAGTGAGGATCAGTTTTAGTCATCATTTCAATTGTTTTTAAAGCTTTCAAACCATTCAAGCCTGGCATATTCCAATC
Source organism: Pseudobdellovibrionaceae bacterium (assembly GCA_043779185.1). Classification (GTDB taxonomy): domain Bacteria; phylum Bdellovibrionota; class Bdellovibrionia; order Bdellovibrionales; family Bdellovibrionaceae; genus JAYWDA01. The sequence continues at coordinate 7,751 of JAYWEQ010000100.1, forward strand.
TAATATCACCAGATCAGCCGTAGGAAGTGTCGCGACTCGTTCGACGGTCTCATAGCCATCTTCGGCCCAACTTAATCGGCACTCTCGGCGAAGGCCCCGCTTAAAAAGCTCGATGATATTTTCATCGTCATCGGCGACAATCACGCGCTTCAATTTATAGGCATGAGCTTGGCCTAGTTGACTATTCGCGACCGAAGCCGGGACCTCTACAGAAATCCAGCCATCTAATACAGACGACATGTCTCTTTCCATAAGACACCTCCTTTACGACCTCGTAAGTAGAGGCCAAATTGGTTTTTTTATATCTTGGCTGCTGGCGTGCAATAAATCCTTCGATGCTGGTGACGATCCAATGACGAATTCATCAATATTGACCGTCTGTCTTATTCATTAGAAACTACTTTGACCGGAGGCTGCTTGATTCATCGCTGGAAAGATCTTGCTCGAACCCATCAATATTTTCTTGTGTTCGTCCTAGTTATTTTATTACGGGGGATCTTTTCTCTAACTGTAGGTCTGATCGACGATGAAGCCTACCACTGGTCGTGGTCTAGGCACCTGATGCTTTCATATTATGATCATCCGGGACTGATCGCTTGGTTGAATTATGTTTCTACCAGTGTCTTTGGCGACACTCTTTTGGGCGTCAGATTTCCTTCTTTTTTATGTTACGTCGGCACCGCTTACTTTAGTTATAAATTAGGAAAAGATTTATTTGGTGAAAAAGCCGGTGTGTTCACAGTTTTAATGCTTTTATTTACGCCCTTTTGGGGTCTTGGTGGCTATGTCGCGTCCCCAGAGCCGCCGTTTATGCTTTGTTGGATTTTGGCCTCTTGGATTTTTTGGCAAGGGGTGCGCCCCGATGGTTTGCGATGGTCTGTTAAAAAAACTTGGATTTGTTTAGGTTTAGTGATGGGCGTGGGGTTGAATGCTAAATTTATTACGATTCTTTTAGCACCCGGCTTTGGACTTTATTTAATGACAACAGCAAAGCGCCGAAAGGATTTATTGACAGCTTGGCCATGGCTTGGCGTTCTTCTCACGACTTTAATTTGCCTGCCGATTTTTCTTTGGAATTTAGAATACGATTGGCCAGGATTTAAATATCAGTTTCATGATCGGCACGCCGGCGATAGCTTAAGCATCGTCAGATGGCTGGGCTGGTGGGCAGCACAGTGGTTGCTGATGACACCAATCTTGTATCCTATGCTGTTGACGGCCTTTTATGTCGCCTTAAAGCGGTTTAAATTAGCACCGTGGAGATTTATTTTTTGCTTATCACTGCCAAGCCTGTTGATTTTTTATCCACAACCCTTGATGGCAGACTATAAACCGCATTGGAGTGGGGCTAGCTACCTGATCCTTTGCCTGGGCGCCGGCGCCTTGTGGTCGCAAGGCTTAGAACATCGCCACCGCTGGCTGATCTTACCCGAAAGTCGAAGGTTAAAATGGAGCTTTATTCTTTTGCTCAGTTTTTTAAATATTTTAATCTATAGCCCTTTTGTCTACCCATTTTGGCCTAAAATATATCGCAGCCTACATCCAAAGGGTGAATGGAGCGTGCGCTATGATCTTAGTAATGAGTTTCATGGCTGGACCGAGCTAGGTGATTTCGTCAACCGCCGCCAACGCGAAATTCATAGCCAAACAGGTCAAAAACCGTTTATCGCGGGCCTTCGCTATGAAACCACGGCCCAAACTTATTGGGGAACAAAACAAAAAGTTTATATGCTCAGCTTCACTCGCAGTCATTACACCGTCGTTCATCAACACCTTAATGAATGGGCGCAAAACTATGGCTTGGATGCCTTAATTGTCACAACAGAAAAATATCCAGATGATCCTAGGGACTATGCTAAATTTGATAACTGCAAATCTGAAGAATTTAAAACATACCGACAAGAAGAGCTGTCTCGCCTATTTACCGTTTGGCATTGCACCAATTTTCAAGGCGTCATCAAGTAAACTCAAAAAAAAGGACCACTTCTGAAGCGGCCCTTTTTTAAATTTTCTATTTATCGCAATACCGCTGACCGTTCAGCTCGACAAATCCATCAGGATGATGACCTTGGGGATCAAAATGCAACCAATGCATTAAACCGCCCTGCCCAGTCATTAAAAACATTCCTGCTAAAGCCACTCGGTCTCCGACTCGGACTGGAACTCGAGGACACATATCAGAATTATAAACAGCTTCTACTTTTTGACCGTTCGAAAGCCTGACGATCCATTTTTGATGCTGTAATCCGCTGGTATCATCTGGCAAAAGTTGAATAACTTCTAAATTGGCCGCCATCAAAAATTGGACGGTCTGACCATTTTTCATCGCTGCCACTAAAGCACTATCGTCAGTGGCATCAGTGCCCTCACCGTAGGAATGAGCCGCCGATGATGGGGGATTATAATTTCGAGAGTCCCTATTATTGCGGCTCCCATAGTTATCACCCGGTGCATGGCCCCGCGGCCCCGCTTGTGTGACCAAGGATGATAAGACCAAACACACCAACAAAACCTGAGATTTCAAATTCTTAGATAACATGGACCCCTCCGTGAACGTGTTTTCGCTCATTTTCGGGTCACTTTGCAACAGAGATTTAGCATCCTTATGACTTTTCATAGGTGAGTTAGAAATTTTACTGTTAGGGGCGCTTTTAGAGCATTTAGCAAGACTTCTTCAGACCCTATTTATACTGAATTTTATCTATACTAACGTGCTCAATTCCTTGGGGCTTCTGGATCGCGACTTCATCGCCCACTCGCTTCCCCAGCAAGGCTTTTGCGACCGGAGACTTCCAGGATATTTTACCAAGCTTAATATCAAATTCATCTTCTCCGACAATCTGATAAGTGATTTTTTTTTCATCCTCATCAATGATGGTCACCGTCGCACCGAAAACAATCTTATCAGGATTTAAAGTGGCGGGATCTACGACCTCGGCAGCTTCAATTCGCTGCCTTAGGAATCGTAACTTCCGATCGATTTCGCGCAATCTTCGCTTCCCGTAAATGTAGTCAGCATTTTCAGATCGATCTCCGTTACTGGCGGCCCACGTGACTGTCGCTACGACCTTCGGCCGTTCGTCGTGCAAAAGGAGGCTATATTCTTTTTTTAGAACAGCTAATCCTGCGGGAGTTATATAGTTTTTCACTTCATCGCCTAAGGCCATACCAAAAGATAGCCGATCTTTGTCCAGGGTGCATCTCAAAAACTCTGGACCCCTTAAGACCTCTAACCCCTATTAACTATTGAGCTTTAAACGCCGATAGCTTCACGTAGGGAGGTCTCATATGAGATCACAGTGGAAACGTTTAGCATGGGCTGCACTGCTGTCGTGCTCGTGCTTTGCCGCAACATATTTTTGGTACAAATCCACTGCGCCTGATAAGAACCGCGCCAGTAGTGAAGCTCCCTTAGCCCAAGTCGGACGCGTTGGTGATGAAGTGAAGAAAAAATCAGCCACTCGTTTGCTGTGGCAGGAACTTAAAGCCGGCGACAATCTTTACAATAATGAGAGCATCAGAACTTCCAGTCGTGGAGAAATTCGAATTCAGTTTGAAGATGGAAGATACATCGATTTAGAACCCGATTCATTGGTGATTCTGCAGAAGTCGCAAGGTGAAATCGCTTTAGATCTGATGGAAGGTAGCGTTTTTGTTAACGCAAAAAATGGTGCAAACACGGCCAACTCTCCGGGCCTGGTTTTAAACTCCAATGGAAATAAAGTTGACCTCAGTGGAGCCTCTGCGTCTTTAACCAAAGGCAAAGGCACGGGCGTTGACCTGCAAGTCTTAGAGGGTACAGCCACCATCAAAGATAAAAATGGAAAAAGCAAAGAGGTCACTCAAGGCACAACAGCGATGGGTTCCTCTGAGAGTTTGAAAATCGAAGTGATCTCTCCGGCTCCGCAAAAACCTTACTATTTAGATCCTGACGGCAACCAACCTGTGGCCTTTAAATGGAAGGGCTTTCCAACTCAATACAAAGTTTCCCTGATGGCTGGGCCTTCACGAAAAGAATTGAAAGATTGGGCGGCCAACGATTTACCTGGTGGCACCGATCTTCAGGCCAAGTTCACGATTGGGAAATATTTTTGGAAATTAGTCGCAAAAGATCCAAAAACAAATGAAGTCAAAGGCGAAAGCTCGATCTTCAAAACAGAATTTTTGGCCCGTTATGCACCAACCATTTCTTTTCCTTTAGCCGATGCAGAAATCCCCGTCGAAAAATTTCCGGCGGCGCTGACGCTGAAGTGGCAAAAAGGTGACGAGGCAGACCGAGTCACTTTAGAAGTTGCCACCGATCGCAATATGAAAGCTCGATTAGCGAACAAGTCTTTTACAAGCGAAGAGACCTATAATATGTCCAACCTGAAAGAGGGCGAATATTTCTGGCGTTTAAGTGCTTACTATCCTGACAGTGACAAGCCGGTTCTTGGAAAAATTCAGAAATTTAGTCTTGTGAAACTTCAGCGAAAAGACCCTGTCCGAATTGCTTGGACCTTACCTGAAAAAATGCTCAACCAATATTTCGTTGAAAAACCTGAACTTCAGCTTAGTTGGAAACCAGAAAATCGACAAGAAGAAATCGTCAGTTTTAAATTAAAACTTGTTGAAGCTGAAGGAAATCCTGATGACGCTTTAAAATTTCAAAGCAAGGATACTCAGTACAAAGCCCCTCTTATAAAAGGCGGCCGGTATATTGCTTCAGTGGAAGCTCTTGATAAAAATGGTGAAACCATTGGCCGCTCGGATCCTAAGACCATTCAATCCTCGGCCCTTCCACTTTTAGCCGCGCCAAAAATTCTGCCCTTGGAAGGGATTTTAAAATCTCAGAATGATGGTCGTTCAGAAATTCAATGGCAACCGCTGGATGGCGCCAAAGAATATGAATTGGTCGTTGCAAATAAAGAAGGCAAAGAACTTGCTAAAAAAAGATATCAAGGAAATTCGACCAGCCTAAAAAATCTTTTACCTGGCGAATATTTTATTAAGCTTGTCGCTGTCGACCAATTTGGCAGGCCGGGAAAAGAGGCCGAGCAAAGGACCTTAGTTGTTCCGGATCGGTCTAATATCATCGCGCCAAAATTAAAGAAAATTAAGGTGAATTGAGCATGCGTTCTTTGTTTTTGATTTTTTCATTCATATTGATTTCCGAGGTGGCTCTGTCAGAGACCTATCGTCGGCTTGTCAATTTTGAGTGGGAAACGATTGAGAACGCAAAATCCTATGAACTTGAGATTTTTCAAAGTAATAAAAAAGATTCAAAAAAATTCAGCTTTAAAATAAAAGACGCGGCCTGGAATGGTCGACTGTCAGCCGGCAAGTACCAAATGAAATTACGGGCCCTTGATGCCCGTGGTGTTCCCGGAGAGTGGGGTTCTCCCATTGATTTCGACGTCAATTTAGAGAATGTTGTCTTAAAGTCACCGGCGCCCAATACAAATTTAAATAGCAAAGAAGAAAAATCAGAAGAGGTTAATCTAGTTTGGGCCCCTGTCGGAGGCGCTGACACTTATCAAGTCGAAGTTCATAGTGAAGATGGAAAGTTAGACAAAGTTGAATTAATCACTCAGACGAATTACAAAATTACATTACCGGTCGCCACCCGCTTTAATTGGAAAGTGTCCGCTATAAACAATGCTGGAATCACCAGTGATGCTGTCTCAGTCGCCCAGTTCAGCTTGCTTGCCACAAAAATTGAAAAACCAAAAATTGAAAAACCTGAATCCGATTTTGTCAGGGAATTGAAGTGGTCCCGACCAACATTTGCTGATCGTTTCGATTTTGCAGTCAGTCGATACAATAAAAAAACTAATAAGTGGGAAGCTGTCCTTAATGGTAAAGATCAGAAGGAAGAAATGATTCCTATTGGTGAAAATTTGCCCGGCGGTGATTATAAAGTTTCCGTTCGCGCGAAAGCCAATCTTCGACAAAATTCTGATATTTCATCAGAAACCTTTAAAATTCGAAATGGTCTTCGAACTCCAGCGGCTGAATACACCGCGATGGTTCGAAAATCTATTGAACGGGTCAGTGGCTGGTACGGGATCGCAAGCTACTTGATCACGCAAATAAATTATGCCTCAGTTTATCAAGAAACTCAGACGGCCCTGACTTATAATGCTGTGGGAGGAACCGGTCGCTTGGGATTAGGATGGTTCAGTCCGTCGTCGCCGTGGGGCTTTTTATCAATTTTAGATGTCAGCGGATTTGTTTATAACGGTACCAATCTTACGTTTGCCTCCTTTGAAGCTTCCTCTGTTTGGAGAAAGACTTTAGGCGAGCGCGGAGAACTGCGCACCCAGGCTGGAATCTACTATAAAGAAATTCCGGGCACTTTTGGAAATGCTATTACAGGAACAACCAACAATGACTTGATTGCCACCGTCGGCCCCCATGTTGGGGCCGAATATTGGTACTCGATGACTCCAAAATTAGGATTGCAAGCCAATGCGCATCTTTATTTAAGTGCCATTAAAATAAAAACTCCCAATGGCCAAGCCGTCGATCCATCGATTTCCACACAGTTTGGATTTTTAGGAAGCTGGCGTTTTAACAGTCGCTTCACAGGCCTTGCAGGATATGCCCGCCGGGAAGATAAAATTCGATATAAAGCTGGAACTACTAATTCCCTGTTTTCTTCAAGCTCTGGCTCGGGAAATAATGAATCTATTGTACAAGGTGATTATCTGAACTTTTTTGCAGAGTATGCTTTTTGAGGTGATGTAATGAGAATACCGATTTCGATAAAATTAATTGTGATCACAATCGCTCTACTGATCGGGGTGACCGCCCCCATTGCCTTGCGCAGTTCAAAATACTTCGAAAACACGTCTCGTGAACGCGAAGAGACCTTGAATCTTGATTTTGCAAAAGCCCGTGCCACAGAAGTCGATAACATCCTTACAAATCTTTATGACAAATCAAAAACGACATCTTTAATGCTTTATAAAATGATCGGACAAGAAAATGTAATCAACGAAGACTTTGAAATTAATTTTAAAAGAGACAAAAACTTTATTGCCATTGAAATTTACAAAGTCGACGGCGCCTCTTTTCAGTCTGTCGGCTTGCGTGTCAAAGAGGAAGCTTTAAAGCCCTACAACTTAGATTCAAAATATATTGCGACTGTTAGGAACTTACAACAATTCCCACTGCGGAATGTCGCCCAGCAAAAAGTAGAAATAAAAAATTCTTCTTATGCAAAAGGTCCCCCCATGTTCACAATGGGGATCCCCATTGTCACCGATCCAATCACGAAGCGAATCACTCATATTGCTTTAGTAGATATTGATTTAGCGGTCCTCCTTAAGCCCTTTGCTGAAACGAAAGAGCGAACTTACTTTATGACCGATAGCAAAGGTATTTTGCTGGCCCATAACGATGAGAAACGGGCGATTGCACAAACTGATTTTTCTAAAAATGAAATCGTTGCAGCGGCTGCAAAAAGTCAGTCCGCCAATGCCCAAAAAGCATTTATGGAGCCAGATGCAAAAGAAAAATTTTTTGGAGCTTATGCTAAAATTTCTTACGGCGTGACGGTTTTTTCTCAGATTTCTGAAAAAATTATTTTAGAACCTGCCCAAGAGGTGAAGCGAGAAGCTTTCTATATTGCTGGAATGTTTTTGTCTGGATCCTTGTTTGTCATCTTTTTATTCTCGATGTCACTGACCTCGCCGATTGAGGCTTTGGTGGAATTAATTGGCGTCGTTTCTAAGGGTAATTTCGATGTCAAAGCCAAAGACAAAGTAAAATCAGCCTTTAAGGACGAAGTGGGCGAACTGGCCGAAGCGTTTGATAATATGACTGAGGGCCTGAAAGAGCGCGACAAAGTGAAAACACTTTTTTCAAAGTTCCATGGCTCTTCGGTGACTGACGATCTGATGCAAAATGATATCGGTGTTGGCGGTCAAAATAAAAAAGTCGTGATCTTCTTTTCTGATATCCGTGGTTTTACTGCTTTTTCGGAAAACCGTTCTCCTGAAGAAGTCGTTGCTATGCTGAATGAATACTTTGCAGTGATGGTGGGAATTATTAATAAAAATAAAGGTGTCGTGGATAAATTTATCGGTGATGCCATTATGGCTGTTTGGGGAGCCCCTAAGGGTTCTGATAAAGATGCCCATTTGGCTTTAAAAGCTTGTCTTGAAATGCGCGTCGCTTTAAATGAATTAAATATAAAACGCATTGCTAGAAATGAACCGCCGATTGCGATTGGAATGGGACTTCATGCCGGAGATGCAATTTCAGGCACGATCGGTTCAGACGAGCGGATGGAATACACCGTCATCGGAAACACAGTAAATACGGGTTCTCGAATCGAAGCTTCAACGAAAGCTTTCGGCACTGACTTACTAATCAGTGATACCGTGTTTGAAAAAGTCGGTGAAGATTTTAAAGTTGAATACGCCGGTGCTGCCGAAGTGAAAGGTCGCACCGAGGCCTTAAAGCTTTACAAAGTTCGCGGCTACAAAGACGAGAGCGGAAAAATGATCGAAATCTCGACCCCCTATTCCGACTACAAAGCGGAAAAGGTCGACAAGGTCAAAGTCGCTTAAGAACTTATCTTAAGCCGCTAGCATACTTCATTACGGCTGTAACCTGACTTAAATCATTCTTTGCTCGAATGATCAACGCCACCGCATCTTTTTGAAGCAAACTGCCGCTCGCCATTTTTTCACACAATAAAGGCTCTAAAGGATCCGTTTGAGTGTAAATAGTTTTGTGTTGGGGCCACAGATTTTTGGGTTCATTGCTGCCACCCATGCAAAGTGGAATATAATGATCAATTTTAAAATTCTCACGCCCATTACCCATGATATTGAAACCCAATTTTGATTGGTAAACTTCGATCACGGCCCTCTTGGTTTCTGACATGACATCTCGGTCGCAGTAGTTAATCCCTTCGGGATAACGACGTGCTGTTGGACGCTGACAAAGATCACCTGGAGTCACTTGCTGATCTGGTTTAATGGGAAAGCCTTGAGCGGTCGATCTTGCCTGGGCAGAGACCACACTTAAGACAACGAATAAGCCAGCGAAAACACTTTGCTTAGAGAACATCTTATCACCCCAAATAGACACACATTTATGGCGTGTGGTAGAAACACCGACCCGTATTGTCGGCCTATACTTGAAAGCCAATTGCTAAAGACCACAGGCCTTGATTGTTTAGCAAGAAAATATTTTTCCTTTTGCTGTGCCTGATCAATTGGCTGATACGATATCATAGTCCGATCCGGGCTTCTGGGAACTCATGGACTCATTGTAAAAATTACGCGGCGAGCTCTCACCCCATGGCTAATGCAGGCCTAAGTTTCGAGCCTGAGCCATCAATAAATTATGAGTCCGGCAAAGTAACCTAAGATTATCTATAGAACTCGGTCCACCCCAATTCACCGGCACAATGTGATCAATCTGAATTTGAAACTGAGAATCGCAGCGACTTCCATTCGGGGCGACATATTGGCAGCAGCCTTTTGCTTTTGCGAAGACCTCTCTTTTTATATGCACTGAAATCGGTGCCCGTTTTCGAGCCAATGGCGCCGGAGATGGACCTTGTAAATCCGGATTCTTAAACTCCGTGGCGGAGCCCAATTCAGATTTTACCGGACCGGAAGTTTTATTTTGCTTCCCCCTTTTGGATTGATTCAACTTTGTGGCAAGTGCTGAAATAACCTCTGCCCATGATCCATTATGAACAACATGAGATAAGAAGCTCTTTGCATCTTTAAGTTCTTCGAATTGCTCTTTGGTTAAAGTTATTTCAAGGCGAACTGATCCATCTTTTTGGGGTCTAACAATATCTTGGATTTTAATCGGTATATCAAACTCCCTAGCAAGGACTTGCCTGGTTTCAAAGCCATTGCAATCTTCCAGCTTTTTTAAGATTTCTTGGGTCTTTGCAGCTGAAGTTGCTTCACCCTTCTTCGCATCAGATTCCAAGCATTTTTGTAATAGGCAAGCTTGGGATAAATTAAGTGTTCCTGATTTAATTCTGTCCGCGACTTCTGGCACGGACTTTAAAAGTTTCGCCGCATCAATTCTTCGAATGGCCGAAGCTTCTGAATAGCCATATTTCTTAGTCATCATTGTGTACATACTATCAAAGCCAAGATCAGCATAAAGCTTGCGATTCATAATCTCTAAAATATGCATAAGAACTAAATGCATTATTTTACGCTCGGTTTGAACAAGACTTTCTGTTCTAAAAAGAAGGTCATCATTAGAAATATATTTCAGATTCTCGGCAGCAAAAGTGGATTGCGTGGTGTCTCCTTTTTAAAAACTAAAAGGAACATAACATGGAATTTTCAGTCTAAATTTTATGTTTTCTTTCGCAAAATCGATTATCATTGATGGTCGAAAATGACCCTTTCATGTGTCCATAAATTAATCCTAGCAACTTCACTTTAAACAAAAGTCGCCGGGATCAATGCTTTTATTATCTTTAAATAGAGTTTAGTTGTGAGCGCCAAAAAAAGACCCGCAAGAAGTATTTTTAAAACTTTTAAAAATTTAAACAAAATAACGCGTCTGTTCCCTGCTCAATTCTTGAATAGAAGCTTAGTTTTGAAATTCCAGTTTGGAGAGTCTGACAAACTCTGAATGTTAATTTCACGCTGGGCTCCGCTACGGAGCGCGATGTCGCCTTTGTAGATTCAGTTGATGAATTCACCATCACAAATAAAAAAATTACGTCAGTGCCTTTCGCTGCCACCCACATTTTCTTGCGGCCTCCGCCCAGAAGTGCTACCGTCCAAAGCATCATGAGCAAAATTCAACCGGCCCGCGGCACCCGCGATCTTCTTCCAGAACAAACAAAGGCATACCGCTTTATTGAAGAAACTGCTTACAAGGCCGCAGTGACTTATGGCTTCTCTGAAATCGAAACACCTATTTTTGAATTTTCAGAAGTTTTTCACCGCACCTTGGGTGAAAGCTCAGACATGGTCAGCAAAGAAACTTATGACTTTAAAGATCGTGGGGGCGAATCCATCACTTTGCGCCCCGAAGGAACGGCCGGTGTTGCCCGCGCTTTTATATCGGAAGGCTTAGCGCAATCATTACCCCTTAAGTTTTTTTATTCAGGTCCGATGTTTCGTTATGAGCGTCCGCAGAAAGGCCGCTACCGCCAATTTTACCAATTGGGCGTGGAATATATGGGCGCAGAGTCCGCTATGGCTGACGTCGAAGTTTTATCTTTGGCCTGGGATTTTTTAAAAACTTTGGATTTACATAAAAATTGTCGCCTTGAAATTAATACTTTGGGCGATAAAGAATCGCGCGCTAAATATCGCGAAAGTTTAGTAAAATACTTTACGCAATTTGAAAGTCAGCTCTCACCTGACAGCCAATTGCGACTTAAAAAAAATCCCTTAAGAATTCTTGATTCAAAAGATGAGGGCGATAAAAAGCTTGTAGCTGCCGCTCCCCTTTTTCAAGATGATTTAAATGAAGAATCAAAATTATTTTTTGATAAAGTTCAAAAGGGCTTAAAAGATTTAGGTATTTCATTTCAAGTGAATCCAAAATTGGTTCGCGGAATTGATTACTACTGCCATACGGTGTTTGAATTCGTCACAGAAAACTTGGGCGCACAAGGAACGATCCTTGCCGGTGGTCGCTATGATGGGCTGATTGAAACCATGGGTGGGCCTAAAACCGCTGGCGTTGGCTGGGCGGCAGGGATTGATCGTTTGATGGATTTAGTTCCTAAAGAAAAAATCCCATCGGACGGTTTGAAAGTGGCCCTTGTCGCTGCCGATGAAGTCGGTGAAAGCACGGTTTTACAGGTGGCGCGAATTGCACGAGCCTTGGGCGTTGTTTGTGAAATTCCCTGGGGCGGCAATATGGGAAAGAAAATGAAAAAGGCCGCGACCAGCGGAGCTCGTTACGCCGTTATTATCGGCGAGTCCGAAGTAAAAACTTCCACCGTTATGTTAAAAGATTTAGAATCGGGAGAGCAAAAGTCCCTCCCGCAAAATGAGTTGTCGGCTATTTTCGCCCGATCTTAATGCTTTGAACGCGGCCCCAGCCCTGCACGATAAAGGCGCTGGATCTGGCCCAGACGAATGAAAAAATTAAACCAATGATTAGCATCGCAATACTCAATAATTGCCCTCTGGTCAGACCGAATATTTGAAAACCCAAATGATCGTCGGGCATTCTAAAATATTCGTCAGAAATTCTAAAAATGGCGTAGAAAATTAAAAAACATCCGGCAATAAATCCAGGTCTTCTTGGTTTTCGCCATAAGAAAAATAAAATAAGAAATAAAAATAAACCTTCAAAAAAAGCGGCGTACAACTGAGATGGATGGCGTGCCACTAAAAAAGGTCCTAGGGCATCCCGCAGCGCCGTATTGCCATGCTGAATTTGTTTAACAATGGCATCAAGGGTGCTGAGCACATGTTGATTGGCCATCATATCATTTCGCATATTGTGAACAGAATCCAACCACTGGGTGGGATTGATATCAATTGAAGACAGATCAATGCCAGACTCTTTTTTCAATTGCTCGACATTGATTTTTTCAACCACGGTGCCTAAGCCCTCAAGTCTTTCGGGCATGCGTTTGGGCCACAGATAAAGATCCGTTGGAAATTTAACTGCCCAAGGTAGATCTGCCGGAGCGGGTCTTCCCACCAATTCGCCATTGATAAAGTTAGCAATGCGTCCAAAGAAAACACCCAAGGGTCCACCAACGGCGCACAAATCCAACAAGTAAGTAAAATTAATTCCTGATTTTCTGACAAAAAGCCACGCGGCAATAACGATCCCAATCATCCCGCCGTGACTGGCCATGCCGCCTTCATTGACGGCTAAAACTCCCCAATACGGAATTTCAGGTTTAAACTTCGTCAAGAGCTCGGGACTGTAGAAAAAAACATATCCCAGTCGACCACCAATAATCGTTCCCAAGGCCAAGTAGGTGATCAAGTCGCTGACCATCTCGCTGGTCAAACCTGCCTTCTGGCGATCCCCCAACCAACTGATCACCAAGTACGCGGCAATAAATCCCAAAATATAGGAAAGTCCGTACCAGCGAATTCCGATATCACCGTAAATATGCCACAGAACCGGATCGAAATCGTGAATCATGAAATCCCCTTATGTCTTAAAATAAGACTGTGTGAGGCTGGAATGTCACGCATTCTGGCCTCTGTGTGATTTAAGCAATCTCTCAATTTGAGAGCAAGTTGAAAATCTTCAATACCAAAGCTTTTCGGGCGCAAAATAAGATTGGGAGGTTCGTATGTCACATGCTTTCAAGGCCCTATTGATCCTGACAGGACTTCTTTTCACCGCACCCCTAGCCCAGGCAGAATCCTCTGGATCCGGCAGCTATCTTGGGCAAAGGGCGACCAACCGAGAATCCAAAAGATGGACTTTGCAAGATTGGCTGGACACCAAAGATCGCAATCACATGATGGATTTGTGGCTCTCGCTGAATTCGGCCTCACCCTATGAGGCCATGGTCAGTGCGGCGTATAAATCCTATCTCCGCGACATCGATGTCCCCAAAACACAAAATAGCTTCACGTCAGTCGATGGTTCGATCACAGCTCACGCGCATATTGTGGGTCTAACAGTTGAGTACGAAAACAATACTCAAGAAAAACTGAATGACCTGAGCGGCATGTTGAATTTAAGACTTTTTGGCGAATCGATTCAAAGCACCTATTTAGCCTTGCACTTTGGCCAACGGACAAGGACCTATAATAATCTGGCGACATCCAAGGATTACAAAAATCAGTTCGGGCAAGTTTCTTTGCAGCTTTATTTAATGAAATATTTTGGCATTGACGGCTTTCACCGCATTTATATTTCTTCAACGAATGATATCAGCAAAGAAGAAATCGCTGGGTCCTTTAGTGAAGCGGGCGTCTTTATTGATTTTAAAGCTCTGCGAATTTTTGGCTCGGCTTATCGGGATTATGAAATCATCAAATCGACGATCACTCCCTTTAACGAAACCAACACGATACGAAGTGGAACCCGGGCTGGCGTTAAAATTTATTTTTAAAAAGAATAGGTGATCGCCATCGCCACATTCACGATCCCTAGAAAATTTAAAATGCCACGAATATTACGGTCTTCATCACGACTGGCGCTATAAAAGTTGGCGGCCGCAATCAACGAATGCGTCGCCACTTTAATCCAACGACGACGATCATTTTCAGCTTTTTCTTGATCCAGAAATCTTTTTAAAATTTCTGACTTTTGCACGGCCGAAATATGGGCGCCATCGATAGCTCGATAAAAGGATGTGTACTCATTTCCGACGAAGTAATAAGTGGCCCCATAACCAATCGCAGCCACTCCCACGGATTGGGCCACGGCATAAAGTCCTCGACTGAACGAATCTTGGGAAGAATAATATCCCACGGCTCCTCCAATGGTCGCCACGACGCCAGAAATCATGTAACTGACACCCGCGATACGATCATCTTGTTCTTTCTTTTCCATAAATTTATTAAAAGAACTCCATTCGGCGGGACCTTGATAAAATTGATCGTCGGCAAGGGCCGAAATCGAGATCAAACTAAGCATCAAGCATAAGATCATTTTCATATCTCGATGCCAATCTGACTGTAAATCGTGCGAACCTCATCACTCTCGCCGACTAAGTTAACAAATTTTCTGAAATCATAAGTCAGTCCACCGCGGACACCTTTATAATGCAGCAAGAAGGCAAGGTCATATTGGTTTTCGGTGGCACTAGCGACATATTGAGTCGCTCCCAGCTTGTAGCTGACGCCAACGCGAATCAATTCCGTCCATTTTTCATAGCGGGATTGAGCTGTGAACGTCATTCCCAACTCTAATTCGCCGTAAGTGATGGGAGGCTTCACCGAGGTCCCAAGATGGGCTTCAGGACTGGCGGGCAGTTCCGTGTATTTTTTGTCGACAGCTCCCAATTGCGTGACCGTTAAAGAGACCTGTGGACTCCAGGCCTGCTCTTCGGGAGCCCAAAGAAGGCCTGGCTCAAAATATAATGCTTTTTGCTCTCGGACGCGGAAAATATCTTCCTGGCTGTTTTCAACTAAGGCATCCGTCAGGGTGAATTCGGAAAGAATAAAACGTCTTTGTACGCCCCTTAGCTGTAAACCAAAATAAAAATCATCCTGAACATAACTTGCTAATTGCGTGCGGATGACTTGCTCTTGACCGGCATACAAAGTGATGATTGGTAAAGCGCTATTTCTAATCAGCGAAAAATAGGACAATCGGTACGGAGAAAAACTGATTCCGAATTTTTCAGTCAGAAAACCGGCCTCAACATTGGCTTCCATTTCTGAACTGCGTGTCTGGTTGAACAGGTGTTCGATATTTTTTTGATTGGTCTGATTGTTCAAAATATCATTCACATCTTGTGCATAGGAAACATTGTTGCCGAAAAAAATATGAGTTTGTAACTGCGCTTTTCGTTCTTTAGCAGCAAAAGCAGGATTGCATGGCAACCCAT
Source organism: Pseudobdellovibrionaceae bacterium (assembly GCA_043779185.1). Taxonomy (GTDB): domain Bacteria; phylum Bdellovibrionota; class Bdellovibrionia; order Bdellovibrionales; family Bdellovibrionaceae; genus JAYWDA01. The sequence continues at coordinate 23,223 of JAYWEQ010000100.1, forward strand.
CGACCACCGCGTCCATGGAGTAACAAGTCGTCCCTAAGGACCTGTGAGTAAAATCGGATGTACCCAAGGGAATCGACCTTGGCACCTCAATGGCTTGCGCGCTCAGGGCCATCAGAAGCAGACCTACAAACCCTGCCGTTTTCATCGACACTCCTTCGAATTAGAAAAAAGTGTGTGTTCAAGGCGCGGAACTTCGTCCTGGTATTTTTTAATCGATTTATCAAAAGCAATCATCTCTTCAGATTTTGAAGGAAATGAAAAACGAAGGTCTTCGCTGATATCAGTCACTCGATCAAATTGCTGATCCAACCAATCTTGAAATTCAGAAATTTTGACCGAACATAAAATCTGTTTATTTTTTGGATTTTTTCGATCTTCTGAATCCAGTTTTTTTAGCTCTTCACTGACATCACCCCAATATTTAAAGCCGTCTTGCAATTCAGATCTTAAGAAAACTAAATTTAAAATCGCCCTATAAAGATGAGCCCCTTTGGTGTCAGCGCCTTTTAAAACAGCGGCGCCCAATCTTAGATCGTTTCTTTTATTTTGGGGGATGTAAGGAAGACTTTCTATTTTTAATCGATACTCCTGAAAGGCCGCCATTGATTGAGCCAACTGCTGCAGCTCGTTTTCAGAGCTCTTGCCAAGAACCAACGCGTTCTTTGAAATCACATCTTGGCTTTGTAAAAAAACCGAACTTTTCTTGACGGATTCTTCCGTGACCGGTGGGGCATTTAATGCTTTCACAAAATCCCAAAGCTTTTCAACTTTCAAACCCGCTCGGCCTGCATAAGCCGAGGCCAGCGCCGACTTCACCAAAGGCCGCGCGTCTTTAGTTCGCAGCTCTTCCAGCTGAGCGATAGCCCCATCGTAATCGCCTTTATCAATTTTTTGATTGCTGTCCGCCAAGGGATCACGATCAGCAGCCTTTTGGCCCTGACAACTTAAATTAGACAAAATTAAAACTGCGATAAAAAGCTGATAAACCCACGCCATAGGGCCCTAATAACAGCAAGGACAGGGCCATAACTACTGGAATTTAAAGGGTTCTGGAGTGCTGGAACCTGCATAAATTACAGG
>JAYWEQ010000101.1:0-34848 GCA_043779185.1 Pseudobdellovibrionaceae bacterium
CCAAAAAAGCTTTGTTGCATAAAAAAACCTCGCGCGTGAAGAAGTGACCGGTACCCCCGGGGTGGAGCAAGGGCAGGGGGAACAAGTGAGTGGAGTGCAAGGTGCAGGCTGGGTTGTAGATTGGGAAAACTGCCTTTGGGTGGGAGTTCGTGGGCACTATGCGGATGGGAGGGAAACACAAAGTGGCGCAGTGCAAAACCTAGCATTGACGGAGGATGCAAAGAGCCGCATCTTGTATTCCATGTCTATTGTTTCAGAACTTCATGATATCAATCGTCGTGTGCAGTCGTTAGAGAAATTGGCCCTTGAACTTCGGGGGTATCTTTGACCTGGATAAAAAGAAGCGGCGTTTAGAAGAAATCACCATGCAATCCGAAAACCCTGCGATCTGGGGGCAGCCGGAGCAAATGCAAAAATTAAATAAAGAAAAATCTTTTATCGAAAAAGCCCTGAGTGAATGGCAGGCCTATCATTCGGGTTTAGAAGACTCAAAAGTTTTGCTCGAAATGGCCGTCGAAGCCCAAGATGAAGACACCTTCACCGAACTTAAAGGTGAACTGACAAAAATTGAAAAACTGGGACAAGAGCTAGAATTAAAAAGAGTGCTCAACGGAGAACTAGATTCCAACAGCACCTATCTTTCCATTAATTCTGGCGCTGGCGGAACGGAAGCTTGTGATTGGGCGGGCATGCTATTGAGGATGTACACCCGTTACGCGGATCAACAAGGTTATAAGACTCAAATTTTAGAAATGAACGAGGGTGAAGGCGCGGGCATTAAATCTTGCACGCTGCTGATCGAAGGGCCCTACGCTTATGGCTACTTAAAAGCAGAGTCTGGTGTGCACAGGTTAGTGCGCATTTCGCCTTTTGATTCCAATGCTCGAAGGCACACGTCCTTTGCTTCGGTTTTTGCGTGGGCTGAAGTTGATGACGATATTAAAATCGAAGTTCGCGCCGATGATTTGAAAGTTGAAACTTACAGATCCAGCGGAGCCGGTGGACAGCATGTGAACAAAACAGATTCGGCGGTTCGAATGTATCATTTACCCAGCGGGATCATCGTTCAATGTCAGACACAACGATCGCAGATTCAGAATCGGGAGACGGCCCTGAAGATGCTTAAGGCCGCTTTGTACGAAAAAGAAATTGAAAAACGAAATAAAGAAAAAGATGAAATGAATTCGGTCAAAAAAGCCAATGAATGGGGTTCGCAGATCAGGTCCTACGTCATGCACCCTTATCAGATGGCAAAAGATCATCGCACTGACTTTGAAACCAACCAAGTCAGCGATGTCTTAGATGGCGACCTTGAAGGATTTATTATGGCCTATTTAAAATCCCAAGTCCTTCAGGAAAAACCGGCCACCACATGATGGAGCTTTGGTTGGCTTTTCGTCTGCTATTTTGTAAAAAAACATTTGGTCAGACCAACATTATGGTGGCGCTGATCGGGCTTGTGATTGGTGTCGCATGCTTGGTTGTGGCCATGGCTGTGATGTCAGGGTTCGAGACAACTTTAAGAAAATCAGTGGTCGATGTGGCAGGCCATCTACAGGTCATTCGTACGGGAGCGGGCACGCCGCAATGGGATGAGCTGGAAAAAAAAATCTATGAGATGGATCCCCAGCTGCAAGCCAGTCTTAAATTTTTATTTCTGGAAGCCGTGCTGGCTCATAAGGGCGAAACCTTAGGTGTTTCTATGGAAGGCGTCGATGCCAAAAAATGGCGTCAGGTTTTAGATTTTTCAAAGCGAGTCAAAGCCGGAAGTTTGAATCTTGTCAGCGCCGATGAGATCCCCCATGCGTTGATCGGCGAAGGCTTAGCCAAGCGCATGGGCTTATCCGTCGGTGATGTGTTCCGCGTTGTTGTTCCCATTGCAGATAACCTGGATCCCCACCGTTTTGGTCGCCACCTGGGTCAATTTCGAGTCGGTGGAATTTTAGATTACGGTAAATATGAGTGGAACGAGCGCTTTATGATCGTTGATTTGCAAGCCGCGCAAGATTTAGCTAAAATCGGCGATCGAATCAATGGCCTCATTTTTAAAATCAAAGACTTGGACCAAACCAGCAATGTGTATTTTAATTTAATGTCAAAGCTAGGCTCAGGATATCTAGTGCGCACCTGGCGCGATGCTAATGAGAATTTATTTCAGGCCTCGCAAGGAGAAAAAGTCGTTATCTTTTTTGTGGTTTTTATCATTATGTTGGTCGCAGCCTTTAGCGTTGCCAGTAGTTTTTATGTCAATATTTTCCAACGCTATCCTGATTTAGCCATCTTTAAAACTGTCGGTGTCAGGCCCCGTTCGCTGGTCAAAGTTTACGGTTATCAGGGATTATTTTTGGGAGTTGTTGGAGTTTTTTTTGGTTACCTTTTAGGTTTAAGCCTTTGCTTTCTTTTTGTTTGGGGTCAGCGAGTTTTTCATTTGATGCCAGGCTCTGTTTACAAACTGAATGAGATCCAAGTAGAAATTAAATTTTTAGATACGATCGCTATCATAACATCAACTTTGGTGATTTGTTTGCTGGCTTCGATTTTTCCAGCCCGTCGGGGGGCTCAGCTGAATCCGGTGGAGGGACTTCGCTATGAATAAAGATATTCTTTTAAAAGTGACAAATATTGTGAAGTCTTATCAGCAAGGAATGGGTGAGCTTTCGATTCTGAAGGGGATCAATCTTGATCTTTACACGGGGGATGCTTTAAGCATTCAAGGTGTCAGTGGTGCTGGTAAAAGTACGCTTTTACACATTTTAGGAACCTTGGATCGTCCGCAAAGTGGTGAAATTAATTTTGATGGTCGTGATGTCATGGCGATGAACGATGATGAACTGGCGCGCTTTCGAAATGACGAGATGGGCTTTGTTTTTCAGTTTCATCATCTGATCGCAGAATTTACAGCGCTTGAAAATGTGGCACTTCCTTGCCGCGTGGCGGGCGAATCAAAAAAATTAGCCGCTCATAAGGCGGAAGAGTTATTAGATATTTTAGGTTTGAGAGATCGCCTTGAGCACTATCCGCAACAGCTTTCAGGGGGCGAGCTTCAGCGCGTGGCGATTGCGCGAGCCTTGGTGCGTCGTCCGCGAATATTGCTGGCCGATGAGCCCACCGGCAATCTGGACACGCAGAACAGCTTGAAAGTTCAGGATTTATTCTTTGATTTACAAAAACGTTTTGATTTAACCATGGTGATTGTCACTCATGATCAGCAATTTGCGCAAAGATTCCCGCGAAAACAGGTGATTCGTGACGGAGTTTGGGCCCAAAGTTGACGGCCCGCACCCATATCGGTTTTTGACTGGCCGAATGTTTTGGGCTAGCCTTTGACGGTTTGCATTAGGGGCGTTTCACAAGTTTGTTTTAAAACTCTGTGTCGGCATAAAAACTCGAACTAATGGCAGGATTTGCCAAAGGTTTTTGGAATAAGGTAAAGAAGCTTGTGAAATTAAAGCTAGGTAAGTTGAGTTTAGGCGCCATTTTAATTTCATTAATTTTGGGCGGAGTTATGTCCGAAGAGGCCCAAGCACTGCAGAAAAAATCGACGGCCTCCAAAGCTAAAAAATTCGCAAAATCAGAATCTAAAATCCAAAAAACAGAAGGCACCGTTAAGGCGCTGCAGGTTTCAGGCAATAAAAAAATCGAAAAAGATGCCGTCCTAGGGCGTCTGACGTCTAAAGTCGGCGAAGCGTATACTGACGCAAAAGTTCGTGAAGACGTGATTAATTTATTTAAAAGCGGCTATTTCTTAGATGTGTCGGTGGACCGGCAAGGGCAAGGCAGCGACATTGTTTTAACGTATAATGTTGTTGAAAAACCCTCCGTCGTTGAAATCGTCTATGAAGGCAACACCGAGCTTAAAAGCGAAGAAATTGCGGAAGCGTCTGGCATCAAGCCTTACGAAATCCTTAATATGTCGAAGGTTAAAGAAGCCATCGAAAAAATCCAAAAGCTTTATGAGGACAAGGGTTTTTTCTTAGCAAAAATAGAACCTAAGATTGAAGACGTTAAAAAAGATGACACTGTAAAACTGATCTACAAAGTTCGCGAAGGTGAAAAAGTAAAAGTCAAAAAGATCACCTTTCTGGGGAATAAAAATATCAGCGATAATGCGCTGAAAGGAAAAATCTTTACTCAAGAAGAGGGCTATTTTGCGGCGGTCAGTGGATCTGGCGCTTTCAAGCAAGAAGCGTTTGATCGCGATGTTCAAATTGTGCGGCAAATATACTTTAACCAAGGCTACGTGCAGGTAAAAATTGATCGTCCGCAGATTTATGTGACACCTGATAAAAAGGGCATCTACGTCACAATTCGTATCGAAGAAGGAACACAGTATTATGTGGGGGAAGTCGATTTTAGCGGGGACTTGCTGTTCACAAAGGAAGAACTTTTCGCCACAACCAAGATTGATGATAATGAAATTTTCGCAGGCGATGTCCTGCAAAGAGATTTAGCTGATTTGCAAGCCAAGTATGGCGATCTAGGTTACGCCTACGCCAACGTTATTCCGCAGTGGAATTTTAATGAAAAAGAAAAGAAAGTGAATATTGTTTTTGTCATTGATAAAGGCAATAAAGTTTATTTTGGAAAATTTGGAATGGTGGGAAACACCCGGACTCGCGATAAAGTCGTTCGCCGTGAGGTTCGTATTTATGAGGGTGAACTTTACAATGAGACTCGACGGCGTCAATCCCTAGAAAATATTCAGCGTTTAGGATTTTTCGAAGACGTCAATTTCAAGACATCAACGCCGCCGGATCAGCTGGACGTGATGAATATTGATATTGTGTTAAAAGAACGAAACACCGGACAAGTGCAGCTGAGCGCTGGTTACGGTTCAACAACGGGGGCCACTTTTGGTGGGTCGGTTCAGCAGACGAACTTCTTGGGCCGTGGGCAAAATCTGGGAGTTTCGGCACAGTTGACAAGCTCAACAAGCATTTATGATTTCACATTTACGGAACCTTATTTCGAGGACTCTTTGTGGTCTGTAGGTTTCCGGGCCTTTATGAGTCAAGACAGTGGGCGGGCTGATTATAACTCCAGAAAAACCGGCGGTTCTGTTTCCGTCGGGCATCCGATTTTGGATGAATTGCGGTTTACAACGACCTATGGTTATACAAACACTAATTTGTCTCCGGTTTATGGAACTTCTGGATTATTGACGGATTATGATTTATTTCCCCTGTCGACCGCCGAAGGTGATGCCAGTACGATCGGTGTTGCTTTGGATTACGACACCCGAAATGATCGATTCAAGCCTTCCAAGGGATGGTACGCAAGAGCTTCCTACAATAACTCAGGCCTGATCGGTGGAAATTTGCACTACTACCGGGCTGAAGGAACCTTAAGATATTTTAAAAATATTTTTTGGGATGTGGTGTTTAGAAATTCCCTGATGTACGGAAAAATTGGCTCGACGGACTCTGATCGCGAGCCTCCGTTTAATGAGCTGTTCTTATTGGGTGGGCCTTATTCACTCAGAGGCTATCGATACTCTCGAATCGGTAAAATGAAGCGCTCAACGCGAATATATAATGATTATTTAACTAAAAACCCAGGTCGTGTGGATGATGCGAATGCTCAGGCTCGACGATTTTTCGGGGGACAAGAAGAAATTCAGTATCAAGGGGAACTTCAATTTCCATTGATTCGGGAAGCCGATATGTTTGGTGTGGTTTTTTACGATGTCGGTAAGGCCGAGGATAATATCTTCACGACCGAAGCTGGGAACCGAGACCGCTCGGACAATAAACTTTATGCGGATTGGGGTTTTGGAATCCGATGGTTTTCACCAATTGGCCCATTGCGTTTTGAATGGGGATTCCCATTAGACCGCGATCCAGTGTATCATGAACCAGTCGTTTTTGAATTTTCAATCGGCACACCATTTTAATTTTGAAAGGATCTCAAATGATCAAATTGTTAATGATGTTTGTAATGGCCTCTGGACTGACTTTTGCGCATGCAGCGACGACCAACATAGCCGTAGTCGATATGCAAAAAGCAATTCAAGCAACCGCAGAAGGCAAGAAAGCCAAGTCAGAGCTTGAAGGCGAATTTGATAAAAAGAAAAAAGAACTTCAAAAGCGCGAAAGCGACTTGAAAAAGATGGGCGAAGATTTAGAAAAGAAGAAATCAGTTCTTTCTGAAGAAGCTTTAGGAAAAAAGCAAGCTGAGTTCCAAGAAGAAATGATGAAGTACCGTGATGTGATGGGAAAAAGCCAAGTTGAAATCCAAAAGAAAGAGCGCGATTTAACAGCGCCGATTTTGGAAAAAATGCGAAAAGTGATTGAAAAAGTAGCCAAAGAAAAAGGTTTCAACCTAGTTCTAGAAAACAGCGGAGCCATCTTATTTGCCGAAAAAACAAACGACATTACAGATGATGTTGTTAAGGCTTTTGAAAAAAAATAAGCATGTCTCAAAAAATTCATCCTACCAGTGTAATCTCTCCGGATGCGGACATTGGGCCTGATGTTGAAATCGGGCCTTATTGCTTGATTCAGGGAAAAATTAAAATCGGACGCGGCACTTATATTGAGGGCCATGCGACGGTGGGATGCCGATCTTCAAATATTATCATCGGTGAAAACAATCACATTGCCCCAGGGGCTGTGATCGGCGGGCCGCCACAGGATATTTCCTACAAGGGCGAACCCACGCAGCTCATCATCGGCAGCAACAATGTCTTCAGAGAATTTTCAACTGTGAATATTGCGACCTCCAAGGGCGACGGCAAAACTGAAATCGGCAATAATGGATATTTTATGGCTTACACTCATATTGGTCACGATTGTAAAATTGGTGATAATGTGATCATGGCCAATGACACTCATTTGGGTGGCCACTGTATTATCGAAGAAAACGTGGTGATTGGCGGAATTTGTGCTTTTAACCAATTCACCAAAGTTGGAAAAGGCGCTTTTATTGGTGGCAGCAGTGTCATCAACAAAGACATTTTACCCTTTTCAAAGGCCCAAGGGAATTACGCTCTTTGCCGAGCCACTAATAAGATCGGGCTTTTAAGAAAAGGTTTTAGCAAAGTCGAAGCGCAGAATGTTCATAAAGCTCTTAGAATTTTAATCATGGGTAAAGACGGAACCGACGAACTGATTGCTCGCATTCGCAGTGAATGTGTCATTTCTGAAAACATTGAATATTTGATCCATTTCGTGAAAAGTTCCAAAAGAGGAATCGCCATTGCTCGCGGGACGGCACGGGACGCGGTCGACAACGAAACTTAAGAAGGGACCTTTGATGAGTTCCAAGCTACGAGCCGGTGTGATAGGTGTTGGTTACCTTGGCAAATTCCATGCTCAAAAATACAAAAATAATTCTGATGTGGAATTGATCGGCGTCTGTGATGGGCGGTTTGCGCAAGCTGAAAAAATAGCCGCTGAACTGAATGTGAAGGCCTTTTCTTCCGTTCAAGAAATGCTAGGAAAAGTTGATCTAGTGACCATTGCGGCCAGCACTGTGGCCCATTATGAGCTAGCAAAAATTTTTCTGCAAAACGGCGTTCATGTGAATGTCGAAAAACCGATCGCTGCCACCCTTGCACAAGCCAAAGAGATTGTGAATTTAGCGGCGCAAAAAAACTTAAAATTGGCTGTTGGACATATCGAAAGATTTAATCCAGCGATCTTAGAACTTAAAAAACATATCAATAAACCTTCGTCGGTCACTTTGACTCGGTGGGCACCTTTTAACACTCGGGGTTCCGATGTCAGTGTTCTGCATGATCTGATGATTCACGATATTGATTTGATGCTGTGGCTTTGTCCTGGAAAAATTGAAAACTTTATGGCCAGCGGTGCAAAAATTTTAACTCAAGAACTCGATGTCGCCGAGGGGCAATTTCAAATCAGCTCGGGTTGTCAGGTGCACATCACCGTCAATCGAATGGCAGCCCAAACAGTGCGGCAAATCCAAGTGATTCAAAAAGATGCCATTTTGCAAGCCCAGACCGGAACATTGCAGTTAGAAAAAGTCGAACCCGTGGGAATTCAACAGGTCCCGCCGATCAAAGTCACGCAGTGGCAGGTTGAAAAGGCAGACGCCCTTCAAAAAGAAACCGATGCATTTATTTCTGCCGTTCTTAATCTGACACCGCTAGCGGTGACCGGGGAAGATGGCCTTAAAGCCCTGCAGTGGGTGGAAGAAATCCAAAAAAGGATATTAACAACCTCATGAATTCAATCCTGATGGTGGCCGCCGAGGCCTCCAGTGTTATTTATGCGCAAAGAATTTTGGAAAATCTGAAAGCTAAAAATATCGATGTGAAAGCCTTCGGTGTTGGCAGTCGACAGATGGAAGAACTGGGTTTTGAGCGTCTGGGAAAATCTGAAGAAATGGCCATTGTCGGCGCTGCGGAAATCATTTCCCATTTTGGTCTTTTGAAATCAGTGTTTGATGGTTTGGTTTCAGCCGCCGCGGAACGAAAACCAAAAGTCGCTATTGTGATGGATTACCCTGAATTTAATCTGATGCTTTCTAAAAAACTGCACGCTTTAGGAATTCCGGTGATTTATTATATTTCTCCGCAAGTGTGGGCTTGGCGCAAAGGTCGCGTTCACACGATTAAAAAGTACTGCGAAAAAGCTCTGCTGCTTTTTCCATTTGAAATTCCATTTTATTCAAAACATGCGGTGCCTCACGAATTTGTCGGGCATCCGATCTTAGATGAGCTGGATGAAAAGCTTTTAGATCCACAGTATCGTATTTTACATCGAAACCAATGCGGAATTACCGATCAAGAAATTGTTTTGGGACTTATGCCCGGCAGTCGACGTCTAGAACTGAAGCAGCATTTTGCCATTCAGCTTGAAACTGCAAGGCAGCTCAGTCATCAGTATAAGAATTTGAAAATTTTAATCATGGTCGCTCCCAGTTTTGAAAAAGAAGATCTTTATCCCTACCTAGAGGACTTTAAACTTCCTTATATGATGATCAAAGATGAACCTTTTCGGATGATCCATCTTTGCGATTTTATTTTAGCGACCTCTGGCACGGCGACTTTAATGGTCGGACTTTTAAAGAAGCCCATGGTCATTATTTATCGAATGAAGGCTTTAACAGCTATTTTTGCAAAGTTGATCGTTCGTGGAACCAAATATTTTGGCTTGGTGAATTTGATTTTACAAAAAGAAGTGGCGCCAGAACGATTTCAAGGCGATGCTTTGCCTAAAAAACTAGTTCCCTTGTTTCAAAAATATATCGACAACCCTGATTATGCTGAAAGTGTTCGCCAGCAGCTGGGTGAATTACGTCATCATTTAGGTGAAAAAGGTGCCACCGAGCGAGTCACCGGAATTATTCAAAGGTACCTCCTTCCATGAAGCCGTTCAGATCTCTTTTAGCCCAAATTTATGCAATGCTAGCGAAATGGCGGGTGAAGGCTTATCAGAAGGGTTTTTTTCAAAAGCATAAAATTAATATTCCTGTCGTTAGTGTTGGTAATCTGACTTTTGGAGGGACTGGAAAAACGCCAGTGACCGAATTTTTGATGCGGCTGTTGATCGAAAAAGGACAGCGCCCGGGAATTGCCTGTCGGGCCTACAAAGCGCGGCGCAAAAAAGTGCAACGAATAAATCCGCGGTATGATCAGGCCCATGATGTTGGCGATGAAGCGCTGATGATGGCCCGGCGCTTTCCACAAAGTCCCGTTTATAGCGGACTCAAAAAATGGCAAGTGGCCGAAGCGATCAGTCAAAATGAACGCATCAATGTTTTAATTTTAGATGATGGCTTTCAACATTTAGCTTTGGAACGAAATTTAGATATAGTGCTGTTAGATGCCAATGAAAAACCAGAAAATTATTTATGTTTCCCTATGGGCCGGGCTCGCGAACCATGGAGTGCGCTCAAGCGCGGTCAGCTGATCTTCCTGACTAAATGCAACTTAGCTTCGCCAGAGAATTTAGAATTCCACCGTCAGCGACTGAAGGGCCTTGAGGTTTTCGAGTTTAAATATATTGTGGGTGGCTTTGAAAATTTTAAAGGTCAGAAAGCCCCAAAAATTAATTTCAAGAAGGCGTTGCTGGTTTCTGCCATTGCCAAGCCCAAGTCCTTTCAAGCTTTGATTCAGAATGAATTTCCTGGGCTAACGATTGAATCCTTGGTTTTTCCTGATCATCACCGCTTCCGTCACCAAGATTTGGTTAAAATTCGAAAACGGATGAATCAGGGTTTCGATTGTATTTTAGTCACGGAAAAGGATTTTGTGAAGTTGAAAGATTTAAGATCTACCAAGGAATTGCCAATTTGGCAGGTGCAACTTGAACTTCAGCCCGATTTTTCAGTAGAATCTCTTTATGCAAAACTGCATCCTATTTTTATTTAAATTCTTTGCGCGACTGTTAGCCTTTTTGCCCCGACGGGTGGTTCGTGGCTTGGGATCTTTGTTAGGTTGGCTTTGGATTGATGTCTTACGGATTCGGCGAAAGTTAATTAAGGAAAACTTGGATATTGCCTTCCCCGAATTGCCCTTAAAGCAAAAAATGCGATGGGGTCGTCATTCTGTTCATAAATTGGGTGGAGATTTTGCCGAAATTTTAACAACCCCTTGGCTGGATCAAAAATGGGTGGACAAAAATATTGTTTTTCAAGGCTTAGAAAATTTAGAAATAGCAAAAAGTCAGGGCAAAGGCGTTTACTTGCTGAGCCTGCATTTAGGAAATGGCGATACGGCGGCCAGTGCTTTGTCGATGAAGGGGTATCGACTTCATCTCATCAGTAAATATTTTAAAAATAAACTTCTTAATAAAATTTGGTTTTATTTCAGAGCGGCCCAAGGCGTAAAATATATTGAAGCCCATAGTGAAAAGACCACATTTGATATTTTACGGGCGATTCGGGCTAAAGAATTTGTGATTTTTGTCTTGGATCAGTTTATGGGTCGCCCTTTTGCCGTTGAAAATACTTTTTTCGGTCGCAAAACCGGGACGGCCTATGGATTAGCTTTGTTTTATCTGAAGACAAAATCTCCGGTCGTTCCAATTTATGGGGTGGAAGGGGACGACGGTCGCTTGCAGGTTGTTTGTGAGCCGGCATTAGATCTTGAATCCTTACGAACTTCAGACCAAGATAAGGATATTGCCGTACTGACCCAGCATTTTAACGACGTGATTGAGGCGATTATCAGGAAGCATCCACAAGATTGGATGTGGGTCCATCGCCGGTGGAAGGACTACGAGTGAATAATCGGATGCCACTTCAAACGCTCTTGCTGATTGTCTTTCTGAGCTCGTGCTCATCAAAGTTTTTAAAATATGATCACGAAGATAAGTTAAAAACTAATGAAGAATTTGATGCTGTCGTTAAGATCACAACGCCTGAAGAAAAAACTCCATCACCTCAAGTGATGCCTAAAGAAATTGAAAAACCCGTTGCGATTGTTAAAGCTAAAAGTACAAAAAGAAGTAAAAAATCTAAAGTGGCTGAGACATCGGGACCAGCGCGACGGGAACCAGATATTGAAGACGACGAAGGATTTGAAGGTCGCAGACCCCTTAAAGACCCATTCCATGTTGGCGAGTCTGTTGTTCATCATGTGAAATATTTTAAAGTCCATGCGGGAACCATCACTTTAAAAATTGATCCCTTTGTCGAGGTCAATGGCCGCAAATCCTATTCATTTGTTAATGAAATTAAGACCGCCAATTTATTTAATTCATTCTACAGTGTCGACGACCGAATTTTAACACTGATGGATTATGACCTGTTGATTCCCCGGGTTTTTACAATGCACGTCAAAGAGACCGGACAGCTTCGTGAAGCCAGGTCCCATTTTGACTTTGATAAATTGAAGGCGACTTATTGGGAAAAGAAAGTCACAGAAAAAAATGGTGCTGAAGAAAAGAAGCAGCAGTGGGATATTTTGCCATTTTCACAAAATGTTTTTAGTGCTCTTTTTTATATGCGAGTTTTTAAATGGGATCTTGGGAAAACTTATTCATTTCGTGTCGCTGACGATGAAAGCAATATCGTGTTTAAAGGAACAGCACTTCGAAAAGAAGTCCTGGAAACCAGTGCCGGAGATTTCAAGTCCATCGTCATCAAGCCAGAATTTACTGTCAAGGGGGTCTTTAAGCCCGTCGGGGATATTTTTATTTGGCTCTCAGATGATGATCGTAAGCTGGTCCTTCGCATAGAATGTAAAATCAAGATTGGGACCTTGGTCTCTGAAATTGAATCCTACACCCCCGGAAGCTGATCGGCCATGTTAAGATTGGAAGATGCCGGTCCCCAATTGCAGATATTTTAATGGTTATAAACCCTGCGGGAAGAATGCCACCTGCAATCTTTCTTGCTCTTCATTAGATCAAGTTGAAGAGTCTATTTTAATTATTCATCTTGGCGCCTTAGGCGCCGTGATAAGAAGCACCAGCTTATTAGCAGCGCTAAAAATAAAACATCCGCGCGCAAAAATTCTTTGGCTGACAGAAAAATCAGCGATGCCATTATTAGAAAAAAATCCCGCCATTGACCAGGTGGTGGCTGCCGATCATGACGGCTTATTAAGTCTTCAATCTTATCAATTTTCTGAGGCTTATGTGATCGATAAGTCCCTTAAGGCCTCGGGCTTAGCCCAGTCTTTAAAAATAAAAAATATTCACGGCTTTATTGCTAAAGAGGGCGTGATACTTCCGGCCACCGCCGCCGCCACTGAGCTTTGGAATTTAGGCATTGATAATTTTGAAAAATTTTTCGTCAATCAAAAACCTGAAACTCAATTGATCAGCGAAGCTTTGGAATTGGATTATAAAAGGCCAGAGTATCAACTCCCTTTGTCAGCAGAAGAAAAAAAAGTTTCCTTCAGCCGCTCTCAGAAATGGCGTGAACACAAAAAAAAATGGGTGATCGGCATAAATACTGGCTGCAGCTCAGTGATCCCGTATAAAAAACTGACCGTCGATTTTCATAGAAAAATCTGTCGCGCCCTGAGCGCTCGGGCGGATGTGCAGATCGTTTTATTAGGTGGGTCTGAAGATACTCAACGAAACAAAGAAATTGCTGACGGCTTATCCGTGATAGTTTCTGATTCTAAATCTGGCTTGCGGGACGGCCTTATCAGTGTTTCTGCCTGTGATGTGGTTGTCACTGGCGATAGCCTTGGCATGCATATGGCCATCAGCCAGAAAAAGTGGGTGGTGGCTTGGTTTGGCCCCACTTGTGCGCAGGAGATTGATCTCTTCGATCGTGGCATTAAAATCTTGTCAAAAGCCGAGTGCGCACCTTGTTGGAAGAGATCTTGTCAAAAATCTGTGATGTGTTACGATCAAGTCAGTTTTCAAGAAATTATTTCCGGAGTGGAAAAAGGAATTCAGTTTTGGCAACAAACCTCGTTATCCAAACAGCCTTTCTCGGAGATCTGCTTTTAAGTATTCCCCTGTTAAAGCGAATCAAACAACAGACCAACCATCCACTGGCTTTAGTCTGCCGTCATGGTCTTGGTGAATTTTTTCTAAAAACAAAACTGGTCGATTCTGTCTTTGAAATTCAAAAGGGCGATTCAAAAAGCTATAAAAATGTGGCTGCCAACTTGAACCTTTTGGATTTGAAAACGATCTATGCCCCTCATCAATCGCTTCGCACCCATTTATTTATTTTGAATCTTAAAGCAGAAAGAAAAATTGGCTTTGCGACTTGGTGGAATCAACTTTTTTTTTCGGAAAGGGTCCACAAAGATTTATCTTTGCCTGATGCTATTCGCCAGCAAAGTTTGCTACAGAATTCCGACAATGAGCTTCAGGTTTTTATCAAAGATTACAAAAGTTCTAAAATCGCTTATCAAATAACAAACTCTTTATTATCGGCTCCTCCGATGTGGTCGTCGATGAGCTTAAAAAATCAGATATTAGAGGATAAGGCCACCTGGGCCCGGTTTTTAGAAAGACGGGGATTGAGTGCAAAACGGGACAAACCATGGATTTTAATTTTTCCTGGCAGCGTTTGGGCGACAAAACGTTGGACAACCGAAGGCTTTGGCGAATTGGCAAAAAGGCTTCTTGAAAAAAATTATGAAGTGTTCTTGATGGGCGCGCCCAATGAAGAACGACTGTGCGCAGAAGTGGCGGCTTTGGCTCCAGGTTCTTATATGCTGGCCGGCCAAACGACAATTTATGAATCGGCTTTGATGTTAGCGCATGCCGCGTTGGTGATTGGCAACGACAGCGCCTCCATGCATTTAGCCACTTGCACAGAGACCCCACTGATCAGCGTGTTCGGACCCACGGTCATCGAATTTGGCTACAGGCCTTGGGGAGATCAGAGCTATATCGTTCAACATTCTAATTTAGCCTGCCGACCATGCGGTCCCCACGGCCATAGAGAGTGTCCCTTAAAACATCATCGGTGCATGAAAGAGATTGAGGCCCAATCAATTTTAGCATTGGCTTCCAAAATTCTTTAAAGACTATTCTTCTGAATAATCTTTTACATTGATTCCGTATTTACGAATTTTTCGAAGCAAAGTATTTTTTGGAATATTTGCCTGTGCGACCGTTTGATTGATTCGACCCCGATTGGCCTTCAGTGCGCCAATAATAAAATCTTTCTCCATACCTTCTTTGAAGATATCAAAATCCAGTCGCAAAGGAAAGCCAGCTGGAGCTGGCTTTCCTTGCGCAACAGGTTTGGGGACATTCATCATATTTTCAGGCAGACTTTGCGCTGTGATCATCGAAGAATTTTCGACAATAAAAGAACGCTCGATCACATTTTCAAGTTCACGAATATTCCCTGGCCAGCGATAACTTTTTAAAATCAGCAGGGCTTCCTGGGTGATGCCTTGAATGGGATTGCCATGCTGTTTGGTGAATTTTTTAATGAAATGCTGAATCAGAGCTGGGATATCATCAGCTCGATCGCGCAAGGGCGGCATATAGATGGGCATGACGTTCAAGCGATAAAATAAATCTTCTCGGAAGTCGCCATCTTCCATCATTTTTTCTAAATTGCGATTGGTCGCAGCAATGATACGAGTATTGGTTTTAACTTCGCGGGTTCCGCCCACGGGGGTAAACCGTTTATCTTGCAAAACACGTAATAGTTTAACCTGCATATCAGGTTTTAATTCGCCGATTTCATCCAAAAATAAAGTGCCATTATTAGCGGCCTGAAAGCGGCCAATTTTTCTTTCAATGGCCCCTGTGAATGCGCCCTTTTCATGTCCGAATAATTCGGATTCCATCAGGGTTTCGGGGATCGCGCCGCAATTGATCGCCACAAAAGATCCCGATTTTCTAGGTGAATTAAAATGAATCGCGCGAGCAACAAGTTCTTTTCCCGTGCCATTTTCTCCGCGAATTAAAACGGTTGTATCAACCTTGCAAAGTTTAAAAATTAAATTAAAAACATCACGCATTTTTTGCGTGTTACCAACAAATTCACTTTCGACGTCCTCATCAAAGATGGGATTAGACAAAGCAAGACTTGAAACCAAGTCTCGGGCCTCTAAGGCTTTTGTGACGATTTGAACCAAGCGTTCAGATTTGACGGGCTTTTCTAAATAGTCGTAGGCCCCTTCTTTGATAGCCAGCACGGCATCATTCAAATTACTATGAGCTGTCATAATCACTACGAAGGTTCGCGGATCATGTTCCTTGATTTTGACTAAAGCCTCAAGCCCGTCCATTTCTGGCATTTTTACGTCCATCAAAACCAAATCCCAAGAACCGGCTTTGACTTTTTCTAAGGCGGCCACTCCGTTATCAGCCTCGTCGACCGTCAATTGAATATCAGGGATCGAATTCGATAAGATGGAACTGACACTTCGGCGCAATTCAGATTCGTCATCCACAATAAGAACTTTTAATTGTTGGTTCATGTTTTCCCCTCCTCTGCAGAGAGGTTTGTATCATCAAGCAGCGGCAGGGTAAAGGACACTGTACTACCTTGACCCAGCTGGCTTTGCAGGTGGACTCGGCCTCCATGCAGTTCTATAAAATATTTGACCAAATAAAGGCCTAAACCCGTTCCTTTGGATTTTAAATCCTGACCTTTTCCGCGGGTGAATTTTCCCCAAACATGATCCAATTCTTCTTCTGCGATACCGGTGCCCGTGTCTTGGACTTCGATGCGTATTTCATTTTCAATATCTTTAGAACGCACTGTGATTTGCCCGCCAGTCGGCGTGTACTTAATGGCATTTTCGACTAAATTGATGATCACTTCTTTGATTAACGTCACATCAAATTCAGATGAAAAAATGGGCTCAAGATGCATCCAGATAGAAATTTGTTTCTCATCGGCCAGGGGCCGCAACTGGCTTAAAGCTTGCTCGATCACTTCATTGATATCGCCCACTTCGATATGCAATTTGAAATCGCGGGACTCGACCCGCAGCACTTTTAGAATCGATTGAATGTAGCGATTTAATTCTTCACTGCTCATACGTAAAGACTGAAGATCTTCCGATAATTCCGAGGACTTATGCTGTGTTAAAAGGCGATCTAGAATGGCTTGGATTTTTGCAATCGGAGTTTTTAAATCGTGGCTGATCAAGCTTACAAAATTATTTTTTAATTGTTCGAGCTCTCGCAAATATTTTTGTTCTTGTTTCAGTTTAAAATTCACGCGCTCAATTTTAGTGGCTTGGTAGCCAATAAAAATCACCCAGACCGTGGCCAAAATTAAAAATGGCGAAAAAGCGGGGAGCCAGATGTAAAAAGAATCAAACACCCAAGCTGACAGGGCTGTCAGCAGCGTCCCCATCCAAAAGAAAAAGATCAGGGCGACCGACTGAGGGTACTGGGTGATCACAAGAATCGAAAAAATCACAAGGATAAAAAATAAAAAAGCATAGATCACGATGGGAAGACGTAAAATCCAACGATTCTGATTCAGATTATCCAACATTTGGGCCAACAGTTCGACACGAGTCATGGTTCCGACGGGGGTGATGTAGGACAATCCCCCTCCTGTATCAGAGCCGATCAGCACGTATTTATTTTTTAGAATTTCAGAGCCGAATTCATCGTTTAAAATCTCAGCGACGGTGTAATGGGGAAAGACCGAGCCCGGTCCGCGATAATTAATCACTAATGGTTTTCCATTGGGAAAATTATGGCGCGACATTTTTTCTAAAAGATGCTCGCTCCCGATCAAGGGAAAAACTCGGCGGACAACGCCATCTTCGTCTCGCTTGACTTCGTTGGAGCCAATATTGTGTTCGTCATCAGCTGAAAAAGCTGGCTTTAAAACACGGTCCATATAATTTGTCGAGTTCGACCAAACAACTCGCTCGTCAAAAAACAATTGAGGATTCATTTGGCGCTGGTCTTTGCTTCCGATATTGTCACCAAAATATAAAGTGACGCCAACGGCTTTGGGCTTTTGTTGAAGAATTTTTGCAAGAAGGTCATTCCAAAGTTTAGGATTCCAAAAATAACCATCTGTCAGGTCGGCGATTTCGCTGACGTTGATCAGGGAATTACGATTTGAATAAATGGCTCCGGCGACGTCGGAAGGGCGAATAACGATGACCACAATATCTGAGGCCACCGCTTGTGATCCACGCAATTGAAAGCGTTGATCATAAGATTGAACTTCGTCGTTGGATAAGGCCAGCATTCCCAAACACCAGCAGATGATTCCTCTGAACAGGAACCCTCGACGTCGGGCTAAATAGCGGGTGGTAACAGCAAGGCGTGTTTTGATCTCTTCCAGCCAACTTCGCGACATGTGACGCATCATATCCAAAAAGCCTATAAACTCAAGGATTAAAATCACTTAAAAAGAGTGCTACACTTACTGTTATGCAGAGGATTGGGCAGACAAATATGCAGACGTTTGAAGGCGTTAAAGAGTTCCTTTTGCAACATCCAAAGGGCTTGAAAGGCGCCGCTTTAACCATCGGGAATTTTGATGGGATCCATCGGGGTCATCAAATGCTTCTAGAGATTTTAAAGCAGCAGGCCGAGCTTGCCCAAGGACCGACTGTCGTTATGACCTTTCAGCCGCACCCGGTGAAAATTTTAGCTCCAGAAAAAGATATTTTTCGGCTTTTTTCGCTGGAGGATCAAGCCGAGCAACTACAGAATTTAGGAATCCAGTATTTAATCCGCGAGCCCTTTAATTTAAGTCTTGCACAGACCTCAGCGAAAGAGTTCCTAGAAAATTATTTGATCAAGCCCTTCCAACCGAAGGTTTTTGTCGTCGGTCATGATTTTCATTTTGGCAAAGCACGAGCTGGGAACGCCGATTTTTTACAAGACCACTCGGCGCAATATAACTTTCAAGTTTTGCAAGTGGCAGGCTATCAAATTAAACAAAACATAGTTTCATCTTCGCGAATCCGAGAGGCTCTAAGAATCCCTGATTTGACGTCAGTGCATGAATTGCTGGGTCGAAATTTCTCGATCCGAGGGAAGGTCGAAAAGGGCGACGGGCGGGGTGAGAAATTAGGCATCCCCACAGCCAATTTAAATCCTGCTCCAGGTTGGCCCTTGCCCAAGGGGGTTTATATCACTTCAGTTCAGCATCAAGGCAAAACCTACCCATCGATTTCAAATGTCGGCCTGAATCCGACCTTTGAAGATACCTTTCGAACTTTGCGTGTCGAGAGTTTTATATTTGATTTGAACAAAAATCTTTACGATGAAACCATCAAGGTGGAATTTTTTAAGTTTTTAAGGATCGAGAAAAAATTTAAAGACGCCAAAGAATTGATCGAGCAAATTCAACTGGATATCAAACAAGCGAAAGATTACTGGCATGGAAACAATTAAACTTATTAATTTATCACCAGCCCCTTTGGATCAGCATTTTTTAGAATTTTTGGTGGGTCTTTTAAAAAGTTTTGGAGTGGACGCTAAGGTTGAAAAAATTCCTTCCAGTGGCCATTGGCCAGAAATGCAAAAAAAATTAACGGGAAGCCGTGCGGCGGTACTAGATTTAGTGGATTCCCAAAAACTCATTGGCCAAATGACAACTTTGCCGACTGAGACCAGATTACTAGCTTGCGCAGATTGTTTGTTTTATGAAGATGGCGCTTGGTGGCCGCGCCTTAACTTAAAAGAGGCCATGCGTGAATTGATTATTAAAAGGGCCCGAAATTTGGATATCAATGAGTCCGCATTTATTATTGGCGAGGGGCCGCTCCTTCGATTGTTAGCTTCACTAGTGATCAGTTTTGGTTTTTCGAAAGTTTTCTTAGTGGGACTATCCCTTGCTGATTTGCAGGAGCAGCGGGATCGGTTGAAGAAAACATATGTTGGCATCGACTGGCGGCCCTTAGAGGCTTCTCAGCTGACGATGCAAACTGTGGGCGCGGCGATTTTGATTAACTCGATACCCTTGGAAGCGAATCCAGCCTTATTAAACGACTTGGCTTATTTTAATTTTATGAAAAATCAAGGGCTTGTAGTGGACCTTAATGTTTTTCCACTTGAAAGTGCTCTGATTGAAGAAGCCCATCGCGCTAACTTGCGAGTGCTGTCGGGATTTCAAGTTCGAGCTCAACAGGATTATGGATTTATCCATCGCCTTAGTTTAGCCAATTTGATTTCTTTTGAGGACTTCTCTGAGAAATGGTTGAGCTATCTCAAACAGCTGGGCCGCGAAGTTTAAAACTCGCCTTCGGTCCAGTTACAAAAAACGTCACAACAGGTAGACTGGGGCAGGGTTTAATAGGACGACTTGTTGGGTCGGTTAAAGTCCGTTTTTTGGAGGCAGGATGTCCCTTAAAATTGGAGAAATTTTAGTTAGGATGAATTTACTTCGTCCTGAACAATTATCCATGGCTATGGAAGAACAGAAAAAATCAGGAAGTCGTTTGACGACAGTTCTGATATCTCAAAATATCTTGAAGGATGCCCAAATCCTTGAAGCGATGGCCAAATTCTATCAAGTCCAACCCTTGGATTTAATGACCTTCGAAGTGGATCCGTCTGTGGTTCCGCTAGTCCCTAAGGAAGTCTGTCAAAAATATAATTTAATTCCCGTTCAAAGAGCGGGACAGACTTTGATTGTGGCCTTCACTGATCCCAGCAATATGATGGTGAAAGAAGATTTGCGGTTTATCACCCGTTTGCGGATCACTCCGGTGGTCGGCACTGAGCATTCGATTTCTCAGGCGATTGAAAAAAATTATGGTGTCATCAACGTCAAGCAATTAACAGAGATGAAAGACGAAGGGGATTCTGACTTTAATGGTCCCCAACAGGTGGAAATTGTCGACCAAGAGGGAGGCACCGATAATTCTCCGATCATTAAGTTTGTGAATCAAATTTTGACTGATGCCATTCGAAAAAAAGTATCAGATATTCATTTTGAACCGTATGAAAAAAAATTCAGAGTGCGCTTTCGTTTAGATGGAAATATGACAGAGGCGACGGCCCCACCAGCGGGAACCGCGGCTGCGATTGCCAGTCGAATTAAAATTATGTGTAAGCTGGACATCGCAGAAAAACGCCGGCCCCAGGATGGACGTTTAAAAGTAAGAACCACACGCGGTAAAGAAATGGATTTTCGGGTCAGTATTATTCCGACGATCTGGGGCGAAAAAATCGTTTTACGACTTTTAGATATCTCGAATTTGCAGTTGGATATGACGAAACTGGGATTCGAAGAAGATGATTTGAAGTTATTTAAATCTTGTATTGGCCTTCCGCAAGGAATGGTTTTAATCACCGGGCCGACAGGCTCAGGTAAAACGACAACGATTTACTCAGCCCTTGCCACTTTGAATCAGCCTGATGTCAACATCAGCACGGCAGAAGATCCTGTCGAATTTAACTTCGAAGGCATTAATCAGATGCAGATGAACTCAGATATCGATCTGACTTTTACGGTCGCACTGAAAGCCTTTCTTCGTCAGGATCCTGATATTATTATGGTCGGTGAGATCCGCGATCTTGATACTGCTGAAATATCTTTTAAAGCCGCTTCAACGGGTCATTTAGTGTTAAGTACTTTGCACACCAACGATGCCCCCGGAACGATCAGCCGCCTGACGGAAATGGGCGTCGCTGCTTATATTATTACTTCAACGGTGAATTTAGTGGTGGCTCAGCGGTTGGTGGGAAAGGTCTGTGAAACCTGTAAGCAGCCCATCGAGGTCCCTCCTCAGACCTTAATAAATCTTGGAGTCGCGCCTGAAGAAGTGAAAAGCTATACCTTGTTCAAAGGTCGTGGCTGCGGAAATTGCAATGGCAGTGGTATTAAAGGTCGCTTAGCGATTTATGAGCTCATGTACATGACAGAAAAAATGAAGGAAGCGATTTTAAATGGCGCCTCGACCGCTGAGCTTCGAATCATGTCACGCAATGAAGGTATGAAAACTTTGCGTCGAAGTGCTTTATTAAAATTAAAACGTGGGCAAACCACCATTGAAGAAGTTTTGAATTCCTCAATCAAGGATGTGTGATGGAAATCAGTCAAGATCTTGAAAGTGCTTTAGAAATATCGTGGCCGCAAATTCTTTTAGATCAAATCGTTCGAAGGGAAGGCATGATTGTTTTCTCAGGGACCAGGCAGGCCGAGCCTTTGGCAGTCATCAAAGCCGTGCGCCGGCAGCATCCTGGGCAGAATATCTTGGTCACCCAAGAGCTGGAATCAAAAACTCATGGCCGCGAATTGGAACACGCTGATATCGTGATTTATCACGGTGCTTGTGACAAGGACTCGATCCTATCGCTCTTGGATCTTTGTGAACAGGGTCGCTTGGTGATTCCAATTATTATGGCGCCCTCTGTGATCAGTGCAACTCACAAAATAATGTCGGTTTTGGTGGGGGAAGGTGAAACCCATTTATTATGGCGTTTTGTGGATCAACTGTCTTTGATGATTAATCAGATGCAAGTTATAAATACGCAAGGTGTGTTTATGACCATTCACGAAATGATTTTAGGCACTCCAAAAATCAAACAACTGCTGTTAGAGAAAAAAATGTCAGAGATTGAAACGGTCTTAAAGGAAAGCCAAGAAGATCGCGGAATGGTTTCCTTCAATCAAGTGCTGTTAAAACTTTTAATTCGTCGAAAAATTGATTTAAAGTCAGCCTTTTTGAAAACTCGGGATCCCGAACATTTAGATGAGCTTCTTAAAAGAGTGGGTGTTTAATGGGAAAATTTGCGTATCAAGCAAGGAAGAAAACCGGAGAAACTACGAAGGGTGAAATCGATGCCAATAATGAAACCGAAGTGCGCATTAAGCTTCGGGCCATGGGGCTTGAGGTTTCACAAGTTATTTCAAAAGCACAGTTGACGGCCGTTCGAAGGGCTCCGCCCAGTCCTGGATTTACTTTGTTTAAACCAAAAGTGAAGGGCAAAGACCTTCAAGTTTTCACGAGGCAGTTTTCAACTTTGATCAATGCTGGTATTCCTGTTGTCGATGCCTTAAAAATTTTAAGTGAAGGGATGGGGCCCGGGCCCCTTCGTGACGCCTCCGCAAAAGTAAAAATGGCCATTGAAAACGGTCGAACTTTAGCGGATTCCATGGCTCAACATCCGTATGTTTTTGATCGACTGTATTGTAATATGGTTCAAGCCGGCGAACAGGCCGGTATCATGGATGGAATATTAAATCGGTTAGCGCAGTATATTGAAAAAGCTGAAAAAATTAAATCGCAGGTTAAAGGCGCCATGGTTTACCCGGGCGTTATCATCTGCGTTGCGATCATTGTGATCTCGGGGATTTTAATTTTTATCATTCCAAAATTTGAAAGTTTTTTTGCGGCTTCAGGAAAAGCGCCACCAGCATTAACGATGATGGTTGTGAATCTAAGCCATTCAATGGTGACCCACTGGTGGATGTATGTGGGAGTTATTGTCGGAGTTCCATTTATGATCATGCAGTGGGCAGAAACGCCTGATGGAAAGCTTGCAATGGATCGCTTCCTTATTTTTGCTCCGATCATAGGAGATGTGATTCAGAAATCAGCTTTAGCCAGATTAACCCGAACTCTTTCAACTTTGCTTTCTTCAGGTGTCGGTGTGATTGAAGCGATTGATATTGCTGCAAAAACTGCTGGAAATTCAGTGGTCGAAAATGCGCTTTTAAGATCAAAAGCCGCCGTGACTCAAGGTCGTCCTTTTGCAGCGCCCTTAGCAAAAGAAAAAGTGATTCCTGATATGGTGGTGCAAATGATTTCCATTGGCGAACAATCAGGAACGATGGATGTGATGCTAGGAAAAATTGCAGACTTTTATGAAGACGAAGTCGAAAACGCAGTAAAAACAATGACTTCGATGATTGAGCCCCTTTTAATGGTGGTCTTAGGAGGCGCAATTGCCTTTCTAGTCATTGCCATGTATCTGCCGGTTTTCAATATGGCTGATGCCGTGGGCAACTAATGACGACGACGACCCCAATGACGGGACCACAAAAAGTTGTTATCGAATTTTCAAGGGTAGCACTTTTTTTATTGGTTTTGTTAGTGGGGTTGATTGGGTTTTTATTACAGCCAAGATTTATAAATTGGAGCGTTCTAGCCCCACTTTATTTAGGTGTGGTCCTTTCTTTAGCACTTCACATTTATTATATTCTAACCCTTGATAAGTTCTATGAACGGCCTCGACTTTTATTTTTTTCATTTTTGGCCGATTCAATTTTTATTTCTGTTCTTATTTATTCGAGTGGTCAGAACCAATCGCTTTTTATGTTTTTGCATTTGGCTAATATTATTTTGGCTGGATTGTTGTTTCAAAGTCGAGGGGCCTTGGCGGTGGCCCTTTTTACCAGCCTTTCTTTCACCGTCGCCTCGATGCTTTCGCCAGACCTGAAAGGAATCAACTATGTTTTTGTTTTATTTTTAAATAACACAGCATTTTTTTTGGTGGCAGGCCTGTCGGGATTTTTAAGTGACCAGCTTTATTCGGTGGGACAGGCCTTAAAAAAAACCGGACTGCAGCTGCGAAATTTGTCTGAACTAAACGAGGCGATCATTGTTAATT
Source organism: Pseudobdellovibrionaceae bacterium (assembly GCA_043779185.1). GTDB lineage: Bacteria > Bdellovibrionota > Bdellovibrionia > Bdellovibrionales > Bdellovibrionaceae > JAYWDA01. The sequence continues at coordinate 23,895 of JAYWEQ010000101.1, forward strand.
CGCCACTGGCCATATTAACGTTTGATCAACTGGGAAAAGTTTTCCATCAAAATCCAGAAGCTGAACGTATTTTTGGCTCGCCATCAAGTGGGATGAATATTTATAAAACTTTGGGGGCTTTTGATTTATCCAAGGGCAGCACCGTTCAGCGCTTTGACAGATCTTATCAAGGCGGCCCCCTGGACGAAAAAAAAGAGCTTCAAATTATTTTAAGATCTTTGCAGCAAGAAATTTCTGATTCCGCTGATAGCGGCGCCTTTTTGGCTTTGATTGAAGATCGAACGGACCTTAAAAAGCTAGAAGAACGACTTCGCCAAAATGAAAAGCTAGCGGCCATTGGTGGCCTTGCGGCGGGGATTGCCCATGAAATTAGAAATCCTTTAGCGGGGATCAGTGGTAGCATCGAAATGCTAAGTCAGACGACTAACAATGATGATGATAAAAAATTAATGGCCATCGTGATGCGGGAAATTAATCGTTTAAATGGACTGATCACGGAATTTTTAGATTACTCGCGGCCTGAACCTGCGCCGACAGAGTCAATCAACCTCAGTCTGCTTTTAAAGGAAGTGATCGAGCTGGCCTCGAAAAGTAAATCTATTCCAGCGGCGATCCAGCATGACATTCAAATTCAAAATGATTTGATCGTAAAAGCAGACAGTAACAAATTAAAACAGGCCTTTCTAAACATCATCATGAACGCTTATCAAGCAATGAATGAGGCCCCACATCCGAAATTAACTGTGCAGTTAAGCGAGGCAAAGACTGATTTAGTTTTAAGAATCACTGACAGTGGTTCTGGAATGTCTGAAGCAACAAGGCTTCGAATTTTTGAACCTTTTTTTACAACTAAGTCAAAAGGGACAGGCCTAGGTCTAGCTATGACCTACAAAATTTTGCAGGCCCATCAAGCTCGGATCATTGTCGAGAGTGAAAAAAACAAAGGCTCGTCTTTTGAAATTAGTTTCCCTTCAATCCTTCTTTAGGCTTCATATTATGATTTGCCTCAGAGGCCCATCAAAGGGCAAAATATGAAGTATCAGTTTCAAATGGTAAGGATGGCTGCATGAAATCCAGAATTTTAGTTGTCGATGACGAAGTTTCTATCCGCGAGTTTCTTGATATCATGCTTAAAAAAGAAGGCTATGAAGTCAGTTTGGCCGAGGACGGACAAAAAGCGAAAGAACTGATTTCAAAAAAAACTTTCGACATGGTGATCTCTGATTTACAAATGCCCAATGTCACAGGCTTAGAGCTTTTAAAATTTGTGAAAGAAAATTATTCTGAAGTTGTCTTTATGTTGATCACAGCTTTCGGAACCACTGAAACGGCCGTTGAGGCGATGAAGATGGGGGCTTATGATTATATCACGAAGCCCTTCAAGCTTGATGAAGTTCGTTTAAATATTGCGAATGCGCTGCGAAGTCGAAATTTGGAAGTTGAAAATCGTGTTTTAAGAAAAGAATTAGTTAAAGAATATAGCTTTCAAAATATGATTGGTGATTCCGCGGCCATGCATGTGATCTATGACTTGATCCGCAGGGTGTCGCAGACGCCAACCAATGTTTTGATCACCGGTGAATCAGGAACAGGTAAAGAAGTTGTTGCGAAAGCGATTCATTACAACGGACCCTTGAAAAATAAACCCTTTGTCACGATCAACTGCGGAGCCATTCCTGAAAATTTAATGGAATCAGAAATGTTTGGTCATAAAAAAGGCTCATTCACCGGAGCTTATGCGGATAAAGCGGGCCTTTTTGAAGTGGCCGACAGTGGCAGTTTGTTTTTAGATGAAGTCGGAGATTTGCCAATTTCAATCCAAGTGAAGCTTTTGCGCGCCCTTCAGGAAAAAATTATTCGACGAGTTGGTGCAACGGAAGATATGAAGGTCGAAGTTCGTATCATTGCAGCGACGAATCGAAACCTTGAAGACATGGTCGCTAAAGGCACTTTTCGGCAAGATCTTTATTACCGCTTAAATGTGATCCATATTAAAACGCCTTCTTTGCGCGAACGTCGGGATGATATTCCACTGCTTGCCGCATTTTTTTTAAAAAAGTACAATGAGCGTTTGAATAAAAACATCAATGGTATTTCGATGGAGGCCATGGACATACTTAAAAAATATGATTACCCCGGAAACGTTCGAGAGCTTGAGAATTTAGTAGAAAGAACTGTGGCTCTTGAGGGTGGAGCTACAATCCTACCAGAAAGTTTACCACCAATGGTCAACACGCCAAATGGTCGTAAGATGGCTTCAAGCAGTGAAATTGAAATCGGCCAAGAGGGAGTCGATTTGGATAAAGTCGTTGGCCAAATTGAAAAAGAATTACTGATCAAAGCCATTCATGCCGCTGGCGGTATTAAGAAGAAAGCCGCTAAGCTATTGCATATTTCTTTTCGGTCCATGCGCTACCGCATCGAGAAGTACAACTTAGGTGTTGTCGGCGATGATGAATTGGATGATGAATAAGCCCTGACTCCATAGCTCAAATGGATAGAGCATACGTTTCCTAAACGTGCGATCCAGGTTCAATTCCTGGTGGGGTCACCATTCTTGTTAATATCCGAACGAAAAACCGACAAGTTAGAATCATCGCCAGAAGCCTTCTGGGCGATAGCCAGCGAGCTGATCTGTTCTTTGGATTCTGCAAAACGAACTAATTTAATCTGGTGATTAGGAATCTCAACAGTATCCGCAAGTGAAGCTAATGGCAATCCAAAGCTGAATTTCCTAGATGAGGTCGGCGAAATCATCTATAGCCTTCCTCCAGATTCAATGAGTAAAGCTGTTCATTAAGCAGTTGAATCAATGATATTCCTTACTTTATGGCAGTCAGCTGACGGATTAAGCTTTGCTCAAAGTAAGGGCGGATAGGCACCCTCACTCACTTTAACCAAAAAAAATCTAAATTAAGACAAGCTAACTCATCTGGCTTGGTGCCCTTAATCCGTTGTGACAAACGCTGGATAAATTGCGCGAGCTCTTCGCGGACCTCTTGAAAATCCTTTTTACTAATTGATAAAGGCGCCGTGAACATCATTTCAGACTTTTCAAGATCTTCTGATCTTTGCAAAGCCTGCAATCTCCAGTTGCTGTGGTGGCGGACGAGGTATGGGGATTCGGAATCCAGGTGCGTACGCTGCGGACCCATCTTAAAAGTCACCCCAGTGTTCAGGCACAGGTTTGTCGCCGTTAAAAAGTTTATCAAGGTCGAAGCCTTTTTACGGCTAAGATCAAAGCGTCTACATATGTCATCAATTGTTTGCCCTTGCTCTTTCAAAGAACAAAAAAGTCGAACTGCAGAGTACAACCAGCTCGAATAAAAAACGGCGCGCTCTTGATCCGTCAAAACTTTTTCTTGGTCGATTCGTTGCGAGATATCCAATGACCGATTACGCAGCTGCCCGAGTTGTTCCTTGTAGTAAGTCTTTAATCGCGGGTTTCCGGCACGATCGAATTTTACCAGGATCATAAAATACTCAGTCTCAAGCGGATTAAGCGCGAAATAAGAACAGAGGTCGAAGGCCTGCTCCGAGCTAAGATGCTTTTGATCCGATAAAATTTGACTAATTAGAGTTGGATGCACGCCGAGCTGATCAGCCATTTTTGTGATCTCTCCCCGGCCTTTGCGAGGCCGTTGAGAAAGCTGAAAACGGATAAATTTTCGATAATCATGATACTCAAATAACACCATATTATTAATATGTTATCATATATTACTTACTGTTGGTAATTTTAATTGCTGATACTTTACATAAATTATATGGAAAGATATAGCGCGGCGTATTAAAACTGCTCCATGAAGTCAAGTTGGCTTCGAAATTGAAACCTTATAACTATGGAGGATCCATGAAAGCACAAGTCTCATTAAAAGCGCGGTGCCTGTCTATGGCGTTGACACTGTTAGGCCCAATAATGGCATGGAGTGGTCCTGCAAGTCCGCAAGTCAATGCCCCAACGACCACCGCCCAGATGTCAGCTCCGTTGAAAACAAATACATTGCCGGTGCGAAAGATCCTGGAAAATGGAGTAGCGTCTAAGGCCCCCAAGACTCTAGATATAAAAGCCTTGTTATCGGATGAGCGCAAAGTTTTAAATTCCGGTGGCGGAATGGACAGCGGCGGCGGCGATGCCAGAAAAATTCGTTCACTTATTCTTACAAGCAAATCAAAACAACTGAGATCACAGGTTGTTAAAATTTTCTCTGAAAAATCCGTTTCTGTATTTGGTCTTAAAAATTCGATCTCATGGTTAGCTCTTGGCCAAATGAAGCTTGCAGATCAAAAATCGCAAAACATATTAAATGAAATGATTAAAAAAGGACTTCAATCAGAACTTAATAAAGTTGAATTTATTTTATCAGACAGATGTTTAGATTTAAACGGAGTTGAAAAATCTGCTACCGCTAAAATGAATAAACCAGGATCTAAAATTTGCGTAAATCCAGACCGCATAGTGGCAGAGTTTGGGCCGTATATTCAAGACAGTGATTTGGTTGGTTTAGCTATGCACGAGCTTGCGCATCACTATGGTTTCGAAGATGCCGATCATTCTTTTGCCGCAGCAGTGGCACTCGAGTGGCAAAAAGATAGCGAACAAAAAAATCAAGACGGCGAGCCTTTAAATTCATTAATACAAAATTAATAAAAAATAACTTGGAGAACTTATATGAAAACTTTTATGAAAACAATAACATCGACGGTAGCATTAACTCTAATTTCAGTGAGCGCATTAGCATCAAGAAATGATATGATTTATAAGTTAACAGAAAAGGATCAAATCCGCGATTATAGTGAAAACGGTCTTTTTCAGTTTCAATCTCAGGGCAATTCATATTTGAAAGGCAGTGATGGAAAGATACGTTTAGCTATGGGATATACCATTATGCCCGTCTTCAGTTATAAATGTGAATTGTTAGAGGGTGAAAATATTGATAAAATGCTCCCAAAATTTAGCTCAAAAGAAATAACAAAAGGTGGTCCAATACTTTCTTCATCTGCTACCGACCTCGGCGGAATTATTTTATCTGGAACTTCGCCAATGGCGGCGCCGCAGCTTAAACTTCATCAAGGTTTAAATAAGGACTTGCCAAAAACGATCGTTCAGTTTCCAGAAACATATCAATCAAATTACTGTGACACCTACGCCATGGTGAACGGTTCTTGGCAAACTTTTGAAGTGACTGGCGAAGGAGATCCTGACGCTTGTTCAGCGGACGTAATTTTGAAAAAAACCAATGGGTATGCTTTTAGTAAACTTCGCAGCTTAAATGGCACCGTGGCTTTGTCTGAAAAATTTCTTAACGCACACAATTCTTTGAATCTAGAATATGCTCCAACAGGTGTTATGTCGGGGGCAATTATTTTGTCTCGTTTTATATTGAAGGATAATCAGTTTGGTTACAGAGAATTTGGCTATGCTCCGACAGATAAAACACGTCCATTTTCTCACCTTTGGGAGATCGAAAATGTTTATCGGTGTAAGAGTCTTTCTGAAAGCGACACAATCAGTCTTCTGGGCAAAAATACTGTTGAGTTTATAAAAGCGAAACAGCCAAAAGAACCTGAGGTTTCAAAATGAAAAATCTATTGCTACTAACAATAATCTTTTCTTTACAATCCAACGTCATAGCCGCATCAAACAGTTGCGGCTACGATCCAAAAAATAACAAGGTATCTATTCAATCTGTTCTGCAAGAGTTTTTGAAAGATTCAAACAACATTACACTTGACCAAAATTTGGGAACACTATCTTTAGGAATTGATCAGCGCGAACAGACTCCTGGAGTGTTTACAATAAAAATTCGAAAGACTCATTATAATATTACAAATGAGTTTGGGCCTGAATCGCAAAGTTTAAGTTATGTATCTTTACAAAATTCGAACTGTACTGGATTTAACGTCACTTTAGAAAAAAAAGAGGGCTATGATTTTGGTACTGCAGGATCAATAGAGGCTAACCTGGCGCAGTCTGCACTTAATGATCTAGTATCAGATATTGATTTTGTGCCGAGCAATTCGCACAGTGGCAGTCATAGATTAAAAATATTTAATCCTAAGTTTTGTTCTGATGGCGAAACGGCATCGATAAATATTCTGAGAAGCCAACAAGACCCTGCGGGTATTATGAGAAGAGTTTATTCACAGTTAATTGATACTAAGACATTAAAAGTTATTGAGAGAATTTCTTTTCCGGGTTCAAAACTGAAAGATATTTGTAAATAAAATTAAAAAGGCTGGTTAAACTCTTTCTATCACCCACATCTCTGTCGGGATGTGGGTTTTTCTTTATTTTGGGTAAGGTACGCCTTTGAAATTTTATTATCAAATTTTCAGGACAGAAGTTCTGCTGACATCTTGAGGTGGGTTTGCAATTTTTCTTGGAGCGTCTTCTTTCGATTGATCTTTCTTTTTCAGAGTCTCTTCAAGCTCTTTTGAGATCGTATTTTAGCGAAGCTTTATGAATACGTGAAATCCTTCGGGCATCGTGACGACTTGCTTGTAAGCGTTCAATTTTCAGAGTGATTTCCTATTACGAGGGTGGCGGATGTCCGCCAGTCAGACAAATTGATAATATTCTACGAACCCTTGCGATTGGCCATCTTCTTTTCGAAGGGATTTTTGGAGGAATTTGGAATTTTTGGAAAAGAACAGTGCGCTTTAGTGACTAGCTCGCTACCAAGCGAATAAGAAGCCCCAGCGAATATGGAGCGCTATGGGTAGCATATTTAACTGTACTTTTAGGTTATACATATGTTATAACTAACGTAATACGGAGGATTTATGAGAAAAAAACTTTCAGCAGTCGGAAATAGCTATGGCTTGGTTATCGAAAAACCTATACTAGAACTTTTAAAAATTGACCGAGAAACTGATCTTGAAATGACAACAGACGGGATGCGTCTTATAATTGAGCCCATCCGTTCTGCCAAAAAAACATTAAGAACATCAGCAGAAAAAATTATGAAAAAACATAACTCAACTTTTAAAAAACTAGCCAAGTAATCCTTTGGAATTTAGATTTTTAACGTTAGAAGATGTTTTAGAATTGCATGATATGCAGCTCGAAAGCTACGGCGGTGCCACAGGTATACGCGAACAAAGCCTGTTAGAATCTGCTTTAATGACTCCGCAGGCTTCATTCGGTGGAGAGTTAGTTCACAATGGCGTTTTTGAATTGGCGGCCGCGTATGCTTTTCATATTGCAGAGAATCAGCCATTTGTTGATGGAAATAAGCGAACGGCCTTGGCCTCAGCATTAGTTTTTTTAGATTGGAATTATATTGAAATTAGTGATCCAAACGAAGAATTATATGGTGCGATGATAGGTTTAGCTAAAAAAACTTTAGACAAAGCAGGCTTAGCAAAATTATTTCAAAAATTATCACATTGATTTTCAGCTTTCCATTCGCGAGCTTCTTTTTGCTGTTCTTTTTCAATATCTTCAAAGACCTTGTTTCGCCGATCAATTTGCTCAGGTGTAGGTTTACGTTTACGGCTGGCCTTTAAGTCACTTGCTAAAGTTCGGAACTTTTTAATGGTTTTACTTTTATATGAGAAATCCTTCGGCAATCAATATAGCACAGCTTTTTAGACTGCAACGGCTTGAAAATACAGGATTTTCTTGAATGCTTATAGACTGCGGCTCACCGCCGGGCTGTCGGTAGTCTGCCCCGCCCATCAAAGGTCTTACGTCATGAAATTATTTGGAATCTTCCGGTCAGCAGTGATAATTAAAATCTTGCTTGTGATCCGGATTTCGGGTGAAAACTTAGGCCCGATTCAATTTCAAATTAATTTGATCAATGGATTTACCATGACCGTTTTCGTACTTTTCAGCTATGTTTTTAGCGTCTTCCAGGGAAATTCGATTGCGTGTTTTAAAATAATGATGGTTGAAATCAATAGGATAGATTCGTTCGGACAATAACAAGCTAGGATCACCATTCTTCTCAAAATGAGATTTTAAACCCAATACGGTGCTTGTGAAGGTAACTTGTAAAGATTTTTTGATTTTGGGTCGCAAATAAATTAAACTACTGAAGTGGAGGTTTTGATGAAGAAACTATTATTAGTCACATTATGCCTTGGTTTCACGCCATGGCTGTCCCAGGCAGAAGATCTGCACAATGCGGTGGTCAGAACTGTTTCTGAAGACCACGCCAAAGAAGTGAAAGCGGGCCGATTTGATCATAAACAGGCATCGATTCAGAAGAAATCTCCATCTATGAGGCGCGAGTCCTCCCATGCGGCAAGTTCAAAAAAGGTCGAAAAAGCACCTAGACATCCGAGAAGATAGTTTTCTAGAAGCTTGTTTTTAAGACTAAGCCTGTTACGGCGTCGTCAATATTGCGGTCATTGGCGTCAGCCTGAGTAAAATTGCTATTCACGCGATTTGAAGAATGAATAATAACCGCAGTTAAATCATTATTAAACTTCCAAGAGATCCAGGGTTCCGTGTTCGTGGAAGTGTCACGCCTTTTCTTTTGATCCAGAGATCCTCGAGCATTTACAAATTGTGTATCCATTTCATCCTGGCGCACTGAATATGTGGCATTGATGCCAAGAGTAAGGCGCTTGACCGTCCACTGATAAGACAAAACAACCCCCCCCGAGTTATTCGTAAAAGGAATACTTTGTAGTGGTACAGAATTGTCTTCCCCAGAATTTGTTTTGTCCCAGAAAAGATTCAAAGAAACCAGCGAAGAGTTCCATTTAAAATTTGTTTTTTGCTCAATCAAATAATGAGTGCCACTTTGACCTTCAAGACCTAATTGATAATAGCGATCGCCATAAATAGAAAACAAAATTTTATATTCAGAGCTTAAATATTGCCATAATTCACCGATGGAAATTCCAGCCGCTGCATAAAAAAGTCGACCGTCATTTCCCGAAACATTTGCAATAGGGCGCAGAAGGAAAAATTGTTCCAAGGTGCTCTGAAGCGCAAGAATAGGAGAGATCTCTAATGAAAGTGAATTTGCATCTGAAGCCGTGTTAAACTGAGTGCCTGACACGGTTGTCGTCCAGTCCATAAAGCCAAAGTCATAATCTATTTTTCTTGTCGAGATCAGTTTCCAAGCCATGCCGTCAGACCAATTCATTGCAAGAGTCGGGTCGGAAATGGGCAGCTGTTCAGGATTACTTTCGCGAATAAAGCCAAGTTCAAAAAAATTAGCTCGTTTATCGATGACGGCAAGGGCTTCTTCGGCGTTATCTCCTTTGCCATCTAAATACTGCTCGGCTAATTGTCGAAGCTCAATACTTTTGGTTTGCCGAGCTAGTTTTTCCCAAACTTCAGTGGCACTGATTTTAAATTTTTTCCAACGATAACGCCCATGAACTAGAAGGATGGCATCATCATCGGGAGCTAGCTTCTCAGCGTAAGCAAACATTTTTTCGGGGTCTTTTCCAGGCGGATCGCAGGACGCAACCACAGCTAATTCGAGGGGCTTTAAGCTGGTCAGGGATCGATCTTTAGAAAAATTTAATATTTCGGTACAATTATTTTCTTTAAAATAGGTGGCTAGGTCGTTGGTTTTTTCTTGGCTTTCGCCAGAATAAGTTTCTTCTACGGACGGGGGTTTAATTTTTTTCCTAACATTAACTTTTGTAGTTTGTGCCGCTCCTGAAAGAAGAAAAGAAAAAACAAAAGCTGAAATCATTGGGCGCGAGAATTCTTTTGTATGTAGGTATCAAATTCTGAAATGGTCCTGTAATAATTGATCTTTGTTGTTTCATAACCAGAGATAACATCAATTTGATTCAACAGAACATTCGACAAGTTATTTTGTGAGGTGGCTAAATCGGGACCACTGGACGCGCCGGACTTAAATCGATGTTGAGTGATTTTCAATTCTTCCTGCGCGAGATGAACTTGCTCTTCCGCTAACTCAACGGCATCTTTGGTGGTGTTCAATTTATCGACAGCGGCTTGGATTTGTCCTTCAGCCTCGATTCGCACCTGAGTGGCTTGCAGCTCAGCCTTTGATAAATTTACTTTTGCTTGTTCCGCTTTAGCATCGAAATAACCACCATCCCAGAAGGGCATTTTAATTTGCAATCCGACGGCGCCAAGAACACTTCCGCCAGAAGAAAAAACAACATTGCTCCCGCCGTAACCTATTTCACCTAAAAGTTGGATGGTCGGCCAACTTTCAGCTTTCGCCGCTTGTTTAAGACTTTTTGCCGCTTGAGCGGTGAGCAGCGAAGCTCTGACGTCAGGCCGGTCATCAATTCCAGTCTTCAGAAAGGGATCGGAACTATTGATGGCTAATGGGTCATATCGGAGAGGCTCAATATCGTCTTTAAGATCTGGCAATCCTAAAATATTAGCTAAGTCTTTTCTGCATTTAACAAGATCTCCAGCCGCATCGATTTTACGAAGATGATCAAAACCCACGATTCCTTTAGCCCGAAGCAAATCAGTTTCAAGGCCCACACCAGCTTTGACTTTACTGGCTGCCATTTCTTCGATCTGCCGGTCTCGTTCCAGATTTTTTTGAAAAACTTTGACTCGTTCGGAAAGGCGTTGGCAGTTGACGTAAGTGAGCAGCATGGCAAAAGAAAGGTCATTTTGATACTGTTGGGTATTTTCTTTTTGCAGATCTATATTGGTTCTAGCCGCCTCTTCCCGAAAAAGAACGGGCTTATTAAAAAGGCTCATCTCACCTTCAATAAATACATTTCCGAAGGTGACGATTTTTAGGGGTCCAGGATCAGAAAATCCATATTTGGTTAAATCCGCACGGGTCGCAAGCTCACGAGCGCCAATCTCTAAATGAGGCGATAAAGCCGCCTTTGCCATAGCGAGGGTCAGTTCAGCATCTTGCGATAGAAGTTCTGTCTGTTTCCAGCGAACTCCTTGACGGCGCAATGTTTCAATTGATTCTGCTTTAGTTAAAAGACAGAGCCCTCTGCTTGACCATAACAGAATGAAAAACACAGAAAA
>JAYWEQ010000102.1:0-27877 GCA_043779185.1 Pseudobdellovibrionaceae bacterium
CGTTGTTACCTTTCGAATTCCTATGGAATTCGAAAGGACGCAAGGAGAGGATAAGCCTCTAGGATAACTGATCTTATTCGACGCGCGAGTTAATCCAAGCACAATCAAGTGGAGCAGTTGCTAAGCCTTAAGGATTCGGTTTTTAGCGGACTCGTACTCTTGACTGGTCAAGGCTCCTTTGGCGTGAAGATTTTCAAGGCGCTCTAATTGACTGACGATGGATTCTGAACTTTCAGAAGAGGGCTTAAAAAAATCAAAAGTTTTAGGGCCGATTCCAAAAAGGTCTTTACTGGCCTCAAGCCAAGCGTCGCCTATCGGCTTTTCACTTCGTCCATAGACGACAATCGTTTCTGCTAAAAGATCATGTAAAGATTGTTTTCGACTTGTAAAAAGCGCAATTAAAAAGCCAATAAATAAAATAGAGATCGAAACGATTTTCATCACATTTCGGATCAAGGCGGCTTTTAATGAAATCCGACGTCCCATTAAATCAGTGACCTGGATGCCCATCAAATGTTTACCAATGGTGGCCTTCAGTTCAGAGGATTCTAAAAGCGGTCCATAAAAAAACCATGCGATCAGGCCACCAAGCAAAGGAATCAGACTGCCTGCGATGGCTGCGATAAAACCAAGAAGCAGGCCGTCGATCAAAAAGGCTGCGAATCTTCGACTTAAAGATGAAATCATTGGTTAACCTCATTTTCGTTATTAGTGATTTTGCCATTGGCGACATGAAATTTAATCAGTCGGGCCGTTTTTTTATCTGAAGACGAAAATAAATCTGCTTTGCCATTTTGAACCGAGACATCAAATTTGTAAGGGGCCTGATCGGGATTTTGGAAAATGATTTTACCATTTTCTAATTGGGCATCCACATCAAAGGACGGAGAGCTAAAAATCATCTTGCCGTTTCCCCCTTGAATCAGCAGGGGAGAGCCTTCGGGAACGTCAATTTTGCATTTAGCCGACGATAAACCCGAAAGATCTAAATTGAATGCAGTCCCCCGATCGTCGGGACTGGGAATAAACGAGTCTTTGGCCGTGCAAGACCAAGTCAGCTGGTGGTCCTCAGAATGACTGATTTCAAATTTTCCTGAATTAAATTTAATAGTGGCAGATCGTCCCAACGGCATCTCTTGCAGTCCCGTAAAGCTAGAGGAAGATTCATTGATCCCTGAAATAGAAATTCGTCCCTTTTTTCCATCAACGCGGACAAGGCCATTTAAAATTTCAACTTTTCCATTGGCTCCGTCGACTTGCACCAAAGAATCATAGTGGTTCAGCACAAAGCCAATAAAAATCAGAATCATAGCGAAAGTTGTTAAAAAGCCAATGACCAGCCATTTGATCATAGGGCTGATGGATGTTTTCCCCGGTTTAAGACCGCGTTCCAACAAGTAACGATTGGCGACGGTTTCGGGTTCTCCTAGTGCCGCTAAGATGGTATCCAAACGCGTCTGTGGGTCCCGCTCCAGGGCCGATAGAACGTGGCTTTTAATCTCAGTGATGATTTCGGCCCGATCGCTGACCGGAAATGGTTTTAAAGTTTTTTCTAAAGATGCTAAGTATCGTTCAAGGCGCGGATCCGTCGTCACTGTGTATTCCTTTACTGATTAAAATTTTTATAAATAGCAATCATTTCATCAAACTCATGACTCAGAAGACTTAAGAACTTAAAGCCCTCTTTAGTTAACGAATAAAATTTTCGTGGATGTCCTTTGGGGCCTTCTGTTTCCCAAGTGGCCGAAAGAATTCCATCAGCGCCCATGCGATTCAGCAAAGGATAAAGTGTGCCCTCTTTTAATTGCAAGCCAGCTGTCGCCAACTGCTCGATCAAATCAAAGCCATAAATTTTCTTTTTCTGCTTTATTAAAAGCAGAATACAAATTTCTAAGTAGCCTTTACGAATCTGAATTTTCCAATTATCAATAGTGCCTAACATGGCCATATACATAGCTATACAATGTAACCAAGTCAAGCTAGGTATATGCGCCGTATTATAGGCTTAATATCTAGGGGGCTAAGCGATTAATTTGTACCTTGCTTGGGGTTTTATTACGATGGATAACTTCGAAGTGGGATCATTTAATTCTTTTAAAAATAAAATTCATTTTTGGCTTTGCCACTCGAAATTTTTTACTTCGGCACAGGCCGATCTTGAGTCTTTAAATGTGCAAAATTTAACCCAGCAGATTTTAAATTCCATGGGCGAAGGAATTCATGGCGTGGATCTTAGCGGGACGATTGTCTTTGAAAACCGTGCAGCCAATGAAATGCTGGGCTTTGAATCTGATGAGAATCTGGGTAAAAATTCTCACCTGTTAATGCATCATCATTATTTGGACGGACAGGTTTACCACCGAAAAGATTGCCCGCTTTTTAAAACGCTTCAAGATGGCATTCCCCGCCGGATCGACAATGAGACCTTTTGGCGAAAAAATGGACAGCCCGTGTTCGTCGATATTTCCAGCAATCCGATTTTTAATAAAAAAGGTCAACTGATCGGAGGAGTACTTAGCTTCAGGGATTTAACGGAGAAAAAGAAATCTGAAGAAAAAATGAAGGAAAACAATTCGCTGATTTCTATGGCGGGTCGCTTAGCAAAAATTGGCGGTTGGACCATTGATCTTGATCTCAATCGGGTCAAATATTCCAAGGAAGTGGCGAGGATTTATGAGATGCCAGAAGACTGGTCGCCTGACAGCGTTGAAAATGCGATTTCATTTTGTGAGCCCGAACATCAAGCAGAACTGACAAGGGTTTACACCGCTTGCAAGCAAGAGGGCACGCCCATTGATACAGAGTTTCAAATTGTGAACGGTCAATGGCGCAAAGTGTGGGTTCGCATCATCGGTGAAGCGGTTCGGAACAGTGCTGGACGAATCTGTCAAATTCAGGGCGCCTTGCAGGACATTGAAGATCGCAAAAAATTAGAACAACATTTGTTAAGATCACAGCGGCTTGAAAGTTTAGGGACGCTGGCGGGAGGTATTGCCCATGATTTGAATAATGTTTTAGCACCCGCCATGCTAGCCACAGATATTTTAAAAACCATCGATTCTGATCCTCGTCATCAGAAACCATTAGCGACCATTCAAGCCTCTATTTCAAGGGGGGCTGATTTAGTGAAGCAAGTGCTGTCTTTTGCGCGTGGCTATGAAGGGCAGCGGAAAGTCATTCACTTGCCAATGGTCTTACAAGAAATTGAAAAGATCGCTAACGAAACTTTTTTGAAAAATATTGAAGTGAACCTAACATGGACCCCACATCTTTGGCCGGTTTTAGGGGATCCCACCCAGCTTCACCAAATATTGTTAAATATTTCATTAAACGCGCGGGATGCCATGCCCCAAGGAGGAAGCTTAGTTATTTCTGCAAAAAATATTGAAATTGACCGAGATAACTCGCTGGGGAGCGAGCTGACTCCGGGTCCCTATGTCGTTGTATCGATAAAAGACACTGGCACAGGAATTCCGACCGACGTGATTGATAGGATTTTTGATCCCTTTTTTACAACTAAAGAAGTTGGCAAAGGGACGGGTCTAGGTTTATCGACGTCCTTAGGAATTGCAAAACGCCATGGTGGATTTATTAAAGTTGAGACCAAGCTTGGCGAAGGCACGACCTTCAGCGTTTATATTCCGGCTCAGTTAGAAGCTGAAAAGATCGAACCCAAAATGAAACCGGTCCTATTCACCCAAGGCAAGGGCCAAACGATCCTTGTGATTGATGATGAAGTCAATATTCGCGAAATGATTAAAGATGTTCTTGAACCCGTCGGTTACCATGTCTTGCTAGCGTCGAATGGACAAGAGGCCCTGACTGAAATTCAAAATTCAAAAAATAAAATTTCGTTACTAGTGACAGATATTATGATGCCGACTTTGGACGGCTTAAAGTTTATTCAAACCATTCGTGGGTCAGATCTGAAAATTAAAATCCTTGCCATCAGTGGCTTGCAGACTGATGAAAATATCCAGAAGGCTTCAGCGGCTGGAGCGAACGCATTTTTAGCCAAACCATTTGCAATAGAGAATCTAATACAAAAAATTGATGAAACTTTGAATACTCTTGATCCTCTAGAGCCCCCATTAGAACTTTAATTATTCAAATATTTTTTCGCGAATAGTCCAGAATCGATCTTTCTTTCTGGCAATAATAAATAAGGGTGATCTAAATTTGGTTTGTTGTTGAAGGGCTTGGTCAATGCCATTCACCAGAAGCGACGATTCAGGTCGGCGATTGTGCATTCGTATAAAATTAATCCAGAAAGCTTTTTTTTGTTCAATGCTATTTAAGTAAAAATATTCTTTAAGAATATTTGCGTCCACATCATAATAACGAATTTCTAACCTGTCCTGACCCTTTTTGTCCTGGGTTTTTTGGAAAGTCATTTTTTCCACACGCATGACGTGAGCATCTTTTAAGGACATCGCTTCTTTTAGTTTTTGATCATTGTCGATTAAAAGGTGTTTGCAGGACTGGCAGCTACGGGCAGTGATGTCGTTTTCCCCGCCACATTGATCGCAAATTTTGAATCGAAATCGGAACCCACAATCGCTGATCTGATGATGAATCGGATCTTCAAAGGCGGCCCTGCACCTCCGGCCAAAATGTTCAACAACTTGGCCTTCCGAATTCACAAGGCCCCAAAAATAATTGATCACCCCACAGGAAGGGCAAGGGACTTCCACCATTTTTGAATCCCTAGATGGTTTTTTTTCTTCTATTTCTGGCGAAAATAAGTTGTGGCCTTGGCCGGTATAATCTAAAATCAAACAATCTTCTTTGCCGGGGCTAAGGCGAAGACCACGACCAATGATCTGTTGGTAAAGACTGACAGATTCTGTCGGTCGTAAAATGGCAATCACATCGACATGAGGGGCATCAAAGCCCGTCGTTAAGACTGAAACATTAACTAAGTACTTTATTTTCTGCCTCTTAAAACTTGCGATAATTTGATCTCGCTCTTGATCTTCGGTTTCTCCGACAACTAAAGCCGAAATATTTTTCGCAAGAAGACTTAAAATCTCTTCGGCATGATGAACAGAGGAGGTGAAAATCATAACCCCTTTTCGGTCTTTTGAAATTTCAATGATATTTTGAATAATGACCGGCGTGATGCGTTTTTGATCTTTTAGAAGTGTCTCTATTTGCGCTTTTACAAAATGCAGACCATTTAATCTAAGGCTCGAAAAATCATAACAGGCAACAGGCGAATCAATTTGAACGGGTGGGGTGAGGAAAGAATTTTTAATCATAAAGGCGGTTGAAAGCTCGAAAATACATTTCTTAAAAAATCGTTCCGACGTCGTTTGTCGTACATTAGTCGCTGCATTGAATTCGTAAATCCAGCCGTAGCCTAAGCGGTAGGGCGTGGCCGTTAACCCTAAGATACACAGGTCTGGATTTATTTTTTGAAGCTTTGAAATCACTTGAAAATATTGGCTGTCACCCGCCATGGAAATCCTGTGGCATTCGTCGATCACTAGCAAAGAAAAGTTTTCAAAAAAATCCTCTGAAGCTCGAGCCACGGATTGAATACTAGCAAAAATGGTTTTTTGTTCGCTGTCTTTGCGCTGAAGTCCGGCGGAATAAATGCCGGCTTCAAGGTTTAATCCGCGGTACTTCGCATGGTTCTGTTCGACAAGTTCACGCACATGCGCAAGCACTAAGACGCGGCCGCGAGCCAGCCTAGCAAGGTCTGCAATCACTAAACTTTTTCCGGCCCCGGTGGGCAGCACAATAAGGGCCGGAGTTTGATCCAACCGGAAATGCTTTAACGTCGCATTGACGGCGTCTTGTTGATAGGGCCGAAGTTTGTACACAAGCTAAGATAACTTGGATCAAAGCTCTTATAAAAGATAAAAGATAAAAACTAATGGCCGCCGCGTCCTCGTCCGGGTTGGCAATCCAGCCATTTCAAGCTGAACTTCTGCAGCAAAACTCCGTCGACTGTGTCAACTGTCAGTTGACCGTTTTTCTGAGGTTGGTTTGACGTTAGCTCCACGACAGAGTCGACAACAATATCCGTATTTTCTTTGGCGGGAACGCAGTCTAAAACAGGCGGCCTAGAATTCACGGGGCGAACGGCCGTCAAGACAAAATCTTCGTTGATCGGTCCGCGCCAAACTTGACTGCCAAACTCTGCCGATAACATTCGATGACCTGGATTTGGACCTGACATGACTCTGACATTTTGCTGAGCAGTGACTCCCTCATCCAGCGCAATGAATCCGCGAAAATCAGCGGCATCAACTCTAAAGCCCAAGCGCCGAGGTTTTAAAAGATGAAGGATCACAGAACAATTTTGCCGGGACGTAAGAACACTGGCTCCTACTTCGGTGCTGTAGCGATCATACAAGATCGAAAAGGCCGACCCATCAGGCGCCATGACCACCCGCACGCTGCCAGCCGGGCAACCAGGGCCAGCGGCCGTAAAGCTTTGCAATTGAACTTGAGCTTCAGCCAAAGAAGTTACAAAAAATAGACTCAGTATTAAAGTTTTCATCCTGTTTTTCTCCTTGAGGGACAAATTGACCCTGATAAAAGTCCACACACAGTAAGAGGCAAAACCAATGCCAAAGGCGAGCAATTCAAGCTTATTTTTTGCTCTTTCTGGAATTTGTTGGGATGGGGGGCATTAGAATTGATGGGCTTTGGAATTGAGAGGTTCCTAATGCAACCTCATCTGTTCAGCCGCTAAAAGATTATGGGTCCGACAAAGTAAGCGCAGGTTTTCAGGCGAGTTTGTTCCTCCCCAAGCCACAGGTGTCACATGATCAATTTGAAGTTGAAACTCAGATCTGCAGCGACTTCCATCAGGGTTTTCGTATTGGCAGCAGCCTTGCGCTTCTGAGTAAAGTTTCCTTTTCAGATGCACTGAAATATGAGGGCGCTTTTTACTTGCAGGTATTGTTTCTATGAACTCGGTAGCGGAGCCAAATCGTGGTTTACTCGTCGAAACAGAACTTGCTTCACTTTGACTTTTGCACGGATTTTTAATCTGACCCGACTTGCCAAGTTTTGATTGGTTGAATTTTCTAGCCAGCACAGAAATAACTTCAGCCAGGGACCCACTGTGGGCAATATGGGATAGCAAGCTTCTTGCTTTTTTAAGCTCGTCGAATTGCTCTTTAGTAAAAGTGATTTCAAGGCGGACAGATTCGTCTTTTTGCGGGCGCACAATTTCTTGAACTTTCAAAGGCAGATCAAATTCTTTGGCTAGAACTTGCCTAGATTCAAAACTGTTGCAGTTTTCAAGTTTTTCTAAGATTTCTTGAGTTTTGATTTCAGAAACAAGCTCGCCTTTCTTAGCTTCTGATTCAAGGCACTTCTGAAGTAAGACTGCCTGTGATAAATTAAGTGTCCCGGCTTTTAGCCTTTCTGCGACTTCTGGAACTTTTCTTAAAAGCTTTGCTGCATCGATTCGGCGCAAAGCCGAAGGCTCAGGATAGCCATATTTTTTAGTCATCATTGTGTACATGCTATCAAAGCCCACCTCGGCATAAAGCCTACGATCCATAATTTCTAGAATATGAGTTAAAACCAAATGCATGATTTTACGTTCAGTCTGAACTAAATTTTCAGTTCTAAAAAGAAGCTCGTCGTTTGAAATATATTTCATGTTTATAATTTCGTCCGTCCATTTTGATTCGAATTCAATTAAAGTTGATTGCATCTAGGCCTCCTTTTGAAAAGCTGAAAGCAACATAACATGGAATTTTAAAGGTCAAATTTAGTTTTTTTATTTCTGTTTTCGAATTTACAAAGCCTAAAAATTGACCTGCTCGTGTCGCCGTAAATCGCTTCTACGAAGCTGAAAGAAAATAAACATCATCGGGATCAAGTATTTTATTATCTTCAAACAGAATTAAGATTATGAAACCAAAAACGACCCGCAAGAAGTATTTTAAAAAAATGGTCAAAAAGTTAAATAAATAACGCAGTCAATAGCCGCAGCGGAGTTCGAAATACGTTTTTCACTTTCAATTCAATGAAGCCGGCCAGTCCATCAGCCAGCCCGTGGAGAAAGAGAGATCCCTCGTAAATTTATAGGCCATAGAATATTTTATGCCATAAAATTTTTTAAAGAAGATCCCACTTCCAGAAATCGCGCCACCAAGACGACTCAATATTTTTAGATTGGGCCCGATTTTGTAAGATTCAGTGACATCATTATTTTTTAGCAGATACCATGAACGCTGGAGGTTTTAAGATGGGAGATATTCTTTTAAGAACAAATGGGGCAACGACCGATTTTGCGCTGCTTTTAGCGCGTGTTTTTATCGGCGTCTGCTTTGTGATTCATGGTTTAGGAAAGCTAGGAGTTGTAGGCTCGGGCAATATGCAAGGCTTTACCGGTTGGTTAAAAAGTTTAGGAGTTCCATTTCCTGCCATGCAAGCCCGCTTAGCGATGGCGGCTGAAATTTTGGGAGGCTGTTTGATCACTCTTGGATTGATGGCTCGCTTTGGATTTTTACTTTGTTTTTTCACCATGGTGATTGCGGCTGGCGTCGGCCATAAAGGGGCTGGCTACCTGATTACAAATAATCCTCCAGGCAATGAGTACGCTCTTAATCTGGCCATGATTTGTGTGGTTCTTTTTTTATTGGGGCCAGGGTCTTATTCTTTAGATGCATTTCTTTTTCATCTTTAAAACAAATAAAAAGAGGGCTCTGGATAACAGAGCCCTCTTTTGTATTTTCTAAAAATAATTCTTAGTAGTTTGATAATGAGTCATCGTATTGTCGACTGACGACCTGAAAAACACCCTCACAGCCATTATTCACCCAGATGGAGTCACCGGCGACGCCGTAGGTACTTCCACTGATGCAAGCTGAACGAGAAAGTTGTCTAAGAAGACGGACATAGACAATTCGCCCTGCCGCTGCTGGGTAGCAGTAATTCATCGAGTAGCCGTAAGATCCACATTGAATTTGTTCCTGCTGATCTAAGGGCGGCGGAGGTGGGTAGCCTGGGTTATGTCCATATCCTGGAGGCGGGTAACCATAATCCGGTGGTGGATTGTGGCCATCTCCTGGAGGTGGATATCCGTTATTTCCGAAGGTTTCAAAAGTGCCGCGGCAACCTTTATCGACCCAAATAGATCGGTTGTCGAATCCCCAACTTTGCCCGTAAACACAAGCTGAGTTAGAAATTTGCTGGCGCAAAATCACGCGAGTGACATAGCCATTTGTCGAGCACGAGTTGTACTTATAGCCTGAACTGCTGCAGGTTATAAGATCGGCTTGCGCGGCTCCCGCAAATATTGAAAATATTAAAAATCCTAGTAATTGAACTGAGCTTTTCATGATCATATCTCCTTTTAAGAGTTGGTTCGCTTTCCTGCAACCTTGAGAATATCAATTTCTATGCCAGCTGAAATTTGGCCACTTTGATACCAGAAAAACGACCGAATTCATCAATGTTGCCTGTTCAAAAGGCATTTTTGCTGACAATTGGAAAGATTGGGACCACCTCGACCATCAGTGTTATCGATTTGATTTCCTAAATAGAATCTTGCACCTGCTTCAAAAATGTAAGAACCATACAAACTTATTTAGAGGGACCAATATGGGAATGTCGTGGGTTGATTATCTGATTGTTGGAATTTATTTTTGTTTCGTTTTAGGCATCGGTTGGGTGGTTAAAAAATCCGTTAAGAACAGTGGCGATTTTTTAATGAGTGGACGCTCGATCCCCCTTTGGATTTCAAGTTTGGCTTTTATTTCTGCAAATTTGGGCGCGCAAGAAGTGATCGGCATGGCGGCTTCCGGCGCAAAATACGGTTTAATGACGGCTCATTTCTACTGGCTGGGTGCTATTCCCGCCATGGTATTTTTAGGTGTTTTTATGATGCCATTCTATTATGGCAGTCGAGCCCGCTCTGTGCCCGAATATTTATCTTTGCGATTTGACGAAAAAACTCGGGCCGTGAATGCATTTTCTTTTGCGGCCATGACGATTTTTTCTTCCGGCGTGTCACTTTATGCCTTAGCGCTTTTGCTGCAAACAATTTTAGGTTGGCAGTTTGAATCTTCAATTTTACTTTCAGCGGGAATCGTTTTTATTTATACATTCTTGGGCGGCCTGACCAGCGCCATCTATAATGAAGTTCTGCAATTCTTTTTAATTGTTCTTGGGATTTCACCGATCGTTTATATAGGCCTTCATCTTTTGGGTGGTTATGAACGTATGACAACGCGCTTGCCTGAAGTCATGAGCCACACTTGGAAATATGCGGATGTTGCAGCTAATAACCCCATGGGTGTCGGATCTTTTGAACTGATTTTTGGTTTAGGTGTGGTTCTATCTTTTGGCTATTGGTGCACCGATTTCTTGGTCGTTCAGCGCGCGATGGTGACAAAAGATATGTCAGCCGCACAAAGAACGCCGATCATTGCAGCTATACCAAAATTGTTACTTCCTTTGGTTGTCATTTTACCAGGCATGATTGCTTTGGCTTTAACAAAAGATGGGACTAGTTTTCATCTTCCGTTAAAGGCTGATGGACGCGTCGATTTCGATATGACTTTGCCAAGCTTACTGACCCACTTTTTTCCTCCGGGTCTATTAGGTGTCGGAGTGACGGCCTTGATGGCTTCATTTATGTCTGGCATGGCTGGGAACGTCACCGCCTTTAATACGGTTTGGACTTACGATATCTATCAAGCTTATGTCAAAAAGGACGCTTCAGATGCCCATTACTTTACTGTTGCTAGATGGGCGACAGTCGTTGGAATTCTTTTATCTGTGGCAACCGCTTATCTAGCGCGAAGTTTTAATAACATTATGGATTTGTTGCAGCTTATTTTTGGATTTGTGAATGCGCCGCTTTTTGCGACCTTTTTATTAGGGATGTTCTGGAAGCGAACCACTGGACATGGGGCCTTCTGGGGTCTTTTAAGTGGAACTACCGCAGCCGCACTGACCCACGGATTAACAGTGGCCGAAGGCAAAGGCGGTTGGATTTCGAACGTTCATGAGTACCCTTCAGCGATGGGGCAAGCGTTTAATATTGCGATCATTGCTTGGGTGACCTGTTTACTGGTCACGATCGGAATCAGTTTATTTACAGTGCCTAAGACCGATGATCAAATGAGGGGCCTGGTCTACAGTTTGACTCCGAAGCAACAGACTGGGCATTTGCCGTTTTGGAAACGCCCTATGGTGCTTGGTGGTGGAGTGTTATTTTTGACCCTAGTGATTAACTATATATTTTCTTAATAGGACGGGATGAGGTTTTTGTGCTGAGCTGGATGATTGATTTACGAAATGTGATTGGTTTATTTTTTGTGATTGTCGGCCTTATTTTATTGGCTGTTGTTTTTTCGCCGATGCATCAGATTGTGCAGGATTTAGATATCCAGCTTTGGTCTGGAATCATCGCAACGATTTTTGGCGGCGCCATGCTAGCTTCGGGAACTTTTATAAAATAAAGGACTTATTTCCAGTCCATCCAAATCAGACCTTGGTTTTCAACCCAGTTGTTAAGCTTTAAGGTCTTTGTTTTTAAATCTAAAACGGGCAGCTGTATTTGAAAGTTGCGTCCTGTGAATAAAGATTCGCCGATTTTTTTAATCAGGCTGGATGAAACTCTTTGGCTGGGTTGATATTTTTTTAAATAATCTGCATCAAACTTCCATGTCATATTTGTTTTTGATTGATCGACGTGAAGATTTAAAACACTGTCTTTCACCTGAGTGCTCAGGGCGTAGCTGGCGCCCAGGCCCCAATGAAGATAGGTTTGTTCAAGGTGATCCCGCGGAGCTTCGATGAGGCCCTTGGTTTGCGACTTCAAAGACCATTTTCCTTGTCCCAAGGACTTTAAATCAACGATCTGACTTGGATCCGACGTCAGAAAAAAAGGCGCTGACTTAGAAAAATTCATTAAATCAGGCCAGACAAAAAACTGTTTAAAGCGACTTTGCATCAGCTGATGAAAAGCGTCGAAGCTTTGCAGATTAAACCGCAATATTGAAAAGTGACTGGCTTTTTCTTTGGCTAAAGCCGTAAATCCTTCCGAAGTTAAAACCAGTTGTGGGAACTCTGATTTTACGGGGGCCACTAAGACTTGTGGCAATTCAATTTTTTTTACATCAGAACTCGATCGGATCTCGCCACGGATAAAAAAACCTTGATCGCTGGGATCATCAATGGAAGTCACTTTTAAGTTTTGATATCCGACCGTTGTGATCTGATTCCAAGCGCCCAACCATTTTTCCTCTAGGGTCGTGCTGAGGAAAGTTTGCAGCAGGCTTGCGATCGAGTCAGAATTTTTCAAAGAGTCTTGCAATAACTGACTGACAGCTTGATCGAAACCTTGCGGTCCGCTGCAGACCAAGGGGCTGATCGTCCACCCTTCGTGAATGGCTAGTTTTAATTGGGAAATTTTCGGTGATAACATTTCATTTTGTCGCAAGTAAAAAGCTTGTAAAGCTAGATCAGCCGATGGAACTTTAATTTCAAAAGGCTCGCAGATCGCATTGATTTTAATTTCAATTCGATTTCCGCCGATTTCTTTGATGATTGTTTGATCGACAACCAGTTGTTGAACTTTGACCTGCACCGACATGTTTTGCGCGCCAGCATTGATTCCTGTCGACTGGACCTGTAATTGGGTCCAAGCGCCATTGACTTGTAATGTGGTGCCTTTTAACAAAGGATGCCAGTCCTGCCAATGCAGAGTCAGATCGCGAGGTTGCAGGTTAAACTGAAGTGGAATATTCTTGAGTTCTTGCTCTACAAATTTCCATGGCAACCATTGTGCGACTTCAACATTGTATGCTTCGCTTTTTGCTGCAAAAATCATCAAGGAAAGGGTGATAAACGCCGATTTATATTTCATAAACTAAAACCCCTTAAAGGAAGCGAAATGGACCAAGGTCTGATCGGCTCCAAAGCCGCTCTCCTAAAGAGAATTCTGAATTCCGGGAAGACTGTCAAAGTCATAATCACTTTGCTGATGGTCTCTGTCATTTGGAGTGGCTTAAGTCTAACAAAACTGCAAACAGAGTATTCAATCCGTCAATTTTATCCAAAAGATCACATCTTATTAAAAAATGATGCACAGATTCGTCGAACTTTTCAACTGGGTGAGCAATCTCCGTACTTGTTTATTGTTACACAGCCTGAAGGTGAATCGTGGCTGAATAAAACTCAGATTGAAAAATTACAAAATCTTTCGAAAGACTTTCAAGAAAACCCAGATGTTGCAGAAGTCTTATCGATGCCTCTTGTCGAAGGGGCATCACTGGAAAAGGACGCCCTGCAGATTGGAAATATTTTTTCTCGGGTGCCTGAAGAACATTGGCAAGAAGCCATTCTAGAAAACCCGTTGATTTACCCATCACTGGTGACAGCCGATTTTAAATCCACAGTGATTGCCCTTGAAGCCAGAGCGACAAACAGCGGTGACATTGACAGTTTTGACGAAACCATGAAAGATCTGATCCAGAAAGAGTTTCCAAAAGCTGAAATCCTGAAGGCGGGTGTCCCGCTGATCCAAAGCAGACTTTCAAAACTGATTCAATCCGAGCTCAGTCAATTTTTACTGATCGCAGTGATTGTGTTTTGTGGAATTTTTTATTTTTTATTTTCTCATTGGACAGCCATCGCTTGTACTTTTATCACTTTATTAAGTGGAAATATTTTTGCGCTTGCTTTGCTGGCTACTTTTAAAGTTCCGATGAATATTGTGCTTGTGACTTTACCGGTGATTGTCAGCGTCGCGATGATGAGCTTATTAATTCATACACTGCATCTTTGGTCGCAAAATCCCTTATCAAAAAGTATTGATTATAAACTGCGCTGGCAAGGAGCCATTGATACTTGGTTTGATCTTTTAACGCCTAATCTTTTGGGGTCATGGACCACTGCTTTAGGATTTCTAGCCTTAGTCTTTTCACCCATTCCATTGATTCATCAGTATGGCTTGGCCGTCGCATTGGTGGTGGCTGCCATTTCTATTTATAGCCAATTGATTATACTAGTAGCTCTGCCTTGGGTTCAGCCTCGCATGCGAACTTGGTTTAATAAGCCCGCTGTTTGGGCTACTTTTTCTTTGCGGCACGCTCGGGTCATCATGGCTTTACTGATTGTGATTTCTTTTTTTGGGGCTGGCCTTTCAGCGAAACTTAATTTCTCGGGACAATTGTTTGATGACCTGCCAAAGGGCGATTCCGTCAGAGCCTCGACAGAGTGGATGGACAAAGATTATGGTGGGATTGTTGCCTATGACGTTATTTTAAAAGCCGCCGAGCCTCAGTTTTGGAAAGACCCTATCGCTTTAGGTCGATTAGCTCAGTTGTCTCAGGAACTGCGCCAGATTCCCGAGGTGGGAAGTGTTGTCACTTTAACTGATTTTTTTCAAACTGGAATTCCACAGAAAAAAAATGAAGTGGCAGAAACATTTTTTATGTTCTCGATGGCCGAAAGAAATCCATTAAACCAAATTCTGACTGAAGATGCCCAAAGTTTAAGATACATAATTCGTCTGAAGGATGTTCCAAGCCATCTGGTCGATCAAGCCCGGGCCCAGATTCGCGCCCATATAGCACAAGCTTTTCCTGGGGTCAGTATTCTCGAAGGGGGAACTGCTGTAGGAGCCCATGCGATCAATCATGATGTGGCTTATGAGTTAGTGTATGGCTTCTGGCAATCTCTTGTTGTGATTGGACTCTTTTTAGTGGTGATGTTTAGATCATTGCGGTGGGCGCTCGTGGCCTGCCTGCCGAATTTTATTCCGCCGGCTATATTAATGGGTGCATTGACTTTGACAGGCATCGCAGTAAAGCCAGGTGTCGCTTTAATTTTTTCGATCGCCTTGGGTTTTGCTTTTAATAATACGGTCTATTTACTCAGCCGTTTACGCACCCTCATGAAAGATGATAAATTCCCACTGAAGCGGGCTCTTTTAATGGAAGCAAATCCTTGTCTATTTGAATCTTTTTTAATGCTGGTAGGATTTTCAATCTTTATTTTTTCAAGCTTTTCGATGAATCAAATTTTTGGAGTTTTTATGATGATTTCAATTGTCGCAGGTTTTTTGGGGGATCTTTTGTTTTTGCCAGCCCTTTTAAAAATATTTCCGAACTTATTGCTTGAGACCAAAAAAGCCCATGCGCCCCCTGCGCTGATCGAAGATTCAACCGCTGGATCCTTGCGAAAAGTGGCAGGTTATGTTCTTTTTATTCTGATCTTTTTTACGCCGACGGCCAAAGCAGAAACTCCGAAGCAGATCCTAGAAAAATCGCAGGCACGCTTGGACGCTCATGATGATCAGGCGCATGTTGAAATGAAGATTGTCGAAAAAAATGGTGAAGTAAAAACCCGTTTGATGCATTTAAAAACCCTGCGGGATAAAGAGTTCTATGTTCTCGCAAAAATTGAAGCTCCGGCCGACATTAAAGGCATGGGATTTTTAGGTCAGGTCACTAAAAAAGGCGAAGAAAGCCAGTGGATCTATTTGCCCTCGAGCGGACAAGTTCGCAGGGTTGTCACGGGCAAAATAAAAGCCGGACTTCTAGGCTCTGAAATCAGCCCCGAGGATTTAAGTTCTGAAGCGATTCAGTCTTCTAATTTAAAATTGTCAAAAGTTGACGAACAAGGGTGGTGGATTGAAATCATTCCCGCCGTGGGGACGTCCAGTTATTCTAAAGTGATCACGCAGATTTCAAAAAAGGATTCACTGCCCTTAAATACAGAATACTATGTGGGTTCAAAAATAAAAAAAACGGTGACGTTTTCGCAGTACTTAAAATTTGGAACCGTTTGGCGGGCTCAAAATATTGAAGTGAAAAATCATTTGAACGGGCGATCGACGCAGGTTAAATTTTCGCAAGTCAAAGTGAATTCAGGTTTGACCACAAAAGATTTTTCGCAAGGGGCTTTGAAGGAAGATTAAAAATATGAAGGTGATTTTATGGGTTTTGTTGTTCTCATTCTTCAGCTTTCAATGCTTGGTTCAAGCGCAGACCGGTGGTGCCATCCAAGGATACTACAAACAATTTGCTTTAAGCCCCAATGATGAGTCCGCCAACGCCGCGGCGGGATTTAACGGCGATCTGAAGTTTGATTTGAAATCCAAATCCAGCTGGCGTTTCAAAACAGACCTTGAATTTCAAACGGATCAATTCTCAAAAGACGCGGCAGAAAAATTTCGTTTTAACCCGCGCAGTTTGTATTTAGAAAAAAAATCTTCAATGGTGGTCCTACGAGCTGGTTTTCAGACAATCATTCCCGAGGGTCCTGATTTTTTAAATCCCGCGGACGTGATTCATTCGAAGGATTGGAAAGATCCTACCAATCCAAGAAGTTTGGCTTCGGCTGGAATTTCATTATCCCATGAGGGTTCTATTTGGCAGTGGGAGGCCTTTTTTATTCCCGTGCAGACAAAGCCTCGATTTCCAGGGGATCGAAGTCCCTGGTGGCCTCGGGGCAAAAGAATCCCGATTGAGTCTAACGACACTGAATTTCAAGTTCCGTCCGATATAAAATATACTGTGACAGACGGAGAGGACATCAATCACTCGCTCAGTAACAATTACGCATTAAGGCTTGGTGGGAAGGGTGTTTCATTCGAAGGGCAATTGGTTTTTTATGAGGGACTGTCGCAGGACCCGAATGTGGTGATTGATAGTTCGGGGACTTTGTTAGCGCTCACGCCAAAGCTTATTTTATTAATGAATTCGCCGGTGATTCTAAAACCTTTATTTTTTAGGCATCGGGCGCTGGCAGGCACCTTTGTTGTGCCTTTAGAAACCTGGTCCATCAAAGGCGGAGCCAGCCAAACAAAACCTATTAGCGACGATTCTAGGTTGCCTGGCGAAGTGATTTCAGGAGTTTTAGGTTTTGAAAAAAATTTTGAAACTTCAAAAGGTCTTGTGACGTTGATCCTTCAGCATGAAGTGCAAAGGCGTGAGGCAAAAAATCAGATCAGTTTTTTAAAATCAATTTACGAAAACGCCTGGGCCCTTGGTTTTAGAATTCCCTGGGGTGAAGATTTGCAGTTCTTAGGCGGTTTCATCTATGACACCGTTGGAAAATCTTCTTTGGCCCGTTTGGGTGCAAGCGTGCGCTTGAGCGATGCCTTTTCTTTAGAGATCGACAGTCAATTCTTACAAGGCCCAGAAGAAACTTTACTGGGCCTTTATGATAAGTACGACAGTGTTAGTCTTGGACTGACATATCATTTTTAGGGGTTCAGAATTTCGCTTTGATTCATCTTGCTTTGGGCTTTATCCATGTTAAATTATTGCCATGGAATGGGTTTTAATTCGCGGTATTGTCAGTGAAGAATTCCACTGGGGTGATTTTGTTCCACTGCTGAAAAAGCATTTTAAAAAAGACATCGTTGTGAAGGCTGATATTGTCGGCAACGGCAAAAGCTTTAGAAAAAATACGCCATTCAGTGTGGCAAAAAACATTGAAGGGCTTCGCCGCCAAGCTCCAGGCAAAAAGCCAAAAATTTTAGTTGGATTTTCTTTAGGGGGAATGTTGGCTTTAGAATGGGCTCATGCCCATCCCGACGAAGTGGCTGGCGTAGTTTTGATCAATACCAGCCTTAATAACTCTCAGTTTTATCATCGATTTCGTTGGGCGGCATGGACTCATCTTTTTAAAGCCAGCCATCCAAAAAATAAAGCGATCAAAGAGCAAATGATTTTAAACTTGATCACCGACTTACCTGCCGGAAAAATTCAAGCTTTGGCAAAAGAGTGGCAAGCCCGAAGTCTTCGCTACCCCGTGAGGCTGCAGAACTTATTTCGCCAGCTGGTTCTTGCATCACAGGTTTCACAACGAAAAAAGACGCCGGCGATGCCAATTTTAATTTTGGTCTCTAAAAAAGATAAGATCGTTCATCCAAATTGTTCACGAAAAATCGCTGCCAAATGGAGTCTTCCGATCAGGACTCATCCAAAGGCTGGTCATGACGTTGCCCTAGAAGATCCTGAATGGGTCTTAGGTCAGTTGGATCACTGGCTTAAAATGTGGCCATTGACAAAAAAAGGACCCTCGCTACGATCTAAGACATGAACATAGTTCGGTTTATTTTCTTAGGTTTTGCTATCGCCTTTTTTGGGTGCGCCTCCACGGGACCGGCAAAGGTCAGTTCAAATCAGCAATTGGAAGCTGTGGCCTGCGACCCCCAATATGAAGCTGAACAGATATTGGCTCAAAAAAAAATGATTCCGGCTGAAGTCTTTCATTTTTCAAGGAAAGAAACTTTACTTCAAGATCTTAAAGATCACCACTTAAGTGAAAAGAGTTGGGAGTCCTCTTTGACGGGCGGTGATCCTGGATCGGGCCCTCGAAAAGTTCGTCGTGGTCTTTATGTCTCTGATGGAATTGACACTCATATTTCTGCGGGCACTGTTTTCGGTGCAAAGAATAATTGGCTGGTTCAATTTAGTTTAACGGATGAATGTCGCGAACCTAAAAAAATGGCGACGCTGCTAGGTTTAGAGAATGATCCACGATTTTTGACTTGGTTTCAGAAAATAAATCCGAATTTTCGTGAAGGTTTCTTAAATATAAAGGAGTTCGCTGAAACTTGCCATGCTCGGGAAAGTTTAACCATTGACGGGTATACGGACCTGCGCTGTGAAAAAATAGTTTTAAGGTTTTTTGAAGATGCTAAAATTTCCGTTGTCCAGGATCACCAAGCCAGCAAGAATTTCTACCTTCGCGACTTCAATTGTATCGAAGGCCTGCGCGGTCATCCTGAAGATATGATTCAAATTCTTGTCTCTCAAGATTTTTGGGCGGCGTCTTGTTCGATCGAACACTTAAGTGATTATACACCTTACTTACTGGGAATTAGTTTATCTGAAATTTCAAAGCCGTTAAGTAAGGCTGATTATGAATCTTTGTTTCAAAATGTCGGCCTGCTACGCTCTGAATCTGTCAGGTTAGAAATGGCCAAAATGCTAAATGGTTATCAGCAGTGTGTTCAAAGCGGAAAGTTCATGGCCTTCAAAAAAAGTGTTTCCGATTTGAATTTAAAACTGTCGAACGGGGATAATTTTCAGTGGATTTCTAAGGAATGTTCCGGAGATTAAGGTCATAAGGCCTCGACTCAAAAGATTGTTTCAAGTCGAGGCCCGCTTCAATAAAATTTATTTTTTAGGAGCTTCAGGCGCTTCTTTTTTTACTTTCGATTTTTTGCTGATTTTTTTTGCTGGCTTTTCTTTCATTTTTCCAGCCTCTACTTTTTCAACTTTGGCTGGTTCTGGAGTGCTAGGAGCGGCGGGAGCACTGGGCTCTTGTGCTTGAGCAAAACCTGCAAAACCGATGAATGCGGTGATCAATAATAAGTTCTTCATTGTAGACTCCTTTGGAGTGGGTTGATGTTGTTCTTGATCTAACAATACTCCTTAGTCCTTAAGACCTGATGAAAGCCGAATTAATAATTTTTAACTTATAAAAACCTGATCTGTTTTGAGCACTTACAACCTTTGAAAAAAAGATTGTCGCATTTTGAGATATGACATGAATGTCACCAAATCATTTCAGTTTTGGTTTAGGATCCTGACAGCGTTTTTAAATTGAAAGGAAATGTCTATGAATCAAAAAGGTTTTTTATCAGCCGCGAAATGTTTTTTTGTCGTCAGTCTTTTTAGCGGAGTGACCTTTGCGGAGGCTCCATCGGCGCCAAAGCCCAACTCAGAAATGAAAAAGATTTTAAATGAAATGAAATTAAAAGGTGGCGCTCCCATCGAAAGCATCACGGCGCAAGAAGCTCGACAGCAACCAACGCCGGCTGATGCTGTTAAATCCATCATGACCGATAAAGAAAAAAAGAAGGAGCAAGAGGGTTTTTCAAAAATTGAAGATAAAATGGTTCAAGGGGGAGCGGGTGAAATCCCGGCTCGATTTTACGTCCCTGAAGGCAAGCTTCCAATGCCAGTCATTGTTTATTATCACGGCGGCGGTTTTGTGATCGCATCAAATGACGTGTATGATGGCAGCGCCAGGGCTTTGGCAAAAGGCACAAAGGCCATCGTTGTGGCTGTTGAATATCGCAAAGGTCCAGAGCATAAATTTCCGGCGGCCCACGAAGATGCCTTTGCCGCTTATAAATGGGTGCTGGGAAATGCAGCGTCCTTCGGCGGCGATCCGAAGCACATCGCTTTAGCTGGTGAAAGTGCGGGTGGAAATCTAGCGCTGAATGTGGCGATTCGGGCTCGGGATGAAAAAATTCAGATGCCAGTTCATGAATTGCTGGTTTACCCCGTGGTAGGCTCCAATATGGAAACGATGTCCTATGAGAAAAATAAAGATGCAAAGCCTTTGAATAAACCAATGATGGCTTGGTTTATGAAGAACTATCTGAACTCGATGGAAGAAGCCAAAGATCTTCGCATTAACTTAGTGGCTGCAAATTTAAAAGGCCTGCCAGAAACCACCATTATTACAGCCGAAATCGATCCTTTGCAGTCGGAAGGGAAAGACCTAGCTGATAAAATGAAGCAGCAAGGAGTTAAAGTGAATTATAAAAACTATAATGGCGTCACCCATGAATTTTTTGGAATGTCTTCAGTTCTAGACGAAGCGAAAGACGCCCAAAAGTTTGCCGCTCGAGAGTTGAAAGAAAGCCTTTAGAAAGTCTTGTTGAATTGGCTCTTGTTCAAGTGCAAAAATTTTGTCAAGATAAGGCCAATGATTCAAAATATTTCTACAGATTTTACCAGGCTTTTTAAGATCAGGTATCCAATTATTGGCGCCCCTATGTTTCTGGTTAGTAATGTTGATATGGTCGTTGCCGTCAGTGAAGCTGGCGGAATTGGAACGGCACCTTCACTTAATTTCAGATCGCCTGAAAAACTGAAGGACGCTTTAAAAGCCATTCGTCTGCGAACCCAGAAGCCCATCGGCTTAAATATCATCGTGAATAAAAGCAATCTTCGTCAGAATCAGGATTTAGCCGTTGGTTTAGAGGCTGGCGTTGAACTGTTTATTACATCCCTCGGGAACCCTAAAGACGTTATTCAGGCCGCCCATCGTAACGGCGCAAAAGTTTTTTGTGACGTCACGAACTTAGAATTTGCTATGAAGGTCCAGGATCTGGGGGCCGACGGCGTGATTGCTGTCGGCGCCGGAGCAGGAGGCCATGCCGGTCCGATTTCACCGTTGGTCTTGGTTCCGTGGTTGAAAGAAAAATTAAAGATTCCAGTGGTTGCGGCGGGCGGTGTGGCGCACGGATCACAACTGGCGGCCTGTCTTAGTTTGGGGGCTTCTGCCGTCAGCGTCGGAACGCGTTTTATTGCAAGCCTTGAGGCTGAGATTGATTCTGCTTATAAGGACGCTGTCGTAAAGTCGACACCAGAAGATATTTTTTTAACCAGCCGAGTCTCGGGGACACCGGCGGCTGTGATTCGAACGCCTTACACTGAAAAAATGGGAACGGATCTTCCCTGGTTGATCAAAGTTTTAAAGAAAAATTCAGTCAGTAAAAAATTCGTGGTTCCATTGATACATTGGTTAGGCATGCAAAAGCTTGAAGCGGCCGCAAGCACTCCGACTTGGAAAACAGTCTGGAGTGCTGGGCAGTCGGTGGGTTTAGTGCACGAAATTTTATCTTGCGAAAAAATTATTGAAAAAATGGTCCTTGAATATGAAGACGCCGTTCAAAAACTGCCCCGTGCTTAAGACCTAAGAGCGATTCCTAACAGATAACGTCAGCTTGTAAGTCATTATAGGTTCATTGCCTTTGGAAGGCAGAATGGCAAATCCTGTAAAAGTTTTTTCAAGCCGTTCAGTGCTGTCTTTGGCTTGATCGATTAAACTTTGCACGTGATCGGCTTCTTGACAGATAAAATGAACATCGCCATCTGCCCTTTTTAAAAATTCAGACTTAAAATCCTTGAAGATAAAATCAATTTTTTTTCCGGAAGCTTGAATGGCTTCGACGGCTTTGATAGCAATTGAAAGCTCAGCGCCGACAGCCAAAGCACCAAAATACATCACATTCAAATGATTTCGCGTGCGATAGCCCAATTTGATCTGCACAACACTGCGCGGACCTTTTAATTCTAAAACTTTTGGATTTACAAAAGCTAGAAGGGGCAGCTTTATAAGAGCATAACTTTTTAAGAAGAAATTTAATTTCCAAAGGCTCATGGGATTCCTTTTTAAGACAAAAATGTCACACTTGGATCATGGCGATTTGTTCCGCGATGCACAATCGATTCTTTTAAAAAAATACTTAGCCTATGCTCGCAGGTGGAGGATTTATGAAATTGGTAAAGTTATTAGGCGTCTGTGTTTTGTTGTCTTGTTTGCAAGCTAAGGCCGCAGATGATGTTGGTGTGGGTGCTATTTTAGGAAGTCCTACGGGCGTGTCGGGTCATATTAGAATGGACGATCGTCATTTACTGGCCGGTGCACTGGCGTATAATTTTTCAAAGTATCCAGGTCTGCATATTTCAGTCGATTACCTTTGGGATAACATCTACGAATTCAGTATTAAATCTTGGCAGTGGGATGTTTATTACGGACTTGGTGGTCGTGTGATTGCTGTTCAGTCTGGCGATGACAAAAATAAAACAGCTTTAGGTGTTCGTGCGCCCTTGGGAACAAGCCACACTCTTCGTGATCCCCATATTATGATTTTTGGCGAGATCGCTCCAGTTCTTAATTTTATTCCGAACACGGATCTAGGATTCGATCTGGGTGTTGGTTTTAGAATCTTATTCTAAGTATAAGAATTTTTACCTATGTCGACTGACACCTTTTGAAAGTTTGAGGCTTGACGGATTCTAGTTCGGCCTCATTTTTTAACTAAGAAGGAGAGTCGACATGATTAAACCGTCTGGATTTATCCCTGTTCTGCCTTTAAAAAATACTGTTCTTTATCCAGGAGTGGCCCAGGCTCTTCGTGTCGGCCGCGAAAAAAGTATTCGCGCCTTGCAAAAAGCATTTGAAAATAATAATTGGATCATTTCCTTAACTCAAAGAGATCCCGAGCGAACCATAGAAACCATTGAAGATCTTTATTCAGTAGGAGTTCTTTGTAAGATAGAATCTGTTCGCGGCAACCCAGAGCAAGGCTACAATGTTGTGATCAGGGGCCATGAACGAGTGCGTGTCATCACAAGCTCGGAACAGTCGGGCTTTTTTGAAGTGCTTTATGATCAATTAGAAGATGTCTCTGACCTTGAGGGTTCCACCCGGAAGGCCTTGTTAGAAAGTCTTAAGATATTATCCATGAGCGTGCTGAAGCTGATCCCTGCTGACACACGGGAAGTGGAGGAGCTTCTTCACAGTATTGATGATTTAACTTATCTGACTTATCTTGCCGCCGCGAATGCGGATCTGGATCTTAAGGAAAAACAAGTTTTACTAGAGCAATTGTCGATCAAAGAGCGGGTCATGCATTTGTTGACCTTATTGCAGGCTTTTAAAGACAACTTAGAAGTGCAAGCCGATATTCGTCAAAAACTGACCTCAAAAATTGGCCAGTCACAGAGGGAAAGTATTTTGCGTGAGCAAATCCGCACCATCCGTGAAGAATTGGGCGAAGGGGATGATGAATCGCAAGTGGATAATTATCATAAAAAAATCGATGAGGCA
This sequence comes from Pseudobdellovibrionaceae bacterium, assembly GCA_043779185.1. Lineage (GTDB taxonomy): Bacteria > Bdellovibrionota > Bdellovibrionia > Bdellovibrionales > Bdellovibrionaceae > JAYWDA01. Next base: position 23,578 of record JAYWEQ010000102.1, read on the forward strand.
CAGATGCCAGAAGATGCCAAGAAGCTAGCCGAGCAACAGCTGAAACGATTGGAAGATATGAGTTCGTCCTCGCCCGAATATCATATTCTTCGAACTCACTTGGATTTGATGGTCTCTCTTCCTTGGAATAAAGGCGCTGCCGAGACTGAAATTAATTTAGATCAGGCGCGCCAGATTTTAGATTCAGATCATTACGGTTTGGAACAAGTAAAGAAAAGAATTATTCAGCATTTGGCTGTCATGAAAATGAAGCGCCCTCAAAAAGGCTCGATTCTTATTCTTGTCGGACCACCGGGAGTTGGTAAAACCTCATTGGGTCAAAGTATTGCAAAAGCGCTGGGACGCAAATATGTGCGCGTCAGCGTCGGTGGGGTCAGGGACGATGCTGAAATCAGAGGGCATCGAAGAACTTATATCGGTGCCATGCCAGGTCGAATGATCGCAGGCATAAAAAAAGCCGGAGAAAACGATCCGGTCTTTGTCTTAGATGAGATCGATAAGCTGACAAAAGCTTTTAATGGTGATCCAGCCAGTGCCCTTTTAGAAGTTTTAGATCCCGAACAAAATAATTCATTTCTGGATCACTATTTGGACACCGGTTTTGATTTATCAAAAGTATTTTTTATTTGTACAGCCAATAGTTTAGAAACAATTCCTGGACCCTTATTGGATCGGATGGAAGTGATTGAAGTCAGTGGTTATACATTAGCCGAAAAATTTCATATTGCTAAAAATCATCTGATTCCTAAACAACTTAAAGAACATGGCCTGACGGCGGATCAATTGCAAATTTCAGAAGAAGCCTTGCATAAAATGATTTCCCATTACACGCGGGAAGCCGGCGTTCGGGAGCTACAAAGAAAAATTGCGGCTGTTTGCCGAGCGGCGACAGAACGGGTTGTTCGAGCCGATGGTGAAAAAGTCGTCATCAAACTGAATGACCTCGAGGAAATTCTTGGGCAGGAAAGATTTTATCATGATGTCGCCCAAGAAATCATGCAGCCAGGAGTGACCACAGGTCTTGCATGGACGCCGGTCGGTGGCGATATCTTATTTGTTGAAACTGCCCTGATGCCCGGTAGTGGAAATCTGATTATCACGGGTCAGCTAGGAGAAGTGATGAAAGAGTCCGCGCAAATTGCTCTGACTCTTTTGAAAGCGCGGCTGCCCTTTGAAGGTCCTATTATTGATTTTTCAAAGCATGATGTGCATGTGCATGTCCCAGCCGGAGCCATTCCAAAAGATGGGCCTTCGGCGGGAGTGACTTTGCTGACATCGATGGCGTCGCTTTTTACAAAGAGGTCCGTGTCTCCGCAATTAGCCATGACAGGTGAAATCACGCTTCGTGGAGCGGTCACTCCCGTCGGGGGAGTGAAAGAAAAAGTGATTGCTGCCCACCGAGCCGGAGTTAAAGAAATTATTTTGTCAGAAAAAAATAGAAAAGATTTAAAAGAAATCCCTGAAGATGTGAAAAATGAAATCCATTTCCATTTTGTCGAGCATGTGAATGAGGTTTTAAAAGTGGCCTTGAAGCTTGAGGCGCCTTTTCTGCCGTCGATTATTCATGAGCCCAACTCCATGTCTTCGGGAGCAGCGAATTAAGGTCGATAATATAAATATAACTTCCTTCGTCCTTCGTTGGTACGAGCCCGGTTTTTAAGTAATCCGGACGGCCGCGAAGGGCGAAGTCATTATCATTCATTAAAAGTAAATACCGACCTTCAACGACGGTCATACCTTCAATTTTTTCAACATCATCAATGCCAATTTTGACTAAATCGACCACAAGTCTTTTTTTAACAGGTCCCTCTTTGCTAGGATCTGGGATAAAATAAATTTTACGATATCCGTCATGTCCTAAAACATTATTTCTTTCTAAAACTAAAATTCCCAATTCCTGTCCTGAAATTTTAAGTGTGGCGACATCGCCAATTTTATCAGCCGTGGAATTATCGAAGGGATAATATTTAATTCCTTCGGATTTCTGACGGCTTGGATTAAAGATCAAGATCGGCCCTTGCAAATCATCAGGCCCAGATTTTAGAGGGCTTTCTAAAAAGGCCCAAATATTTTTCTTAAAAAAAGTCAGACCCTCAAAACCGCGATTCAAGCGGCGCTGGGCAAAGAGCTCAGGAAAATGTTTGCCGGGCAGGAAGCGATTTAAAAGCAGACCCTCGGAAGAAAACTCTAAAAGGCTAGGAAAGTATTCTTCCCCCATCCAGAAGTGACCTTTTTGATCTTGAGTGATCGATTCGGGATCGATGCCGCTGGGGTTTGGAGGTAATAAATAATCATAAACATCAACGGGATCTTCAAGTCCCACAACGGGTGGAAGTCCTGAAAGATTTCCGTCTGAATTTCGAAGTAAAATAGTCTTTTCAAAGACCAAATCTTTAAAATCCTTATTGAGCGAAAACAAAATCCAGCGGGGTGTAAAGTCCGGCATCAAAAAAGGGCGGTTTCCATTGTACATATCCCCATTGGGACCACGATCCGTGTGGGTGATAAAACGATGGCGCCCTTCAGGAGTTTTCCCCAAATAATGAAGACCTGAAAAGCCACCTAAGAAAACTTCTTGCCCAGCGCTTGAGCGCCCTAAGGAAGGCAAATTTTTAAATTCCAATTTCTTCACGCTCATGCTGGCACATCCCAAAGTCTCGATCAGAAAAAAGCCTATCAAAAGGCGGTATTTATGAAACATAATTCCTTTATATCTCAAATTGAGCCACGATGGCAAAATTATTTATTAGAGATTGTTTCATAAGCATCATAAAAAGACCGAAAGGATCAATAGAATATGACACCTACGGCCGGCATTAAACACATTCTTATTGTTGATGATGAACTTGAAATTCGCGAGATTATTTCAACTGTTATTTTGGGTTTGCATGGTTATGAGGTTCTAACGGCAGCCGATGGTGAAGCCGCTTTAAATATTTTAAAAAATCAGAAAGTGGACCTGTTGCTCACCGATCTTTCAATGCCAAAAATGAATGGCTTTGAGCTTTTGCGACGCCTGAAGGGCTTAGGTTACAGAATTCCGACCGTTGTCCTTACAGGTCACAGTGATCATCAGGTGATGAAATTGCTATCGGCTTTTGGCGTGACTGAATTTTTAAATAAGCCTTGGGATAATGATCAGTTGATATGGATTATTAAGAAGATACTTGTACATCATGGGAGCTGCGAAGAAGCCTCGTAAGGAAATATTGGAAGCCGTTAGTTTATTCAGCCGTTTTAGAATTGACGTTTTGGTGATTTCCCCAGCCGTCGAAATCCTGCAAAGGATTGTTCAAGTTTCAGAAAGACTGAAGCTGACGGTGCATCGTGTTTCAAATGTTTCGCAATATGAAAAAGAGTTTAAGGAGATCGGCTGGCCTAATTTAATTATTTTAGATTTGTCCGTTATGAAGGAAAAGCAGCTCGCCTTAGAAACGATTTTAGCCTTAAAGACGATGGTGCCCCATAGTTATTATACGGCTTTAGTGAAAGACGGGTCGGATGCTGAATTTTGCCAGCAGCTCAAGGACGCCGGCATGGATCATGTTCAAGTGATTGACGAAGTTTTGCGATCAATGAAGCTTGATTTTTTATTGATGCAGCAATTTTTACTTCAATATTATCCGATTGAACTCAGGGATCTTTTTCCAGGCACAGAAATAACTTTTAATGCCTTTCATTTTATGGCCCTTAATAACAAATATTTACCAGTTATTTTTGAACGTTTTGTTTTAAGTGACAAAAAATTTAAACGTTTAGAAAAAGTCAGTCAAATTTATATTCAAAGTCATGCTTTGCAAGCCTATCAAGAATATATCGAGTCTTATTACGATTCTTTTAATACAGGCTTACAAAAAAGAACGAAAGCCGCTTTTCTGCAGCTGGTTTATGCCTATACTCAGATCAGTGGGCTCCTTATGAATGGCGAAGGATCACTGAATTTAGAAAAGAATTCAGAAATGTTAGCCCAACTTCTTGGTTTCTGTGAATCTAGGCATACGACTTTGATCAACTACATTAAGTCTTCTTCGGAACCTTTTCATAATTATATTCAAATGTTTCAAAATCATGGTTTATCCAGCTTTGATCGAAGTTTATTCATTGCAGGTTTGGCGGCATTCCTCAGTGAAATGTCAGGTGTCGGACAACCTGGATTGATTTTAAAATCAAGTCTGATGGCTTGTTCGGGCCTGATATTTTCAGATCAAAAGACTTATTTAAAGTGGCATGATCAATTAGAAAGTCAGTGGTCACCGGAAGATCGTGTCCATTTTTCAGATGCGATTAAGATTTCCGGCGA
>JAYWEQ010000103.1:0-6651 GCA_043779185.1 Pseudobdellovibrionaceae bacterium
GTTGTTACCAAACGAATTCCTAAGGAATTCGTTTGGCCGCAAGGAGATGATAAGCCTCTAGAAAAACTGAACTTATTCGACGCGCGAGTTAAAGCAAGCACACTTAAGTGGGGCAGTTTCAAAAATTCTCTGCCTGATCAGCGGACCCTTGTATCTAACTCAGTTTTTTGCCGCGATTCTTGTTTAAAATTCCCACGTAAAGAACGGCCAGCAAATGGACAACGACAAAAACAGCGACGTACTCGACACCCCCAGCGCTCCAGCCGTACGAATGCAGACCGGCGCCCAAAATAAAATTCACTCCGTACCAGGCCATAATCACCAAATTAAAACCAATCACGGCCGAGGCAATCATGCCAAAATCACGGATCCAAGTTGTCATTCGTCCGTGCAAAACCGCCATATAACCTAAAAGAACAATCAGGGCCCAGGTTTCTTTGGGATCCCAGCCCCAAAACCGACCCCAAGAAACATCCGCCCACAATCCCCCCAGCACGATTCCGGGGGCAATAAAAACCACACCTATTTGAATGGCTCGGTAAATGGCAAGGACGATGGCTTTTAATTGGCTTCGGTATTTCTCTTCACCCTTAAAATAATAAATCAGCCCAATGTCACCCAACACAAAAGCTAAGAAAAAAGCCGCATAGGAAATGGTGATTGGCATGACATGAATAATCAGCCAGTAGTTCGAACGCAAAACGGCTTCCAAAGGCTGCAGACTGGGATCCAAAACCGCCGGCGCTGAATCAGCAATCACCAGCGCAAAAAGGCCGACCAAGGTTCCAGCGAAAATAATAAAACGATACTTATATATAGATTCTAAAATCATCGAAAACAAGACCGCGCCGAAAGCCACCCAGACGACAGTTTCATACATATTTGAAACGGGCGGCCTTCCGGCTAAATAAATTCGCACGGAAAATCCATAAACATGAAGGCAAAAACCTATCACCGTGAAAAGCCAGACGCCTTTGATCAAGAAATCTTTTCTAGAGATCCACGAAATCAGCATGATCACAGCCGACACCAAATAAAACAGATAGGCCCAGCGAAAAGGATGAAAAATATTATAGGCCACTTCGGCATCTACTTTTGACGTCGCTTCATACAAACTGGGATTTTCAGCGCGCGCCAGGTCCTTAAATTTTTGCACACTCAGATCTAAATCCGCCCCACCCGAGGAAGCGCCAATGTGCGCGATAAAGCTTTTTGTCATATCTAGGAAAGCGCTTCGCAAAGGCTCTTGAAGATCGACCACAGAAACCCAGGTCGAATCTTTCTTGGGTGGAGCCACGCGCAAAAGGCGCCCGGCCGCGAGCTCTTGAAATACGCCAAACTGGTTTTCTAAACGTTGTAAGGCTTGCAGATAGGGCGTCAGCTTTTCCTTGGCCTCTTGTTTCGTGCGCAGCTCTGATCGCAAAAGTTGAAAGGTCTCGTTATCGAAGATTTCTTTGGCTGTATACCAACGTTTCTCGTCATTGAGCTTTAACTGTTTAAGAACTTCTTTATTTCGCACTTCAAACAAATCACGATCTTGCCAGTCTTGCGGAGCCAGCATCCACGTAAAAATAATCTCAAAAGCCTCGCGGCCTTGGTAGGTTGTTTTTCCGTGCACTAATTGCAGCATCTCGCGGGCAAAAGTATCGTAAGGCTTGATCCGCCCACCATCTTGTACTGGCAAATATCTAAGACCTTCGCCTTCTTTTGCGAAAGCCTGGCCGGTCAGCATTATTGCCAAAAGAAGGATTAACTTTTTCATGCAAGCTCCTAGCGTTTTCGATAGTAGAATAAAAAGACTATCCCGAAGAACATCATCAATGAACCAAAATATTTAAAAGGCCGCCCCGGATCATAATTTACTGTCAAAATCGTTGCGATGGGCTTACCAAAGTTATCTTCTTGAAAGCTGGCTTGATAAAAAGTCAAACCTTTGTACTCCAAGGGCTCATTCATTTTAATTTCTCGAAGCCCTAAATCAGGGACATCCACCGAACTTTTGTATTCCATGGCTTTTTGTGTGCCTGCATAATTTTCTTTGATGAATTCTTTTAAAGTCAGGCCAAAACCCAGATCAATACTTTGATGAACATATGAGACAAAGTAAGCTGTCGTTTCAGTAAAGATTCTAAGGGTGTCATTTAAAATGATCCAGTGATCTTCACCTTTAAAGGTTAACTTGACGGCAGAAACGGTCAGCGGCGTTGGCGATTCTCGGTCTTGAATTTCCCATTTTTCTTGCGCTTTAAAGTGATAACGTAACACTTTAAGTTTTAACCCCATCCATCCAAGATCAAACCCATCTCCCTCTTTGACTCGTCCGTGGGAGCGGGCTTCCTTTTGGTCCTTGGAATAGATCTGATAGCTCATTTCATCTTTTGAGATGGGCGTTAGGATGACTTCGTTATGGCCATCTTCGACATGACTTCCACCCAACCGAACACGCAAGGGTCCAAAATCTTGCTGAGCACCAAGCCCGGCTTTTCTTTGCACCATCCAGTCAATCTGCTGGAACTGCCCGTTCGAGATTTGAAAGCGCACGCCCGCTCCCAAGTTCAAGCTAGACTTCAAAGCTGGATTGGACTCGTCGGCAGGGATAATTTTGCGCTCAGGGATCACGTAGGGCTTGAACTCTGAAAAGCGGAATTCGCCAGCATCCGAGTTAAATATTAGAGGCTGTTTTTTTAGGTCAGTTTTAAAAAAATTAACCGGCATCTCGAAAACCTTAGAAAGCCTATCACCAAAAGAGGCGTAAATAAGAATTTGCGGCTTCGGCACAGAAACAGAACGCTGGGTTTCACCCGTGCCGATCATCATTGAACCATCAAGACCATATTTCATGGTTAAAACGGAGCCGATCAAAAGCGTTATAATTCCAATATGAGCCAGAACAAAGGAGGTGTGACGCTTTTTCCAAGGCCAACGATCGACCATCACAGAAATCAAAGACAATGAAAGCGCCCCTAATCCCAGGTACATCCAGATGCTGTCATAAACATAAGCTTTGGCAGCGACAGCATCCAGTCTTGATTCAACGACGGTGCCCACACCGATGACAATACAGATATAAAGAATCACAACAACTGCAAGTTTCAGCGACGCCAAACCATGAATTATTTTTTTAGCTGAAATCATTCTTCACCGAATCTAGATCATTTATTTTTAAGTGGCAAATGAGCTTGAATGTAGCTTAGGGCTAAAGAAATTTTCTTTTGCACCTTCAAAGCCTCATCTGCTTTAAACTGTTTGGTTTTTTCATCCATATACAAGTCACGCACAAGCTCGACTTGCAAGGCATGATGACCCATGGCAGGACGCCCATACTGTTCTGTGACACGCCCGCCAAGGTAAGGCCAATTATAAGCCACTTTGAAGCCCGCTGTGCAATAGGCCGCAATCACTAAATCCTTAAACTCGGGCTTGCAACTTTTTCCTGAGCAATCGCTGACAACGATATCGGCTCGTCGCTGCCCAGGATCGCGGTGCATTTTTGTACCTACTGACGGCATACTATGAGCGTCGATATGAAAAATTTCTGCATTGTTTTTTAAAATTTGCTGATACTGATTTTGAATCTGCTGATGAAAGGGTGTGTAAATTAAATCAGTGAATTTTTGGTGCAATGATTTTGAAAGGGGCGCTTTCATCAACAGGTGATCATAAGTTGTGACACACCAATGATAACCCCGGGAATGCAGTCCGGCGGGGTGACTGGATCCTTCAACACTGGCTGCATCGACATCTTCAGGGATTCGATTAAGATCGACCACATATCTGTGCCAATCCGTTTTGACAAAAGTAATCCCTAGTTTTTCAAGGCTTGGAACATACAGGCGATCGACAAAACGATCGACGTCACACATCAGTATTTCTTCGGGCAGTGTTTTTAACCAGGTCGCTTCCGGCGGAATGTTTTCTCCGGAATGTAGAATGGTGACTATTAAGTTTGACAATTCAACCCCGCTTCATTGACTCGATAAAGATATAGTTTAACATTATGAAAGCAAAGGATTTTCCATGACAACACCACCCAAAGCAAAGATCTACACGCGAACTGGCGATCAGGGAAAAACAAGATTGGTTGGCGGTGGTTGCGTGGACAAATTCAACCCCCGAGTTGAGGCTTACGGGACCGTGGATGAATTGAATAGCTATCTTGGCATCGTTCGAAACCATTTAGGCGATGCCCCTTTACTGGCGCCCTTAAACAACCACTTAGAATTTATTCAAAATGAACTTTTCAATGTCGGTAGCAGGCTTGCTTGTGAAGATGAAAAGATCAGTTTAAAATTGCCCGCTTTGTCTTCAGAAGCGGTTCTGCAGATGGAGAAAAAAATTGATGCCATGGAGGCTGAAATGCCCGAGCTGCATCAGTTTATTTTGCCCGGCGGAACCACGACCGCTAGCCATTTTCATTTTGCGCGCACTCTTTGCCGCCGAGCCGAGCGTCGAACTGCCGAACTTCATCACCAAGATCCGCGCTTCCAAGAGGGTATGATTTTTTTAAATCGCCTGAGCGATTATTTATTTGTCGCCGCACGATGGGTGAATTTTAAAAACAATCACCCCGATGCTCCCTGGAAGAAAAATTTATGAAATTAGAAGTTGCGGGAGCCAGCCACAGTCCAGGTCTGGTGGAGTTCTATAAAAGCTTCCCAACGCCAGGGCTGGTTCAATTAAAAGTAGATCGTGGCCAAAATTTTTTTAAACCTTATGAGCTTCAATCTGATCGCCATATCACTTACGTCATGCAAGACGATGAGACCCAAAAAATTGAAGGCAGCGCAAGCTTTGTGATTAATAATGTTTTGCTGGAGGGTCAGATCTCGTCGGTCGCCTTCGGTCGCGATCTACGGATTTCTTCAAACCGTAAAGCCATTCTTTCTTGGGCTCATCATTTTTTGCCAGCCATGGCAGACATTGAAAAAAAATTCGAGATCGCGCATTTTTTTTCAATTCTAAATATGGCTGAAGCTAAGGCCTTAAATGCTTTCGTAAGACCCCATCAGATTCGCCGCCCGCTGCCCCGATATTTTTTATTTCGAAGATTTAATTTAGTCAGCCTGCATGGACAATTCCCCTGGGCCAGTTCGCCGCTGTCTAGCGTGCGTGTGCGGCGCGGAAGTTTTCGGCAGCAAGAGGCCCTGGTTGATTATCTTCTGCGGAAATCCCAAGCCAGAGATTTATCCACCATTTGGGACCGACAAAGTTTCGAAGATAAACTAAAGCGATGGGAAGGCTTGTCTCTAGAAAATTTCTTGATCGCCTATGATTCCAGTGAAAATATTGTCGGCTGTGTGGCCCCTTGGTCATCAAGGCAAGTTCAAGAATTTATTCCCTTGCAATATTCCTTGGTCGCCCATAATTTTCGGCAGTTTTTAAAGTTTGGAAAACTTCTAGGTTGGACCCGGACCTTAACGAAGCCCATCACTCGTCTTCAGATGGAAGCACCCATGCACTTTCGCTATTTGTCTTTTTTAAATGCCGACAACGAAGATATCTTTGATAACTTAGTGCATGCGGCTTACAACGAAGCCGAAGAAAACGAGTTTTTAGTTTACACCCAAATGCGTTCCGATCTGCACTTGCGAAAACCGCCTGGCTGGGTGGGAGCAAGAATTCCTTATGGACTTTATTGTATGGTTCCACCGGATCGTCCAGCACCTTCATTTTTACACCCTAATAACGAAAATCATGTGGAAATCGAACCCTTCTTCGTGGGCTAAAAAATCTCAGTTTGAAACACAATATTTATTTTTTTAGCAATGTTCCTATAGAATGCTAACTTAAGTGCAGGGGGAATTTATGCTGCCATTTTTATCGGTTCACCGAAAGCTATTGGTTTTAGCTGTTCTCCTTTTAGCTTTTTTCCAAAACTGTGGGCAACCGGGCGCTATTTCAAGTAACAGCATCGACTCTAGCGCGCTAGCTCAACTTGTGCACGGAGCGGCTGCTGGCGATTTCACTTGTCAAACAGTTGTTCTTCTGCCGGCCTCAGCCAGTTTGAATATTCCAGCCCGAACCGCAAGCGGCACTTGCTACGCAGTCAAACTTTTTGATGCTATCGCCCAAAGCGCCTCTAGTCTGACGACTCAAATAGACTATGAAGTTGTTTCGCGCGATCACGATTCGAAAACCTTTGCCACAAGAAATCCCTATTTATTAGGCAGAAGCTTCTTTGATCTTACTTTAGAGGGTCCGCGCAAGGTCAAATTGTCTGGAGGACTTAGCGTTAGCACTCAAATATTCGTTGATAATTTTGTCTTGGTTGGAATTTATCCTCTCGGAGCACAACCAAGAAAAGATTTTTATAAATCATATGGCACAAAGGATTCCACGATTGATGCTGGTGAGACCTCTATTGGATTTAGAAATGATCAAATACCCCTCCAACCTTTCGCTTCTGCCGGGACCGCCACTGTGACTCCATTGGAAATTGTCACTGATCTTCAGACCAATACGGGTTTCACCATCGACATCCGAGCGCTCGACTGCGGCGGAGCAAGAGCTCTTTCAGATGTGTACGCACTTTTCCAATAAAGTTTGGATTAGGCGGCAGTGAGTTTTTAAATTATGAAATGGAAGATCGTTTTGGAAAGAAGATGACATTACAGCACTCGCGTCCGCAGAGGAAGAATGATCAAGCCCACA
>JAYWEQ010000104.1:0-3279 GCA_043779185.1 Pseudobdellovibrionaceae bacterium
AAGGTCAAAGTGTCGGCGGGAATTAAAAGATATTTTCCATTATAGTTGGCAGGAATATTTTTTCCATTGGCGGTGACTGAAATAATTTTTCCTTGATAAAAATCAATCCGCACCGGATGGTCCAGGTGATTGACCTTGAAATGGAGGGTGGATTTTCCAGAATAATCTTTTTCTGTGGCACTGAAGCTAAATTCAAGAAAATAGGAGACATCTTTTATCTGAAGAAAGCGACTTTCAGCCTGAGCTTGGGGTAAGTTTGACTGAGTCACTTCAGGGTCTACTTTTTTTTCAATATTCCCAGAGTTTGATGCACAATGAAGTAATAAAAAACTTAAGAAAAAGATCGCCGCTTTCATCAGAGTCTCCTTGAAAAATAAAATGAACAAAAAATCAGCACCAAACTGATCCATCCTGAGATTGAAAATAAAAACTGCGGACCCCTAAAGTCATCGCGCCAGAATTCTAGAAAAAATCGCGATGTGCTGTGCAAAAATAGCCAAACAAAGAACAGTCGACCGGGGCTTTTAAAATAGCCAGAAAAAATTCGCTGACGATTCTTTTCAAAATATAAAATAAAATATAAAATAATTAATTCCATCAGGGTGGCGTATAAAGGAGTTGGGTGTCGATGGTGGAAAGCCCAGAAAACATCGCTGACGGGACCGTAACAACAACCAGAAATCAAGCAAGCAATACGTCCCAGCGCATATCCGAAGGAAATCACGGGCGTTGCTAGATCAAAATATTGGGGTATCCCCGAAGTCTTTTTTAAGCTTAGGTAAAGCCACGGGCCCAAAAGTCCTAGGATCAAACCTCCATAATAGACATAACCGCCTCGACCAAGATCGAAAATTCTCCAGGGTTGTTGCCAGTAAAGTTCTGGATATTCATATAAAACATGAAGCAAGCGGGCGCCGATAAATCCACAAACCAGTCCCAAAAGACTAAGATCTAAGACAACTCTAGATTCAAAATTCTGTTGAACGGCTCGAGCCCGAAGCCAGACAAGGCTGGCACAAACAACAGTACTAATGACTAGATAATAAATAGGCAGATCGCTCATGAGTTCTCTCTGTTAGACGATAGCCTAATTTTGATTGGGACGCTGGCAAAACACAAGCTGCTTCTAGCCAAGTTATAGGCCGACCTCCATAATAAGCCTTATGAAACTTCACCCCGTCGACGTCGCCAAAGAATTTCGAAAATTTAATTTTTTTCGGTCTTTCAATGACAGTCTTCTTTTGCAACTTTGTGCAATGGCAGAACTTCAGATTTTTCCGCAAGGATCTTTTATTTTAACTGAAGGGCAAACCAATAAGTCTTTGTATTTCCTGCGTAAGGGCGTTGCTGAAATTCTGCTGGCGGGCGAAGTCGTCGCGATTTTGCAGAATGCTGGCGATGTCATGGGCGATATGAGCGTTGTGACCGAACGGCCTGTGACGACCTCTATTAAAGCCGCCTCTGAAGTAGAATGCTTTGTTCTTAATTCTGAATATTTTGATCGGGTCGCAGCTAAAGACAAAGATCAATTTATGGCCATTTTCTACAAAGTTTACGCTGTGATCTTGGCCGATCGATTGGTCCGAACGAATGAAAAGGCCCGACTTTTTGAAATCGCTAACCGGGAACTACACCAAGCCCAAGTAAATTTGGAAAAACTGGGCGATAAAAAGGTTCTTTTAGTAGAGCCTGATCGTAAACAACTGATGATGGCCAAAATGGCGGTGGGTGCAACGGGTGTTAAAATGGACGTCGCCTCTGAAAAAGGGGCGGCTTTAGAGTACCTTAAAACAAACGACTATCACGCGGTCTTTTGCGATGAAACGCATGTGGATCTGTTAAAGCAACTGCACACTGAAAAGCCGCAAACCAAACTTGTCCTGATGGTTCAAAAGGGCGTGCAGAAAAATATTCCAGTTTTAAAAAATATGATTGCGATTGATAGCGTGATTTCGCGGGACCCTGATGATCGATCTTTGACGATGCGAATGCTGCTGACGACATTAACGAAAGTTCTTAATAACGAATATTTTGGCATGGAGAAATATTTAACCTGGGGTGTAGAGGTTCAAAAGAAGGCCGTCACGGCCAGCTTCCAGCGCAGTGACCTTAAAGAAGAGATGACTCAACATTTAAAAAAGATAGGCATTCGAAATACAATTTTGGATCGATGCCATTCAGTGGCTGAAGAGATGTTAATGAATGCGATCTACGATGCACCCACAGATTCAAAAGGGCAGTCGATTTTTAATCATTTATCGCGAAAAACAGAGGTCGTGCTTGAGTCCCATCTGCAGTCACAACTAAAATACGCTTGTGATGGCAGTTTGCTAGCGGTCTCTGTCACGGATCCATTTGGTGCTTTGACCCGAAAGGTTTTAGTAGATTATTTAGAAACTTGTTATGAGGGTCGGGCAGGGTCTTTAAACGAGGGTAAGGGCGGCGCCGGACGAGGCCTTCATCAAATTATTGAAAATGCGGATCTGACAATTTTTAATGTTAAAAAGGGTGTTAAAACCGAAGTGATTTGTTTTTTTCATATTGAAGGACATATTCGCGAGTCACAGCCGTCATTTCATTATTTTTTCTCAGAGTGAATGGGCACCGCAGATTTTTCCCGATACATAATCCATAATAAAAAGATCACACCGATTACAATCGCCGAATCTGCCAAATTAAAAGCCGGCCAATTGTAAGTCCGCCCCGAGGGGACAGCAAAATAAAAATCTAAAAAATCAATGACATATTTAAAATACAACCGATCGATATAATTCCCTAAAGCGCCCCCAAAAATACTTGATAGGGCGACCACCTGAGCCACGTCTTTATCATCCACACCGCGAAGTAAAATTAAAATAAATAAAAGCGCCAAAGGCGGCATGGCTAAAAAAAACATTTCTCGAAAAGCAGGATGTGAATTGGCTAAAAAGCCAAAAGCAGCTCCTTGGTTTCTAACATAAACTAAATTAAAAAAGTGAGGAATCACCGTGATGGCCTCACCTAATCTAAGGGTGGTGTGAATCGTTAATTTTGTCAGCTGATCAATAGCCACAATAAAGCCCGTGATCGACACCAAGATCAAATATTTTTTCCTCATGAAAGGGCCTCAGTGCATTTGGGGCATATTTCAGGAAGGGCGGGATTCCTGCCAACCTCTGTCGAATAAATCCAGCAACGCAGACATTTGGTGCCGGGTGCTTTTGCCGCTTCAATTTTAAAGGGCCCTGATTTTAATTCAACCTGTGACACGATTAAAAATTCACGCAAATCATAAGCTTT
>JAYWEQ010000105.1:0-4475 GCA_043779185.1 Pseudobdellovibrionaceae bacterium
CAACCTATCAGACTTAAACAAAAGCCAATGGGCTTCAATATATACCGTCTAAGTGACCCGCAGCTTGGCTTTTGGAGATTGGATTTTGAAGCAACAAAAAGTGTCACTTTGTCTAATTCATTACAGGGGATTTCATTTTCATAGTCTGTTAATGTGTTGAGCATGATAACAATTCAGAAATATTTTTTTATCTTATTATTCGCAGCAGTTGCAAGTGCCTGCGGTCAAAAGACTGAAGAAGTACGAAGCCATAACGCTAATGCAATTTCTTTTGGGAGTGAAGCGACCTTAAGTTGTGAAAAACAACTTCGTGCTAATATTGATCAAAATAAAATACTTTTAGCGCCGGAAATTAAACTTCAAAAGCAGATCGATGAAGTGAATGGGATAATTCCAATATCTGTTGAACAAAAACTCATGTTCACGGAAATTGACAACCAGATTCAAGAGTTCATATTTTTAAAAAATGTAAATGTGCGGAATAAAAGCTACGAAATTTCTATGATGGTTGGTTTGAATAAAAAAAACGCAATTCAACCGATGTATTTTGAAATAACAAGCACTTTAAAGCTCCCTAGCCTAAACCAGACCCTAAGGCAGAGGTACTCAGTTAACACCAGTTGTAATTTAAACTTACAACATACAACATATACAGAGTTCAAGAAGACGAACGAAAAAGATATTTTTTATTCAACACTTGAAATTTCCGATGGCGAAGTCATAGAGCAAAAAACAGATGCCTTTTCAGTTCCCGACGGGAAAACCGATATAGATTTTGCATTAGTATCTAGTACATCTGAACTCATTGATATAGCGGTAAAGACGAAAAACCCAGTTATACTCATCCCTTTTTTAGGTTTTATTGATCTGCAATTTGCTTTTAAAGATCGAATCAAAGAATTTGCTTTTGGCCATGAGTTCAACTTTGATCGATTCTCATCAACCTGGAAGTTAAATGGTAAAATAATTTCTGATTCGGCAATATTAGTAGATGAGGCGTCGAAAGTTTCTTATTCTTTCATGACGGATGGCAAAGGAAAAAGCTGGACTGTTCCATCATCATTTAAAGATCAAATTTATTTGGGGCAAGTTCAATTCGGAAATGAATATTTTGATTCAAAAATTAACACCAACTATCAACAATTTAATAACTCTTATATTCTTAAAACTAACAAACCTTTAGATTATGATCACTTTCGGGCCTACTATACTTATGCGGAAATAAATAAGGAAAATG
Source organism: Pseudobdellovibrionaceae bacterium (assembly GCA_043779185.1). GTDB lineage: Bacteria > Bdellovibrionota > Bdellovibrionia > Bdellovibrionales > Bdellovibrionaceae > JAYWDA01. The sequence continues at coordinate 1,238 of JAYWEQ010000105.1, forward strand.
ACCTCGCGACCTACAACCTTCAAGAGGTCTACCCTCCAGTTATTCAAGACAATACTATCCCCGCCGATTTAGAATCAAACTCGACAATTCAGACTGACCTGCCTGAAATTCAAAAGATTTCCGGTGATATTCTAAAAGTGGCAAAAACCCGAAAAGAGCAAATATCTAATATTTTAAAATATTTGGCGGACAATTACAGTTACGACTACGAAATGTTAAATAAAGATACGGTTCGCCCGCTTTCGACAAAGGAGGCGCTTGATAGAAAAAAAGGAGTGTGCCAGCACTATGCCGTCTTATTTACTGCCATAGCCAGAGCTATGAAAATACCCAGTCGAATAGTGAACGGATACCTCATAAATGGTGATAAGCCAGGACTACATGCCTGGGTCGAAGCTGAAGTCTCTGAAAATTTGTGGCAAGTTATTGAACCACAAAGTGCAGATGGGCTTTTAAATACAAGAACTCGTTTTTATTTTCCAATATCTAGGGCCCGTTTTCTTGAAGATAAGAATTCCAATTTTTCTGAAGAATTTATGAAAATGAATAATTCGAAGTATATTGTCCAGCCTATTTAGACATACACCTTAAAACACTTCTTACAAATGAAAATGGCGCGCAGTTTTGCTGGCGCCATTTTTCAATTAAGGATCTCAAAGATAAGGCGATCGGATGAGTTCGCATTTCCAGCCATCGTCAATTGTCGAATTTCCACTGATGTGTACCAGTGAATATCCAAAGATGTGTACCACCTGATTTCCTTGATAGTGTACCAGGCGATTTCCATCGTGTTGTGCCACGTCATAATTGAAACCTGAGCAGTTTTATCGCCGAAAGTGACCGTGATGATTGACCCTGAAAGTCAACATCAAGTGGGAGCAAAAAATGGCGGGAAACGGACTCAATTTGAAGGATGCAAACGAGATCAAAAGGCTTTGGAAACTAGGATTAAAAAAGCGCGCCATTGCCCGCATCACCAAAGTTCACCGTAACACTGTTAGCAAATACATCGACGAATTTATTCTTGAAAATTCAGATCAAAAATTACAACCGACAATGTTAAATGCGACGGCGCCAACGAGCTGGACCAGGAGTATCGATTGGGAAAATGTTCGTTCAGAATATCTCGGCGGTGTTCCGCTAAACATAATCCACGAAGAGCTCCTCGAAAGTAAACAGATCGAAGTTCAGTACGCAGGCTTTTGGAAGCAAGCGCAGAAGAGAATCAGTCTCACGGAAGCCACTATGGTGAGAATTTTTAAGCCGGGCGAGCGAATTGAAATTGATTATGCAGATGGAATAGAACTTCTAGATCCCGTGACCGGAGAAGTTCGAAAGACCCAATTTTTTGTCGGCGTGCTTTGTCACAGTAGGTATGCGTTTGCGGAGTTTACGATGACCCAAAGTAGCGGTGATTTTTTGCAATCACATGTGAATATGTTTGAGTATTTCGGCGGAGTGACCCCGCTTTTATCACCGGATAATTTAAAAAGTGCGGTGACGAAAGTTCATCGCTATGACCCAGTGATCAACCAAGCCTACACGCGACTTGCTGAGCACTACAAAGTGGCCGTGGTGCCAGCACGAGTTCGAACGCCGAAAGACAAAGCCATAGTGGAGCGAACAATCCAGATTTTTCAAAGATATTTTTTCATGAAAGTCCGCTACAGAACCTTTACTTCGCTATTGGAGTTGAATCAGTGTTTGCGCGAGCACTTAGTTGTCTTCAACGGTAAGCTTCATCGTATTTTCAAACGAACCAGATTAGAGATGTTTCTAGACGAGAAGCCCCATTTAAAAGCGCTGCCGGAAGTGTCGTACAAGGTGGCAGTTTACCACCGCGCTATTTTAAGCCGGGACTGTCATTTATTTTTTGATCAGAACTATTACTCAAGCCCGCATCATCTTCGAGGCAAAGATTTAGATATTTGGGCGACGGCAAAGACAGTGGAAATATTTTATGAAGGGGACCGCGTGGCGTTTCACGCCCGCGGGAAGACGAAAGCCAAGTTCGTCACCGACACCAGTCACTATCCACCAGCACAACAAGCCTTTGCGGAAGAGGACGTGCAGAAGATCATTGCTCGTGCCGTCAGTGTCGGCCCGGAGACCACAGCCATGGTTAAGGGCTTGCTTGAGGGGCCACAGCCATTAAAGCACTTCCGGCGCAGCCAAGGAATCGTGGCGCTGTCCTGGACCTACACGCCAGCTTTACTTGAGGCTGCATGCAAAGAGGCCAACCGTTTTAATAACCACAATGTTCAATATCTCGAACGGGTCATAAAAATGAGAGAGGGGGTGAAAAGAAATTTAGAGAACGAAATCAGCGCAAGATCATTTAATCCGCACTTACGCGGCGTCAACAATATCCATTAAAAAAAGGAATTACAAATGTTAGAACAAACGAGAAATCAAATCTCAGAGATGAAATTATTTGGCATGCTCAAGTCTCTAGACTTGCGTCTGCAAGAGTCGATCAGCCACGGCTGGAGTCCGAGTGAACTGTTGTCGGCGTTAATGACAGATGAGAAAACTTACCGCGATTCTGCGAAAATAAATCGTAGGCTGAAGGCCGCAAACTTCCGAACACAGGCGAGCTTTGAGTCCATCGACTACACCGCGAAACGAACTCTGACAAAGGCTGCGGTGAAAGATCTTATGCAGATGAACTTTATTAAGGCCTCGCCTCGTAATGTGATGATCGTGGGCCCCACGGGTGTCGGCAAAACATTTTTATCCACAGCGATCGGCAATCATGCCTGTCGGCACGGTCACACCACAATATTTATGGGCATCAGTGTGTTCGTAGAAAAACTATTAATGGCGCGAACTGACGGCACCTATTTGCGTCTACGAGAACGTTTAATCAAAACGGATTTCTTAATTATCGACGACATCGGATTAAAAAAACTGCCGCCACAAATTGTTCAAGATCTGCACGATCTTTTGGAAGAACGTCAGGAAAAATGCACACTGATTACGACACAACTTCCGCTTAAAAACTGGAAAGAGATCATCGATGATGAACTTGCGTTAGACACCGTCGTCGACAAGCTTCAACACGGCAGTTTGCACCTTGTTTTGGAGGGTGAATCTTACAGAAAAAAGAAGGGCCAAAAAGACAAACTTGACAACCATACTGTACCAGTGGAAATTGCAAAACATTAACCGCTGCTCATGATTTTGAGGGTGGTACACTATCAGGAAATCGCCTGGTACAAATCACGGAAATTCGACA
>JAYWEQ010000106.1:0-56065 GCA_043779185.1 Pseudobdellovibrionaceae bacterium
TATTTAAAGGCCCAGATTTTTGAACAAAAATCTGAAAAAGTTCTGATTGATCTAGAGATTCCTTTGGTGCCGGTGCTTTTTAAAATGGAAAAGAAGGGCATTTTAATCGATCAAGAGTTTTTAAAAATTCAAAGCAAAGAATTAACCTCTGAAGTGGCTGCTTTGGATAAAGAAATTCAAACTTTATCTGGCCAAACATTTAATGTGGCTAGTCCAAAACAATTGGCCACGGTTCTTTTTGGAAAAATGCAGTTACCAACGGCGCGCAAAACTAAAACCGGCTTTTCGACAGATAATGAAGTCTTAGAAAAGTTAGATCATCCGATTGCGAAATTGATTTTGCAATACCGTGAACTTTCAAAGTTAAAATCAACCTATGTCGATGCCATTCCTTTGCTGGCCGATGAAAATGGACGGGTGCACACCAATTTCAATCAAGCCCTGACGACGACGGGGCGATTGTCTTCGAATAATCCAAATTTGCAAAATATCCCCATCCGAACTCTTCGCGGCCAGCAAGTACGAAAAGCATTTATCGCAGATCAAGGCTGTGAATTAATGTCGGCTGATTATTCGCAAATCGAACTCCGTGTTCTTGCCCATATTACTCAGGATCCAAATTTAAAAAAAGCTTTTGAAGATGATTTGGATATTCACACGGCAACGGCGGCTGAAATATTTAACGTTTCTTTAAAAGATGTCACCGGCGAGCATCGTCGTAAAGCCAAAGCTGTGAATTTCGGAATTGCCTACGGGCAAGGCGTTTTTGGCCTGGCCGAGACCCTTGGCATTCCACGGCATGAGGCGCAAGAAATCATCGCTCGGTATTTTGAGCGCTTTAAAAATGTCCGTGAATACATCGATTCGACAATTATTGAGGCCACAGAAAAAGGCTATGTTGAAACTCTTTATGGGCGTCGAAGATATATTCCAGAGTTACAATCTAAGAACCACGCGATGAAAAAATTTGGCGAAAGGGCGGCGATCAACGCTCCCATTCAAGGAACGGCCAGTGATTTGGTGAAAAAAGCCATGATTGATCTTGCCAAGACGCCGGCTTCGCTGACTTTGCTTTTACAAGTTCACGATGAATTGATTTACGAAGGAAAAAAGAAGGATTTGGAATCCCAGATGCCGCTGATTAAAAAAACGATGGAATCTGTTGGAACCTTGAACGTACCGCTGAAGGTTAATATCGGATTTGGGAAAAACTGGGATGAGGCTCATTAGCGTTGGCTTGAGAATCAATTATTCAGTTTCCCAACCGACGACTCGGCCACCTTCAAAATAGACCTGTCGGGTTTCCTTGCGATAACCCTCGCTGGAGGAAACATAACGGGTGTAGCGCCACTTTTCATTTTTATAAATCGGATTTCCTGATGTTTGTTTTTCTTGAGGCTCGCCCCAGGCTTTTCGCACAAACTCTTGCGCCATTCCTATCGTGATATCACCCTCTTGAAGGGCTTGCTTCACGCGGCTGTCCGGAGCTTGCGACCGTCGCCAAATTTCATTTTGTTGGATCCAAGCTTGGCGGCCTTCAATCGTCGGAATCGCCAAAAATTCAATGCGCTCTTGATCCGACTTTAACCAAGGTAATATTTTTGAATACTGCTCTTTTTCTTTCTGAGAATCCAACTGCCGTTCCAGTAAATGCAGCCGCCGACGATCATCAATCGCTTGCAATTGTTGCTCAGATAAAGTCATAGCAGGATTATAGCCTAATTCGTAAGCCGTTTTCTTGTGATCTAAGCTGTTGACGTCTTCGCGACTGCCATCGGCTCGCGCCTTGTAGCCGCTATCTCCGTACCCACTTTCATGAGAGCGTTCTATCGTCGTACATGAAGACAAAAGGCAAAGCACCGCAATCTTTGAAAATGATCTCATGAGGTCTCCTAACGATTATTTTACCCTGGATTGCCTCGACTCCCAAAATGTTCTTGCAGAGAATCTTGATGAGTTCTTACAATGGTCGTAGGACATATGACTGAAAATCCAGATAGCTCTCCTAAAGTCGAGGAAAATTCTTCTGCACCGAACCCCTCGGGCGTGGAAGGTGAATTGATTTCCCTTGAAGAGATGGAAGCCTTCATTGCACAAAATGACCCCGAGTTCGCAAAACAAATGGAAACATTCACCCCTGAAGGTGGCGGACCTGATCTAAATATTGAATTGATGGATCTTGATCAACTGATGGCGGAAGAAGCCGCCAGCTCCTTAAGCGCCAAGTTTCGGCTCTTTATCAAAGTAAATCGAAGTCGCATTATCGTCTTTACAACAATTTTACAAAGCAACCTTATTTTATTTCTGCAAGAGGGGCTGCCTGATCTTTTAAGGAAAACAAAATATAGCTTAACCCATCTCTCGCAATCGATCAGCGAGGGGCTTCGGCGGTTCTCGTTTTGGCCTGCCAAAAAAAAATGGGCCACCTTTGGGCTTATATTTGGCGTGTTATTAACAGGAGTTTTTATTTTTTTAGCGGCGACAAAGCCCATGCTTTCATCAAGCACTGATTTATTTATATTATCCTTAGAGGACTCGGCCGATAACGTCCAGACTTACGATCCTTTGAAAGAAGTTGAACTTTTCTACGATTCCGCCCGGGCCAGCCAAAACATCATGGCATTGCAGAAAATTGTTGTAAATATCAAGCGTTCTAGCCAATCAGGACCAAATCCAATGGGGGCCTTTGAATTTTATATCGAAGGAAATTCACCGGATGTCATGGTGGAAGTCAAAGATCGTGAATACGAAGTGAAAGATTTATTTCAAAGAAATGCTGAAGAGATGAGCTTCGATCAAATGGAAACCCCTGACGGTAAGCAGCTTCTTCTAGAGAAGCTGCGCCGTGAAGTGAATCGCATTTTGACGAAGGGCCGTGTGAGTAAAGTCCTTTTTAAAACCGTCATCCTTAAACCTTAAATTGCAGGATATCGATCTCATAATATTTCAGACGATCATGTAAAGTGCTTTTAGGCATTCCTAAATCTTGAGCGGTTCGTCTTTGATTGCCGCGGTTGGCGATCAAGCGTTTAATGATCATCTGCTTTTCGATCTCTTTAATGACTGGCATCGGAGCGCCACCGCTCATCATGTCGCCTGGTTGGGTCAATGGGATTTTGTCGATTAAACGATCAATATGACTTTCTTCGATATACTGCTTTGGAAAATAAGCAGAAGATCTTGCCACTAAATTTTTAAGTTCACGAATATTTCCGGGCCATGTGTGGCTTTTTAATTTATTGATGGCGGCAACACTGAAACGGACGCGCATCTGACGGGCAAAAGAATAAAGTAAATCATCAAAGTCCTCCATTCTAGCAGCCAGGGCCGGTGGGTGCACGGCGACGACATTTAAACGAAAATATAAATCAGATCGAAAGGCCCCTTCTCGAATTTTTTCTGTCAGATTTTGATGGGTGGCTGCGATGATTCGAACATCTGTTGTTGTCGTCCGATCGCTACCAACGGGTCGGATCTCATTATTTTCTAAAGCTCGCAAAATTTTTGCTTGCAGCCCATAGGGTAAATCGCCGATTTCATCTAAAAAAAGTGTTCCTCCGCGGGCGGACTCAAAAGCCCCTTTGCGATCGCCAATGGCTCCGGTAAAGCTGCCTTTAACATGGCCAAAAAGTTCACTTTCTACCAGCGTTTCAGTTAAAGCACTGCAGTTGACACTTAGGAAAGGGCCTTTACGGCGCGACGATTTTTCGTGCAAGGCTTTAGCGATCACATCTTTTCCTGTGCCAGAAGGGCCTAACAAGAGGACAGGAAATTCGGTTTTTGCGACATTGATTAAAGATCTCAGTTCGTCATTCCATTCAGGATTTCGACTTTTAACTGGGAAAATATCTTCGGGCTCACCATCTTCTAAAGAAAAGATCATTTCTTGTTCGCCGATTTTAATAATGTCGTTCGAGCTTAGAAAGGCCTCTTGAATTCGCAGCCCATTGACATAAGTTCCGACGGGTGAACGCAGGTCGCGAATTAAATAGCCCTCTTCTTTCTTTTCAATACGGGCGTGGCGGTCGGCCACACTGGGAAGTGAAACTAAGACATGACAGGTGGGATCGTTTCCAATCAAAGTGAAGGCCTCGATTTTAACATTTTTTTGGGTGGCATCCATAAATTGGACGTGGGCGTTGAGCGTTTTTTCCATGCGTTCTCCTTATGGGGACTTACAATATTCATGGTTAGCACCAACAAAAAGGGTCTTCCTTTGCGATTCCATTGAGCTTGGCTGAAAAGCACGGCTCCAGACAGAATGAATTCTTGGATTTTGGACAGAATCCATGAGATAGAAAGGGCTATCTATGCGAAAAATTGAATTTATTAAAAGTGCAAAATTACCTAAGGACTTTCCGGATGGAAAGTCCAAAGAGGTCGCGATCGTCGGCCGCTCCAATGCGGGTAAATCTTCGTTGATCAATTTATTAGCGCGCAGCAAAGTGGCCATGGTTTCAAAAAAACCTGGGAAAACTCGGCTTTTGAATTTTTTCAATTACGAGAATAAATTTAGATTGGTGGATATGCCGGGTTACGGGTTCTCTTCAAGGTCCGGGGATGAGCAGCACTCATGGCAAGAAATGATTGAAGGCTACCTATTTAGGCGCGAGCAGCTGCAGGGCCTTGTTTTAGTGATGGATATTCGACGCGAATGGGAAGACGAAGAGGAAATGATCAAAGGTTGGGCCGATGACCATGGTTTTGGCCTGATGGTGGTTTTAACCAAGACGGATAAAATGTCTCGGGGCGCTGCTCTGAATCGTTTAAGTGCTATAAAGAAGGCCTCAGAATTAGAATCGGTTTTTGCGGTGTCCGTCTTAAATAAAGAGGGACATGAGGCCGTTGAATCCTATATATTTAACCAGTGGCTTTAAGGTTTACCAGAGGAGATTGATTTGAAAATCTTGGGTGTGATACCGGCTCGTTACGGTTCAACCCGGTTCCCGGGAAAGGCCTTAGTGTCTCTCCACGGTCGGCCTCTGGTGCAGTGGGTGATTGAAGCCGCTCAAAAAAGTAAAAAATTATCTGAAATTATTGTTGCCACAGATGACGAAAGAATCTTTCGGGCCGCAGAGGCGATGTCGGTCACGGCCGTCATGACTGACGCAAATCTGCCGTCTGGAACTGACCGGGCTTATGCTGCAAGTTTTGGACGAGGCGCTGAAGTTATTGTTAATATTCAGGGCGACGAGCCATTGATCAATCCGGATCATATCGATTTACTAATATCAGCTTTCGAAACAAATCCAGCGCCACAAATGGCGACTTTGGCTCACCCCATTTCGCAAGAAGAACTTGTATCATTAAATTCGGTAAAAGTTGTGATGGATGATGCCGGTTACGCCTTGTACTTTAGCCGTTTTGCGATTCCTTACTCGCGGGGCCAGTTTTCGACAGAAAAAAATCAGGCTTGTTTGAAACATATCGGGATGTATGCCTACTCGAGCCAGTTTTTGCAAAAGTTTTGTCAAACAAAACCATCAGCCCTTGAGCTGGCCGAATCCTTAGAGCAGTTGCGGGCCTTATCGATGGGTGCAAAGATTAAAGTATTTAAAGTCGATCACGCTTCTCCGGGTGTTGATACGCCGGAAGATTTAGAAAAAGTTCGCCTTATTATCTCGAATCAACTTGAAGGAAAAATATGAAAAAAACAGCGCTGAAAAAAAATCGCGTATCCACTCAGAAAACGACAAAGAAGGCTTTGAAGCAAAAATTTATTTTTGTGACCGGCGGAGTGGTTTCTTCGGTGGGTAAGGGGCTCGCCGCGGCCAGCCTGGGATCTTTGTTAGAAGCTCGTGGTCTTAAGGTGACGATCATGAAATTTGATCCTTATATCAACGTCGATCCTGGCACGATGTCGCCATTTCAGCACGGCGAAGTGTATGTCACAGAAGACGGCGCCGAAACGGATTTGGATTTAGGCCACTACGAAAGATTCACGTCGGCTGTGATGAACCGGGCGAACAGTGTTTCTACAGGGCAAATTTATGATGCTGTCATTGCGCGCGAAAGACGCGGTGATTACTTAGGTGGAACAGTGCAAGTGATTCCTCATATCACCGATGAAATTAAAGCGCGAGTGTTTGAGGCCGCTCAGGGGTCTGAAATTGTTATTGTTGAAATTGGTGGGACAGTGGGCGATATCGAAAGCCAACCTTTCTTGGAAGCCATTCGACAAATGCGTTTGGAAGTGGGCTTGGGGAATTCGGTTTTAATGCATGTCACTTACTTGCCGTACATTGCAGCCGCTGGAGAATTAAAAAGCAAACCGACTCAGCATTCTGTCAAAGAACTTCGTGAGATTGGCTTACAGCCGGACTTTTTAGTTTGTCGGTCAGAAAAATTTATTGAGCCCAGTTTGAAAAAGAAAATTGCCTTATTCTGTTCAGTGCCTGTGGAAAATGTCATTGCAGCCTCGGACGCATCGACCATTTATGAAGTGCCCTTGATGTTAAATAAAGAAGGTCTTGATCAGCGAATTGTCGATTGTCTGCAACTGGAGATGGGCAAACCCAATCTGAAAGGCTGGCAACAAATTTATAAAGTGCTCGCCCATCCAGAAAAAGTGGTTCGCATTGGTGTTGTGGGTAAATATGTGGATTTGAAGGAATCGTATAAGTCTTTACACGAATCTTTAGTTCATGGCGGCATCGCAAATAATTGTAAAGTTGAAATTGTCTATGTTGATTCAGAAAAAATCAGTGACCGAAATGTTGAACAGGCGCTTTCAGGTGTGAGTGGAATTTTAGTGCCTGGGGGTTTTGGCAATCGCGGCGCTGAGGGAAAAATTTCCGCGATTCGTATGGCTCGGGAAAAACAAATTCCATTTTTTGGAATTTGTTTTGGCATGCAGTTAGCGTCCATCGAGTTTGCTAGGAACGTCTGTGGTATTCAGGATGCCACCAGTCGCGAGTTTGCAAAAGAAGGTCAGGCACGGGGAAACTTTGTGATTGATTTTATGATCGAGCAGCGAAATGTCGTGAATAAAGGTGGAACGATGCGCTTGGGTTCTTATCCTTGTGATTTAGCCAAGGGTTCTAAGTGCGAAACCATCTATAAATCTTTGCGGATTACGGAAAGACATCGTCATCGCTATGAATTTAATAATAAGTTTCGACCCCTGTTTGAAAAAAAGGGCTTGATCATTGCCGGTGTTTGTAAGGAACGGGATTTAGTGGAAATTATTGAACTTCCAGATCATCCTTGGTTTATCGGTGTGCAATTTCACCCCGAATTTAAATCCAAACCTTTGTCACCGCATCCTTTATTCAGTCAATTTGTAAAAGCCTCATTAAGCAGAAAAAATTTGCTAGAGACTTTGGTAAAGCCAAAAAATAAAACTCTTTCAAATTCAGATTTAAAAACGAAAGAAAAAAAAGAAGCTCGTAAATCTCAAAATTTTTAAGGTTGGCCCATGAAATCCAGAATTATTGAACAAGGTCATCAGGTTTTAGAAATTGAATCAGCAGCGATTTTAAATTTAAAAAGTCGCATGGATGACCTTTTTGTTGCGGCGGTTGAGCTGATTAAAAATTGCGAAGGAAAACTTGTCGTCACAGGGATTGGCAAATCGGGTCATATTGCTCGTAAAATTGCCAGTACGTTTTCGTCGACGGGCACACCAGCTGTTTATTTGCACCCAGCAGAAAGCCTGCATGGCGACCTGGGGATGATTGATAAAAAAGATATCGTTATGGCTTTATCTTACGGAGGGGAAGCTGCTGAACTTTCTGGTGTCTTAAATTTTGTGACTCGCAAAGGGGTTCCCCTGATCGCCATCACGGGATCTTTTGGAAATACATTGGCAAAAGCGGCAAAGATTGTCTTGAATGTTGAGGTTTCAAAAGAAGCTTGTCCCTTAGGCTTAGCGCCGACAGCCAGTAGCACCGCAAGTTTGGCGATGGGCGATGCTGTTGCGATGGCTGTCTTGAAAGAAAAAGGTTTTAGTCCGGAAAATTTTGCTGAATATCATCCCGGCGGAAAATTAGGAGTCAGATTGCTGACCCGAGTTCAGGATCTGATGCACACCGGAGATGCTTTGCCACTGGTGACTGAAAAAACACCAGTGAAAGAAATTTTTTCGATCATGACCCATAAAGATGTTCGCGGCGCAGCTGGGGTTGTTGATGGCAAAGGTGATCTGATGGGCGTGATCACCGATGGTGATATTCGTCGGCGTTTGCAAAAAAATCAGGATCCATTTTCAGGATCAGCGACAGAACTGATGACTTTAAACCCCCGAACCATCGACGGCGAAGAGTTAGCAGAAAAAGCTTTATTTTTTATGGAAGAATTTAAAATTCAGCTTCTTTTTGTTTTAAATCAGGCGTCAACGCACCCGCGAAAACCTGTCGGAGTTCTGCACCTTCAGGATCTTTTAAAGGCGAAAATTCGATAATTTCAGCTTATTGTCGTGAAGATTTGTTCATAAATTGATTCCTAAATCCATACGCGTTGACTGTTTTCAGGCCCCCAATAATCTTTGATGGGTGATGAGCGTGCGTTGCGAATCAATTTTAAAACATTTCATCCTAGGAGATCTTATGAAAATGCTAATCGTGAATTTACTGATATTTGTAAGCCCATTTGTTTGGGCAGCTGATGAAAATATCAGCACAATCCGTCAAGAAAATATGAATGCGAAGGATACGGGACCTGTTGGCTTTGCACCTTTTATTGGACTTGGTGCTGGCTTCACTCCCAAAAATGATGTGATCAATGTTGAGGGCGCCAATTCAAATATCAGATTACTGGGATCATTTTATCCGGAAAATCAAAAATCTGTTTTCGACCTGGGTTTTGGCGCTCTGAACCAAACTTTTTCCTCAGATCTTGTCCCCGAGCGGGCCGAAACTGGAGGAATATTGGAATATGCGGGACGATATCAATGGTCCAATCGATGGCAGGCAGGTCTTGTAGGCAATACAATTTTGGGGCGAGGCGCTTATTACGGAGCTAATCAAGCCGACGCTCAGTTTGCTGGGTTACAGGTGATTCGCGAAATCACTTTGGAAAAAGGTCGTTTAGCTCGGATTGGTGCACGCGCGATGCAGGATTTGAATGTTAATAAAGAAAATATTTATATGGGTATGATTGATTTTCAGTTTGGCTTCGGAGGTTATCATCGCCAGGAAGTTGCGGTCAGCAATCCTGCTGATTCAATGATTTCACCGCAAACCGATACAACACAGGTAACGGGTGCAACAACGACTCTGGCTGAAGTGGCGCCGATGGCTGAGCCTGTTGCAGAAATGAATTTAAAAGAGTTGGTTGGCAATCAAGCCGTGATCACTTTTAGCTCTAATAGTACCAAACTGAATTCCAGTGAAAAAGAAAAAGTGCAAGATCTTGGCGCCCTGCTAAGCGAGCATCAAAATCTTTTCGAGACCGTGGAAGTTGTAGGGTTTACAGATAATACGGGTCATGACGAAGCGAATATGAATATTTCAGTAGAGCGAGCCGCACAAGTGGCTTCTATTTTGGAGCAGCAGGGTCTATCGGCTAAAAATATTCAGTTGATCGGAAAAGGTTCCAGTTCCCCATTTGCAGAAGGAACATCGACTCACGATCAACAGATGAATCGCCGTGTAGAAATTCGATTATTGGGTGTTAGAGATCGGAATGAATTAGAAAACGCTCTGCAATCGGAATAATAATTTGAATTCAAAGAAGAGCTTCGCTGAACCGCGGAGCTCTTCGAAATCTGTTGCTGGCGATATCAGAAGTGAGTGTATTTTTCTAGTTCAGCACATCCACCGACCAACTGTCCCTTATGGAACACTTGGGGAAATGTCGGCCAGCCACTCCATAGCTTGATCGATAAGCGTTGATGCCATTTTGAAAAATAGCTGCCATATTCGATATATTTATAGGCGATATTTTTACCGTCTAAAAATCTACGAGCTTTTTTGACCACTGGATTTTGCGACATGCCAACGATCACCCAGTCGTTTTTTTGCAAAGATTGTTCAATCTCTTGAACAATCTCGGGGTGAAAATTTTTGATGGCCTGCTGGGCTTGCGGGGCTACTTTATCGGCGCCTAAAATTCTTCTCATGATTTCTCCTGTGTGAATTGTCTTTTTAAAAGTTGATAATAAAGTCCGTCAGTTTGACGGGCAAGATCCTCATGCCGGCCAGTTTGAACAATTTTGCCTCCGTGGACGACGAAAATCACGTCAGCAGTCTTTACAGTCGCCAAGCGATGGGCGATGACTAAAGTGGTTCGCCCTTGCATCAGCCGCTGTAAGGCTTCTTGTACCAAGTGTTCGCTGGCCGTATCAAGACTGCTTGTGGCTTCATCTAAGATTAAGATCTTTGGATTTTTTAATAAAGCCCTAGCGATAGCGACGCGCTGTTTTTGACCGCCTGAAAGCTGGATGCCTTTTTCGCCAACAGAGGTTTTAAATTTTTCTGGAAAACCTAAAATAAATTCCGCAGCGTTAGCAGCCTGAGCCGCAGATTTAACTTCATCATCGCTGGCGCTGGGTCGGCCATAGCGAATATTTTCTTCGATGGTGGTTGAAATTAAAACGGGCTCTTGTGCAACAATTCCTATGTTTTCACGAAGCCAACTGGGTTGAAGGGTTTGAAGATCGATTCCATCTAGAAGAATTTGCCCCGATTTTGGATCGTAAAAGCGGGGCACTAAACTTGCGATGGTCGATTTTCCCCCACCGCTGGACCCAACCAGGGCCATCACTTGCCCTGGTTTAATTTCGAAACTAATGCCCTTTAAGACTTCAACGTCAGATCTTGTCGGGTAGCTAAAGAAGACATTCCTAAATTCAAGTCGTCCGTCAATTTTTTGCAAAGTGTTGCCAACATCTGCAACAAGGGGATCTCGTTCGATGATTTCAAAAACGCGGTTGCTGGCTCCGATCCCAGCCATAAAATCGCCCCACAAACTACCTAAGCTTCCAACGCCAATGGCGACAAGCATTAAGTAAAGTAAAAACTGAGTCAAATCACCAATCGAAAGGTTTTGGAGGACAACCTCGCGACCTCCATACCATAAGACAAAGCAGATGGCGCCAAAGCCAACAACCATGGCAAACATCATAAATGTCGTAATGGCCATCACCCTGAGGCGAACTAATTGCAAAGCTTGGCTTAAGGCGCTTTGGTAACGGACTGATTCAGCTTTTTCCTGAACAAAAGATTTAACGGTTCTTACGCTAGAAATAGTTTCTTCGGCAACGATGCTTGCCTGCGCTAAAGATTCTTGAAATTGTTTTGAAAATTTTCTGATGCGCTTCCCAAAAATCGCCGCAGCAATACCGATGGGGGGAATAAGAACTAGCATCAGGGCTGACAATTTCCAGGATGTATAGAACATAAAACCTAGGCCCCCCAGGACTTGGCCTAAATTTCTTAATCCCATCGAGACATTGACGCTCACGGTATTTTGCAAGGTCGTGCAATCAGAAGCCAAGCGACTTGTTAGTTCCCCAGTTCGATGGAAATCAAAAAACGAAACTTCCTGTGAAAAGATTCTTTCAAATAATTTTTGACGAAGGCGCAGAACCATTCGCTCGCCACTCATGGTGAATAAATAATATCTAAGACTTGAAGCCACGCCTTGTAAAATAAAAGCGATAAAAAGAACTCCGACGACAATCACCAGCAGATCTAATTTTTTTGGTTGAAGAACGTTATCTACCATCCATCGAATGATCTGTGGATAGGCTAAACTTGCACCACTAGAAATGATTAAAAAAAACAAACCCCATAGGATCGAAGTCATTTCTGGCCGAGCGATCGACAGAAGACGGGACAAAGTTGTACGTTGCATAGTGAGTTATGATCATATTGAGCATGACTTTTGTCTAGGAATTAAATTCATTGAGTCAAATCAACAGACTGAGGTCTTGCCGTCGCTTGCCCACTGATTTTTTATTTTCCACAATGATTCAATGGGATTGGAAGATGGTCCATGGCGTCGTTAGGAACGGTGTTCGCATGTTATTAAAAATTGTTGCCGCTTTGATTTTGTGGACAGGCACTGCCTTAGCGGCAGAAGTTGTTGAACTGCCTAAGGAAGAATTGGCACAAGAGTCCGTTCTGCCGATTTTTGATAATCCGGTCAGTGTAAAAAATCGTGCTGTTGTGACTCAGGGTCATGTCGAATTTGGTGGATATTACGGCATGGCGCTGACTGAGCCTATTGCAAATGTGAGTAAACTGGGCGCGGCTGTTTATTATCATACCAGTGAAGATCACGTTTTTGGATTGATCTATAGTAAAAATTTTGCAGGTCAATCCAGTTACGCGAATCAATTAAATAGCAAATATAACTTAGATTTTTCAAGAGCCCCAGCGCCAGAATATGCATTGATGGCCGACTACAATCTTAAAATGTTTTATGGCAAAATGAGCCTTTCTAAAAGTTTAGTCCTCAACCTTTCACTTTTTGGCACCGCGGCCCTGGGCACAGTAAAGTATGCTCATAAATCCTATCCGGCGGCGGCGCTGGGTGTTGGTGAAAAATTTTATTTGAATCCTCAGTGGGCTTTGCGGGTCGATTTGCGACTTTACGGGCACCAGGCGCCAATTCCATTTCTTTCTGGAAATCCAGGAATCTTGGCCAGCAATTCGAAACCTAGTTTTAATGATTTTCAAGAGCGTATGACTTACACGACCAATATGGATTTTGGCGTCAGCTATTTATTTTAGAGGGGAATTATGTTGAAGTCGATTTTCTTAATAGCTGTTATTTCGGCCAGCCTGTTTCCCATCAGATTGTGGGCGCAGGATGAGGCCTCTTCGGACAACGATGAATTGCAAGTCATTGAAGTGGAACTTGAAAAAGCAACTGCAAAAAAAACCAATGAACCGTCGAGCCTTGAAAAATCCACTGAGAGCAAAGAGGCCACATTCAGTGGCTTAGGGACGTTAGCACCTTTTTCCGAGGTCTCTGTCATTCAAAAAAGATATATGCCTAAGACAGGTCGATTTCAGTTTTTTGGTGGCCTCAATCTTGTCACCAACAATCCATTTTTCGAAACCTATGGAGTGGTGGCAAAAGGGGCTTATTTCTTGAATGAAACCTGGGGCTTAGAAGCAAATTATTTTAATCTTAGCACCACTGAAGCAAAGTCGACAAAAGAGTTAAAGGATTTCCAAAACGTCAGCACAGATAATTTAATTTATCCAAAGGATTACCTTGGGCTGGATCTAATGTGGTTTCCTATGTATGGCAAATTCAGTCTTTTTAGTAAAAAAATTATTCCCTTCGATATGTATTTTTCTGCAGGCTACGGCGTGACAGGCACTCAGTCGAATGAAAAGCCTGGAACATTGCACTTTGGAACGGGACAAATGTTTTCGGTCACGAAGGGCATTGCGATTCGTTGGGACTTCAGCTGGCATAGCTTTGCAGCAAAAGGCATCGAAGAAAACAGTTCAAATTTTAATTTTCTTTTCCTGAGTGTCGGCGCCAGTTTCTTTTTTCCGGAGGCTAGTTACAGATGAGAAACTTAATCTCGCAAAGTTTTATCTTTCTTTTTCTGGCGAGCACCCTCGTTGTTTTTGCTCATCCTTCAGCAGCTGAGGCCGCTAGCAAACGACGGGCGCAAGGAAAACCAGCACCCACGAAAAATAGCACTCCTATCGCTTCCACATACAATCCGAATTCAGCAGCTCATCAACAGCTGACCAAAGCTTTGGATTTAGCTGGAAAAGGGCAATACCAATCTGCAGCAAGTCAGCTTTTTATTTTATCGCGTCGGAGTGAATTAAAAGAAGAGCGTCCACAAATTAAATATATTTTGGGTCTCATGTTAATGGAATTAAAAATGAGTCAGGTGGCAGCTTTTCAGTTTGTCGATGTGATTCGAATGAATAATACGAAATATAAAAAGCAAGCCATTGAGAAGTTATCCATTGTTGCAGATAGCTTAGGTGATGATACCTTGTTGGATTATGCAATTTCCAGGGTTGATGTTGTCGATATCCCTACGAACAACAAGGATATGATCAATTATCGAATCGGAGAAATTAAGAATAAAAGTAAGGATTATATTGGAGCGGCCAACTACTTCAGCCGCGTGCAGCCTGGCAGCAGCTATTATAATCAAGCTCTTTTTAGCAAAGGACTTGCTGAGCTTTCTCAGAACAAACCTGATACAGCCTTAGATTCTTTTCGGAATTTACTGGCCATTCGGGGAAAATCTGGAGTGACGGATACAAACAGAGTGGCAGCTCAATTGGCCATCGCGCGGACTTTATACCAAAAACAAAGTTGGGATGAAGCGATTGAGGCTTATGCAAAAGTTCCCCGCGATCACTTCCTTTGGCATCAGGCGATTTTTGAACAATCCTGGGCTATGCTCAGGGGGGCAAGGTTTCGATCGGCCCTCAGTAATTTCCAAACTTTGCATTCGGCATACTATGAAGATTTTTATATTCCTGAATCTTTACTCTTAAGAGCGATCGTCTATCTTTATATTTGTAAGTATGACGAAATGGAAAAAGTTTTAACTCTTTTTGAAAAAACTTATGGCCCTGTGAGGACTCAGATTGCTGGTTTCTTGGGTCGTAATAGTTCCTCCTATGAATATTACATAGAAGCTGAAAAAGCTTATGATATTAAAAAAGGCAAAGAATCCAATGCTAATCTAAGATTGCCTTATTTAGTTCTTAAAAATGCCCTCGAGCAGGGCGATATCCGTCGCGGATTTCAATATCTGAAAACTTTAAGTGACGAAAAATCTAGAATTGATGCCAACGTTGCGCTACGGGGAACTCCACTGGGTGTTTATGCTCAAAAGATCATTTCAAGTCGCGGAAAAAATAAAAAATTAGCCATGGGCGATATGGTTCGGGCGCATTTACAAAATATGCGTGCAGATCTTGCAGACCTTTACGAACAAGCAGGTCTTATTCGATATGAAATGATCAGCGGTAAGAAAGACACCCTGAAGAAGAAAATCACTGGAAATGACCTAGCCTCTGCCCAAATCGACGACAAGATCAACCGAGAATTTTATGTTGAAAATGGATACCAGTATTATCCCTTCAAGGGTGAATATTGGTTGGATGAGGTGGGTAATTACCATTACCTCGGAAAACAAAGTTGCGAGTAAATATGAAAAATTACGTGATTGTTTCTTCACTCATTATCGCCGGTTTTTTAAGCTTTTCGCCAAAAGCCGAGGCAAAGGCTTCATCGAAAAAAACTGTGGCTGAGTTGATGGCGCAAATTAAGCAGGAAAGCCGCGGCGGGAAGTTGCAATTACAAAAAGGCGAGACTTCGCTTCCGGACTCACAGCTTCCATTCACCCCATTGACCCAAAGAAATTTGGAAGAGATCAAACCACCTAGATCCGCCGAAATTTTTAAACGAGAAGGTGGCTTGAAAGCTGAGTATGAAAAAATTCTGGATCAGCAGATCAATGAACTTTATAAGCTGACCAGGCAATTCAAAGCCAGCTCCAACCGTGGTGAGCTTTGGTTGCGATTAGCAGAGCTTTATGTTGAAAAAGCCTCTTATATAGATTCTAAAAGGCAGAACGAATACGATCGAAAGTTGAGTGCCTTTCAAGCTGGTAAAACTAAGGTGAAGCCCGTCTTGGATACAGTCGAAGCTCGTGAATACAATCGGAAAGCGCTTCAACTTTATACTTGGTTTGAGCGAGATTTCCCAAGGGATCCTAAAATAGCTCAGGCGTTATTTTTCTTAGGTTATAATCACTTTGAATTGGGCGATCAGAAAAAAGGAATTGAGTATTATACTAGATTAGTCAAAAAATATCCCAGTAGTCCCTTTGTCACTGAAGCTGACTTTGCTTTAGCTGAATATTATTTTGATAATGATAAGTGGACTGAGGCCTACCGACATTACTCCCCACTGATTAAAGATAAAGGTCACCCTTTACACACTTTTGCAATTTACAAAGGGGCTTGGACTCTTTATCGCATGGGAAAATTTCAGCAAGCACTTAGTTATATTGAAAGTATTATTCGAGCTGGAAAATCTGAGAGTGAAGGCGAGCTAGCGACAAAAAAAGCCGTCAATCGCTCAAAGCTTGAAAATGAAGCCATCCGAGATCTTGTTGTATTTTATGCGGCAACGGGCACCGCTGAAAAAGCAGAAGCCTATTTTTCTGAGTTGGTTGGCGGTGATATGACTTTGCAGATGGAAAAGCTTGCGACCTATTATGCTGAGCGGGGCAATAAGGAATCTGCGACCTATCTTTTAAAAAATCTTATTGCGAAGGATCCGAACGGGGCTAAAGCATTTAATTATCAATACCAGATTGTACAGTATTATTTTTATGCAAAAAATTCCCCACGCTTTAAAGAAGAGCTTTATCGTTGGGTGAAGGACTATGATTCAAAAGGTGCATGGTATCAAGCTAATGCTGTTAACAAAGAATTAGTGGCTAATGCCTATAAACTTCGTGAAACGACTTTAAAGAACTACGCCCTTCAACAACATCAAACGGCGCAAAATTCTCGCACTCCATTTTCTCAGGGGCAAGCTAACGATGCCTACGAGCTTTATTTAACAACATTTATGGATGCTCCAGCCATTGGCGATATGCATTTTTATTATGGCGAGCTTTTGTATGATATGAATAAGTATGATGAGGCTGCGACCCAATATAATTGGGTGGTTGAAAATTCCAAACAAAATAAGTTTTTCAGTAAGGCTGCGACAAACTTAATTCATGCTGTTGAAAAAGGAGTTCCTTCTGACAAGGAGCTCAGTAAAAAGCTGGGTAATTCTGTGGATCCGGTGCCTTTAGATCCGAAGGAAGAAAAATTCATCAAAGCTTCAAAATGGTATGCGGCCAATTTTTCGACGGCCGAGAAAAATCCCGAAATTCAATTTCGAATTGGACGACTTTACTACCAACATAATTATTTTGATGAAGCCCACGATATTTTCAAAAATATCGTTAGGAATTATCCGCGCAGCAAGTACGCCGAGTATTCTGCCAACCTTATTTTGGATATCTATAGCCTTAAGAAAGATTATGTCGGTCTAGAAAAAACAGGTTCAGAACTGCTTTTGAATCCAGCGATCTCTGATTCAAAAGCGGGTGCAGATATCCGCGAAGTCTTAGAAAAAGCCAGCTTTAAAAAGGCCCAGGACTTAGAAAGCTCGAAAAATTTTGCAGAAAGTGCCGCACAATATGAAAACTTTGCGAGGCAAAATCCAAAATCAGAGCTAGTCACCCAGGCTGAATTCAATGCCGCCGTCAATTTTGAAAAAGGCGGACAGAATGCTTCGGCACTGGTCAGCTACCAAAAAGTTGCAAACTCTAAATCTGAAGCGCATAAAGATTTAAAGCTCAAAGCAAAAAGATTGTCTGCGAAGTTATTGCAAGATGCAGGGCAGTTTGAAGATGCGGCGCGCTTATTTAAAGAAGTGGCCCATGAAGACATGAAGGATCCTTTGGCGGCCAATTTAATTTTTACGGCCGCAGCGCTTTATGAAGTGGCTGGCAAAAATGAAGAAGCGTTAAGGGCGTATGGCGAAGTTCTTAAAACGAGTAAGAAAAATCAAGATCACTCCGAAGCTCTTTTTAGTATAGCGCAAATTCACCGCAAAGCGGGGCACAAGAAATTTGCCATCGACCACTATGAAGAATTTATCGAGATGGGCCGCGGAGACGCAGGCAAGGTGATTGAATCGCAATTCCATCTGATGGAGCTTTATAAAGCCCAGCGAAAAATTGATGAGTCTGAAAAATGGCGAGCAAAAGTTTTAAGTTATTATCGTAGAATGCCTGTGGCAAAGCGAAAAGGTGTGGCGAATTTTCCAGCGAAGGCTCGCATGAAAGATGCTGAAGAGGCCTTAGTAAAATATAAGGCGATCAAGCTTTCTACGGACCCCGCAAAATTAAAGCGGTCTATTGACGAAAAATTACAGGCTCTGAAAGAGACAAATAAAATTATTAAAGATGTCATCGATTACGATAGTGCAGATGAGATCATCGCCGGACTTGCGCTTTCTGGGCAGGCTTATCAGCATATGGGAGACAGTTTTGTCAAAGCTCCGGTTCCTAAAGGGTTTAGTCTTGACGACCAAAAAATGTATAAAGAAAAAGTGGATAAAGAGTTAGCCCAACCGCAATTTAAACAGGCGCGAGAAAGTTATCAAAAAGCTGTTGAAAAGGCGTGGGAGCTTGAAGCATTTCCTGAATCTTATCATACCGCTTTGGATTTTATGAATAAAGTAGATCCAAAAACTTACTATGATGGTGGTGAAGTTGGCATGGAAAGCCATCTTGTGAATTGGATGGCAAAATGAAAAAGCTTTTCATTGTGGGAATCACATTCTTACTAATCTCTTGTGCCTCTAAGCCAAAGCCCGTCGATCATGACGAGGATGTTGCCACAGGTGATGAGCCTAATGTTAGCGCTCCGACACCAGTTACTGAAAAGCCATTGGCCACGGCCCCTGGAGCTGCGGTCGCTGCGGTTCCAAAAGAAGCCCAGAAGGCCACAGCGAATCTTTTAGATGAAGCGATTCGATCCCAGAGTGATGAAAAAATTTTTAAAGCTGCGACTCAGGCTTTGTTGCAAAACTCTGCGGATCCTAAAGCGCTGAATGCTTTAGCTCTGTCTAATTATAAAAAAGGAAAATTGGCCACCGCTCGATATTTATTAATTAAGGCCGTGCAGCTTCAGCCTTCTGCCGAACTTTATAACAATTTAGGCGTTGTTCACTTGGCCTTAGAAGAAAATCGCGAAGCTCTGCAGGCCTTTCGTCAAGCTTTTAGCCTGAATCCGCAGGATGGTGTGATCGCTGCAAATTTGGGAGCTATTTTTGTCGATCAAAGAAATTATAGTAAAGCCGTTGTCGCTTTGGAAACAGCCTATCAAAAAGGGCTTCGGGATTTTCGCGTTCTTAATAATTACGCCATAGCCCTGACGGCCACTGGCAAAGGTTTACAAGCGCAAGGACTTTATGAGCGAGCTCTTAAAGATCAAAGCAATAACAAAGATATTTTGTTTAACCAAGCCATCCTGCTGATTGAGGTCCTTAAAAAATATAAGGAAGGTTCTGAGGTTTTGAACAGACTAAAGTTTGTAGGTGGGTCCTCAGAACAGCGCTCTCGGATAAAGGACTTGGAAAACAAGGTTAAGATAGGTTTACAATAGAACATGGCTAGTCAACTTGGAGTTCCAGTTATGAAACGCCTGATCAGTGTCATTAAAATTTTAATCGTCGTGACCTTATTTGGGGTCAGCGCTTCTGCTGAAGACAATGGGAAGAAGCCTAAAGAGCGCCGCGCGACCCTCAATTTTGAAGATGAATTAGTTGAGGGAAGCTCTCAGAAGCCTGATATGTTTTATTTATTTCAAAAGAAAAATTTTAATTACCGCCGCCTGATCAAACTGCGAGAAAACTTTATTCCCGAAATGCGGAAGACGACCGAAGACATGCAACGAGTTCGGGGGGGAAATTGAAATCGCCTGTGATTTTAAGAGTTTTCAAAAATAATCAGCTGCTAGAAGTGAAACAGTTTGATCAAAATCAAATTGTTTTAGGGCAAGATGCCGAAGTTCATTTAGATTTAAAAGGTGAAGGCGTTTCTGCGATTCACTGCCTGATTGAAATGCGCGATGGTGGATATTATATTTCAGACCTAGGATCTCAAACAGGGACCTTTAAAAATGGTCAAGCTATTTTGGATTCAGCTTTGTCTTCAGGAGACGAAATTGGCGTCGGCCCTTACAAAGTGGTCTTCTTTTTTGGCGTTCCAAAGCCAGCTGTGGCTGGCGCTGCTCCAACGGCAACTGTCAAAGCACCAGAAGCAAAAGTATCAGCCCCAATAGCAAAGCCAACGGCCAATAAGCCAAGCTTTAATATCAGTCCTCCTGTATCAAAAAAAGAAGAGGTCAAGTCTTTTTCAAAACCAGAAATCCGCAGCCCTTCTTCAAAGTTATTATCATCTAAGAAAAATAAAAAAACTTTTGCTCCGGCCAGCGAAGTGAAAGATTTAAAAAAATATTTAAAGCCTGGTAAAGGACAAGTGGTCGAAGTGATCGTCGCATGGCAAGAGCGTATTCTAACCACCTATCACTTTAAAGCTCAGGGTTTAGTGCGAGTCGGACCCGGTGAAAATTATCAGATATCATTGCCTGCGGGGGCGATGTCCAAAGGATGGCCTTTGCTTGAAATTTCGGGCGGCGTGCGTGTTGCCGTCACTGAAGAAATGGGTTTTGAACTCATTCATTCGCAAGGCAATAAAGATTTAGCCGATGTCGTTAAGACCGGCAAAGCCACAAAAAACCCAAAAGGAATTTTTGTTCGTCTGGATCAAAATGAAATGATCTGCTTAAGTTTAATGGGTGGAAAAATTCAAATTTTCATCCGTTATGCTCCCCAATCGCCCATCGTGCCGCTCATTCCCGCATTTTTACTCACCGGTCCCGAGCTGACAGCCGTTGTGATGGCCCTTGTGATTGCAGGTCTTCTAGCGTTTTATATTTCAGTGACGATGCCGACGGAAGACATGACAAAAACTGAAGAAGAAATGCTTCGGACAGCGCAAATTATATTTACGGTGCCTCCAAAAGTTCCTGCCGTAAAGCCACCTCCGCAAGAGCCTCAGCCGCCGACGCCATCTGAAACTCCACCTGAGAAAGTTAAAGTGGGCGAAGTCAAACAAGAGAAACACAAGCAAGGGCAGCCGTCTCCTCAAAAGAAAGCTGCAAAAAATGCGCTGGCAGGTCGAGCGGCCGAAGTGGCGCCCATTCCAAATTCACAAAATCGTCCAAAAAAATTCACGTCGACCAAGCAAGGTGGCGCTTTGAAATTAGGTGAAAAGGCTGGGGCCAATGCTCAGAGTGATAAAAAAGATTTATCAAAGGCGGGATTGTTCAGTGCCTTTGGCTCTGGTGGAAGTCGTGCTAAGTTGGACCCAAGTTATTCAGGTGCTGGGGGAATTTTGGGACAAGCCGATAAGGCGACCGGCACCAGTGGCATGGATAGCAACCGGGCCGGTGATGATTTAGGCTCTAAGTTTAAAGACACTGGTGCCGGAGGAAAAGGCACCGCCACCGAGGGGATTTCTGGAATTGGAACCAAGGGTCGAAGCACGGGACAAGGTCTTTATGGAAGTGCCGATGGTTTTGGAGATAAAACAAGTGTTGCTGTTGAGCCCGGAGATTCTGAAGCTCAGTTCGTAGGAACCATCGATAAAGAAGCCGTCCGCAGAGTCATTCGGCACAACCAAAATGAAATTCGTGGTTGCTATGTGAAAGAATTAAATCGCCTTGAGCGAGGTCGACAGATTGAAGGAAAAGTTGTCATGACCTGGGAGATCGTTGCCGGAGGCCGAGCCGTGAACGTCAAAGTAAAAAGTTCGACATTAAATAACAAGGCCGTGGAAAATTGTCTGCGCGATCGTATCGCAAGCTATACTTTTCCAGATGTGCCGGCCGGCATGACTGCGGAAGTATCACAATATCCATTTAATTTTAGAGCAGCTAAATAACAGGAGGAGAGACCGTGGGACCAGAAAACAGTAATTTTATTATTAGAGCGTTTCAAGAGGGCGGTTTGCCGGTCATGGGGACCATTGCCGTGATTTTGATTCTGGCTTTAATCATTATCGTCGATCGCTTTATGAAAATGCGAACGTTGATCGTTGATAAAAAGGAATTCACAGATCAACTTTTTAGAATGGTTGTGGCTGGAGATTTACGCCAAGCGATTTCATTTTGTGATTCGCGACCGGCGCCTCTGACAAATACGGTGAAAGCCGGTTTGATTCAAGCCATGAACAAACGACCGGATGAAGAAATTCAAGTGGCCATGGATGCCGCAGTGATGCGAGAAATTCCTAAGGTCGAAGGAAAAGTTCCTTTCTTAGCCGTGTTTGGTAACGTTGCTGTGCTAGCCGGTTTGTTAGGAACGATCATAGGTATGATTGGTGCCTTTCGTGGTGTAATTGCTGAAGATCCAGCTCAAAAAGCAAAAATCTTAGCAGAAGGTATTTCGCACGCTTTAAATTGTACGGCCTTCGGTTTGACCGTCGCGATTCTTTGTATCGTTTGTTACGGATGGTTTCAGTTTCAAATTCAGAAAACTGAAAATGATGTGATCGAGAGTAGCATGACATTGATGAATCTTGTGGCTTCTAATCGCGATAAAATGAAGGATTGAGGATAAGAGTATGTCAGAAGTTGAATCAGGCTCGAAACGAGGCGGTCGAAGCTCCAATATGGATCTGAACTTAGTGCCGTTCATCGATTTGATGAGTGTGTTGATCTCTTTTCTCCTGATCACTGCAGTCTGGACACAAGTTTCGATGATTCAAATCGGCAGCTCTTTGTACGGAAAAAAATCGGAAACACAGCCGGCGCAGACTCCGCCTCCGAATGCAGATGTGGTTTTGCGAGTCGATGTAAAAACCAACGGCTATGTATTGACGATTGGGAAACAGGCTTTTTCTTTACCCTTGATTAACAGTCAGTACGATGAGGCAGGGCTTGTCGCCCAACTTCAGCGAGTGAAGCAATTGTACCCCGAGAAAAAAGATGCCGTTGTTGCCGTCTCTGACGAGCTGGCATACGAGCGCTTGATTAAAGCCATGGACAGTCTTTTAATTTCAGGATTTCCGGCTATTTCTGTAGCCACCGGAGGACCCAACTAATGGCCATTTATAAACCGGGCGAAAGACATCGGAATCACAATATTTTAAAACGTCGAAAAGGAAAAAGAGGCGTCGTGGCCATGCTTTCTTTGACGGCGATGGTGGATATGTTCACGGTCCTCGTGATCTTCTTATTGCAAAATTTTAGCGGGCAAGAGCAAATGTTGATTTTGCATAAGGATTTATCCTTGCCGGAAGCAAGCTCTACAAAAGATCTAAAACCGGCTTTTGTGGTGGTTGTTTCAAATAAAGAAATTATATTAGATAAAACTGTGATCGCCACTTTTAGTGACGTAAAAAATCAAAAAGATTGGATGATTCAAAAATTATTTGATGAAATGAAAGCCGGTTTGAAGCGCGCTAAAGAAGAAAATAATGCCTTACTGGGTAAGCAAATAAAAGATGCGGTCGATCAAGCTGTGCAAAATCCTAAAGAAGATATGAATGCTTGGAATAAAGTGACGATCGAGGCGGATAAAGGTGTTGATATTTTGACTGTTAAAAAAGTGATGTACACAGTCACCGAAGCGGGAGCCGGTGAAATCAATTTCGCAGTCTCTAAGAAACCCAATGAGCCAAAAACAAATTAAGTTGATCTTATGACGGGCCCTCGCTTTAAAAACATGGCCTTTGTTGCGATTCTGATTTTTCTGTTTATTGAAATATTAATTATTTTTCCACAACACCTCGAGAAATTTGAGGCCGAGACAAAGACCATCTATCCAAAAAGTGACAGTTCTGAAGCCTTGCAAAAAGCCTCTGGGGTTCATTTGGTTGAAAGTCAGAAAGGGTCTCATGATTGGGAGTTGTTTGCCAAAGATGCTGAAGGCAATCAGGGGAATGTCTCTTGGCTTTTAAAAACAGTCAGGGTTCAGTTCTATAATAAGGAACAAATTGATTTTGTTGTGACAGGCCAATCGGGAAAAATCGACATGAAATCTAAAGGCATGAAAATTATGGGTGATGTCAAAATCACTTCAACCAACGGCTACGTATTTCAGACCGATGAAGTTGTTTATGATGCCGAAAAAAGATTGATCATTAGCCAAGGACCGATATCAATGCAAGGTCCAAAAGACGAACAAGGCGCCGGATTGAAAGTCCAAGGTTCCGAAATGGTGGTTGAAATCGAGCAAAGCCGAATGCTTGTAAAAAACCAAATTAAAGCCTCTAAACAGTTGAACGAAAATAAACTCTTTAACCTTTCCTGCGGCCATGCAGAATTTAGTGGAAAAAGCCACGAAGCTAAATTTTTAGACAATGTTGTCATCCACTATAATGAAACCAAGATCGAAGGACCCACCGCGGTGTTTGTGTATGAAAAAAATAAGTCCACTTTGAAGAATATCATTCTTTCGGGCGGGGTGCGCGTTAGCAATGACGATAAATATGCAATGAGTGAAACAATGAACTTAGATATTGACGCAAATAAGTTTACATTCTTGGGTCATCCTAAGGTTTATCAAAATAATGATGAATTAAGTGGTCAGCAAATTGTCTTTCTTGACGGTGGAAAAAAAGTTAAAGTTGAAAATGTTCGGGCGACGATGGATGATAAAAAAAAGAAATGATGTGATATGAGCAGTTTATTAGAAATAAAAGACATTTCAAAAGCTTTTAAAAAACGTCAGGTCGTGGATCACGTTTCTTTTTCCGTGAACGCAGGCCAAGTTGTTGGTCTACTGGGTCCCAATGGCGCGGGCAAAACAACATCTTTTTATATGGTCGTTGGTCTAGTCACCCCCGATGCCGGTGAAATTTTATTAGATCATAATGTGATCACTCAGCAGCCCATGTATCGGCGCGCGCAGGTCGGATTAAGTTATCTTGCACAAGAGCCCAGTATCTTTCGGAAACTGTCAGTGTCAGATAATATTTCTGTAGCCCTTGAGGCCCATGGTTTTGATGGTGTCAGGCGAGCCGAGCGCTTAGAACTTTTATTATCTGATTTTAGAATCGCCCATATCCGAGACAGCTACGGCTACTCATTATCAGGTGGCGAGCGGCGACGAGTTGAAATCGCGCGAGCCCTGGCAGGATCGCCTAAGTTTTTATTGCTTGATGAGCCCTTTGCCGGCATCGATCCTATTGCCGTGGCAGATATTCAAAATATCATCCGAGACCTTAAGGCCAAAGGTATAGGGATCCTGATCACCGACCATAATGTCCGTGAGACTTTAGGGATTTGTGACTATGCTTATATTTTGAAGGATGGTAAAATTCAAGTGAGTGGAAGCTCACAGGAAATCACTCAAAGTGAGCTAGCCCGTAAGTTTTATTTGGGCGAAAATTTTAAACTGTAGAGGATAACGAAAATGGCTTTACGCCAGACCATGAATCTGAGCCAAAATCTGGTGATCACGCCGCAGCTTCAGCAAGCTATTAAGCTTCTGCAAATGTCGCGCATGGAATTAGAAAATGCAGTGCATGCAGAACTTCAAGAGAATCCTATTCTTGAAGAATCTCAGGATTTAAAAGAGGAAGATTTAAAAAGAATCAAAGAAGCGGCCGAAGTGATAGATCCAGCTGGACCTGATCAAACGACACAGGATCCACAAAAGCAGGACGAGTTTGAATGGGAAAATTATTTCGAAGCCAACATGAAACCTCCACGTGAGGGGATGTCGGGCAGCGAAGAAATAATGAACTACGAAAATTCCATCACTACCAGCGAAACATTGCACGAGCATTTGTCGTGGCAAGCCAAGATGAATGGCTTTAGCGAGTACGAACAAAATGTCGCTGAAATAATTATTAGCTACATTGACGATGATGGATATTTAAAAACTCCGTTAGATACGATCTGCCAGGAAGAAAATATTCCCATTGAAGACTTGGAAGACACCTTAAGTTTAATTCATGAATTTGATCCCCCGGGTGTAGGTGCCAGAGATTTAAAGGAATGTCTTTTGGTTCAAGCCAAGCATTTGGAAGAAGACACGAAAGATTTAGTTGATTTGATCAATAATCATTTAAAAGATCTGGAAAAGAAAAACTACGAAGCAATTGCAAAAACGACAAATAAAGATATCGCAGAAGTCATCGAAATGTGCAAAATCATCTACTCCATGGAGCCCAAGCCCGGGCGGTCCTTTCTTCCACAAGATACACATTATGTCAGCCCTGATGTTTATGTCTATAAAGTGGGAGACGATTTCAGTGTATCCCTGAATGAAGATGGTTTGCCGCGATTAAAAATATCAAATTTTTACAAAAATATGCTAACCAAAGGCGCCGGTGCCAATAAGAAAGACACCGATTATATCCAAGAAAAGTTAAAATCAGCTGTATGGTTGATCAAATCAATTCATCAAAGACAAAGAACAATTTATAAAGTTGCTGAAAGCATTGTGAAACACCAACGCGAATTTTTTGAAAAAGGATCTGCCTTTTTAAAACCCATGGTCCTAAGAGATATTGCAAATGATATCGGGATGCATGAATCAACGGTCAGTCGGGTTACAACGTCGAAATACATGCATACACCGCAAGGAATTTACGAGTTAAAATACTTTTTTAATTCGGGAATCACGTCGTCAGATGGTCATGATCTAGCCAGCGAGTCTGTAAAATTAAAAATCAAAGATCTTGTCGGTAAAGAAGATTTGAAGCTGCCATTATCAGATCAGAAAATTGCAGAACTTTTGGCTAAAGAGGGCATTCAAATTGCTCGTCGAACCGTTGCCAAATATCGAGAGATGCTTAAAATCCTTCCATCTTCGCAGCGTAAAAAATTCTTTTAATGGCAAGGGTGTCGGTTTTCATTGCCAGCCCGGCTGAAATAAAAAAAACATCAATACCAGTTTCATTTCAAGCCCACGAAATAATTGCTTGTTACACAGGAATTGGAAAACTCCGCTCTGCTGTGACAGCTTATCAGCATTTGAGTGCTTCCAAGTATGATATCGCAATTAATTTGGGAACCTGCGGAAGTCATCAATTGTCTACGGGCTCTGTTGTTGAAGTTGGAGTATTTGTTGAAAGAGATGTTGATCTGACGGCTGTTGGCATGCTGCCCGGCTTTTTTCCTGGAGCCGAAGGAAAAATTATCAGCCCCAAACGATATTTTAAGAATTTGCTGAGTGTTACCTGTGGCACTGGTGATCGAGTCGATATGACCCTGCCAACTGTTTCTTGCGATATCTATGATATGGAAAGTTTTGCGCTGGCGTATGTTTGTCAAAAAGTTTCGGTGCCATTTCTTTCAATTAAGTTTGTTTCCGATGCATCAAGTGTCGGTCTAGTCGAGGAGTGGAAAAAAAATAGAAAGTTGGCTGAAGAAATTTTGCTAGGAAATTTAGACTATTTTTTAAAAACCTGTTCTTGATACTAGTCTGTTAGAGGAAAAATATTGCCATCAATTAAAATTCACAGCATTGTTTTTGAAGGAGGTTTAAATGATAAAAGGTGTGATTTTTTGTTCATGTATGATTTTGGGTTCTGGGGTTTTTGCAGCAGAAGCGGCTTTTGATATTCACTTGATTCCAGCCGGAGATTTTACGGGCAAGACAAGCGACGTAAAAGGTTTTGCTACAGTTGTAGGCAGCAAAGTGAAGGCGGAAGATATTCATGTGAGTCTTAAAAATTTGAAGACTGGTATCGAACTGAGAGACAATCATACTCGGAAACATTTGGAAGCTGACAAGTATCCTGAAGCGATTCTTGTAAAGGGCGAAGGCGAAAATGGAACTGGCTTTGGAATCCTGAAGATCAAAGGGATTGAGAAAAAAGTCACTGGCACATATAAGGTGGCTAGTAATGAATTGGCAGCTCAATTCAAAATTAAATTGAGTGATTTTAAAATCACTGGGATTAAATATATGGGTGTCGGCGTTGATGACGATGTGACTTTAAACGTTAAACTACCAACGAAGCCCGGCAAGTAGCCGAGTCATTGATCTGATGAAAAGAACGAAAGCTCTTTTAATGCTCTTTGTCGTCTTTGGTTGCGGACGGTCGCCGTATAATACGTCGACGTCCGATGCTTTGAAATATGGGTCCACAGTTTCTGGAAGCGCAGACTTTCTAGCAGCTCGCACTGTCATGTTAAGTAGTTGCTTTGCTTGTCACGGGAGCTGGTCCGCGTGGACCGCAGCAGAATTCGTTTCCAATGGCCGAGTTGTCGGTGGCAGCTTGACCGACTCAATCCTCTTTACCCGCATCCGAGGGAACTCCACTGGAGTCTCTGGTGATATGCCACAGAACGGCAGTCTTTCAAGCGAAGATATTGTTGCCATCAAGACGTGGATTCTCGGAATGTAACTAATGATTTTAAAAAATATAAGTCGTGCCCAAGCGCCAGGCTAACGAAGGGCCGCGATTGAACGTGCCAAAAGCTTGAATCAACTCCCAATGTCCATCTAGACGCCAGCGAGTATCTAAGAACGCGCCCATCAGAACACTGCCTGATTTTTCGACAGTAAGGCCATTCGAGACAGGATAATTTGTAAAGGTGTAAAGAACGCTGGTGAGTAATCCCAAGTCAAAGCGTGGACTCACGCGCCGAAAAATTCGTCCATTGAAGCGGCCAATTTCTAGAGGTACACGCTTTGCGTAGTAGGATGATGGATCACTCGAATCCCCCGATACAGCATAGCCATGAATCAATCCGCCGCCCAGGCCCCAACCCCAAGTCAGTCGCAAAAGATTGTACTCATATGAAACCCCGATCCCATAAAGTAACGCCTTTGTTTCAAAGGGCGTTCCGCCTTGAATGCGAATATTTTCAAACCAACTATTATAATCTAAAATAATTCCTTGGCGATTCGCAGTACGATTTGTTTTTATCGGCAGCTTTACGGCATTCGAAGCTGGAGGGCTTTCAGTACTAAGTGTAGGAGCCGGCGTTGGTTTAGGCGCACGAGATTTTGTACTTTGTTTCTGCTGGGCAACCGGTTTTTTTACCTGAGCCGCAGTGGTCTGAGCCCAGATTCCAGCGATCAATAATATAAAAAACCTTTGACGTAACATAAATCCTCACAGTGCTACATGAAACTGAAGTTGAGCCTGCCACTGGTCGGCACTGACCCCTGAATCTGACTGAGTTCGGGCGTTAATTAAAGTTGTTCGTACCTCATAACTGGGTGCCGGAAACATAAGCAATCCAAAGCTCCACTTGATCTGATCAGGACTTAGAGGAGACATAGTTTTATTATAGTATTCTATTTGCGACATAAAAGAATATCCTCGCGCAAACTGTGCCAGCCCTTCTATAAAAGCATAAGCTCCAAGAATTGCCTTGTCGCCCTTAGGCTGATCTTGAATCACACCACCCTCAGTAATAAAACTATTTCCCTCGCCAAAACCAAGTTTTGAATGAAGCTCGGCCCGAGTCCATCGTAAATAACTATTTTCCGAAGCTAACACGGCTCCGCCAATACGATGTTTTTCTCCCAAATCTTTTTCGATCATGATAGAGGCGCCTTTTTGTCTTAAATCAGAGGCTTGCATAAGGTCACCAATAAATGGATTTAGAGTAAATTCCCATGTCGGAATAACATACATGATCATTGCGCCATGCGATTGATCGTTCATAGCAAGGCCGGTCTTTTGTCGACTGAAGGCTGTATGATCATTTGTTCGAATTCCATAAACTTTGTCCATAAACCCAAGGTAGGCAAACCATTCTTTGGATGGATTCCAGCGCAAATAATATTCCCTTGAAATCACGTTGCTGGGCTTTTCAATGGGACCAGATGTATTTTCAAGCGCTTTAGGAGTTGGCATATATCCGAAAGTGAAAACTGAGACCCACTTCTGAGCATCATCAAATAAAAGAGCACTGCTAAAATCCAATTGCATTGGGATCGCGCGACTTTTCGAACTGGTGCTGCCCGGATCAACTTGAAACCAAAGGCCTCTAAATTTAAAGCCCGGACGATACCAATTAGGCAGGTATGATTGACCCGGAAAGGGTGACCTTTCCCCCAATTCATCAGCAGTTATTTTACTATTATACAGTGACCTGGAAGCAATTTCGGCTGCGAACAACGCTTTTCCGTAGTCATTCAAAGCGCCGCCACCCTGCCCATTGTAGTGACACGTAATACAAGCTTTGTAAGCATAACCAATAAATGCTGGGTAGGCCCAGCAATTGATGACGCCAAAAGAAAAAAGTAGAAAAGTGAGTACGATTTTCATAACCCTTCAAATCTTAGAGACATCTTATACGGTTGGTCTGCAAAAAAGATATTTCTCAACCTTGGTCTTGGTTCAATGCTAAAAATAAATTCATTTCGATTTAAAAATTTTTGATGCTTTCTAAACCTTGTATTGGAGATCGCGATGAATTAGCCTGTGGAGGATGAAATTTACATTGCCATTACTTGTGATACTGACACTTGTTTATTCTTCAGCTGAAAGTGCAACAGTTAATAAAATTAAAGGAACTAAAGCTTTAATTTCTGTTGAGGGTTCAGACCTGAAAATTAATGACCAATTTTTTACGGTCAGCTCGACAGGCAAAAAACGTGGGTTATTGCAGATTACAAGCATCAAAGGTGATCAGGCTGTTGCAAATGTGATCAAAGGAATCCCTGAAATCGGGCAAACCTTACTCGCTGTTTCTGCAGCGCCACAAAAAACCTCCAAAGGATCAATACAAAAGAAATCTTCCAAAGCATCTTCATCGAGTTCTAATTTCAAGCATATGGGCCTGCTTGGGTCCTATTTGATGAATAAAATGGCCGTTAACTTTACCGTTGCCGGAGCTAATTTTTCAACAGCGATGACCGGCACAGGCTTTGGACTTCTGGGTTATTATGATTACGATTATACAAATGCTTTTCAGCTGCGTGCGGCCGGCGGAATCGAACAGTTTCAGGTCGCAGAAGCTTGCACTTCCTTAGCTGCATGTAATGTGAATATCAACTATCTTTCGGGCTATGGAGTTGCAAAGTATAATTTTATTAATGGCGCCACAAAAGTATGGGCTGGCGGCGGCTTAGGCCTTTTGTATGCCATCTCAAAAGCCAGCACTGTTCTTGATACAGCTTTGATCACTTCGACCTACACGATCACGCTCAGTGCGGGAGCTGATTTTGATATGGGCGGCGGATCTTACCTGCCGGTCGTTCTTGATTATTCGATGTTCCCAAGTTCAGCTTCTGTCACCGCTAGCTATATCGCCTTACGAGTCGGTTGGGGCTGGCGCTAATCTAAAATTATGAATTTTAAAAAAGTAATTCAATTTTTGTCCTCTTTGAAGCTGGCCGTTATGGTGATGCTTTCAATTTGCATTTTAGTGGGCATCGGAACTGTTATTGAATCTAAATACGATGCCGAAGCCGCCAGCAAATTAATTTATCGTACGAACTGGATGTGGCTGACCTTATCATTATTGGCTGTCAATTTAACAGCCGTCATGGTCAGTCGCTGGCCTTGGAAAAAAAGGCATGCTTCTTTTGTCAGCGCGCATATAGGAATTTTACTTTTGCTTCTGGGCTCGTGGCTGACTCAACGTTGGGGTCTTGATGGAACGATGCGGGTCGAGATTAATAAATCAAGTCAGCAAGTGATCGTCAGTCAAAATGAGCTCAGTCTTTACGCTTCTGAAAATGGCAGTCAATTTCATCAGGTCTTCAAGAAAAGTGTCGATTTCTTTTTAAATCCGCCTCGTCCTGAAAAGCCCCTCGTGATATCCACAGGATTTTTTAATATTGAAGTCGTTGATTTTAAAAATTACGTCGTGCCACAGGCTAAAACTCTTTCGACGGTTGATGTCACGGCGGGCGCTGGTCTTCGCTATCAGTTGCAAAATTCAAGAGTGAATCATATCGATTGGTTGGTGCAAAGTCGACCCGATGAAGTCGTTAAACAAGATTTAGGTCCCGCACAAGTGATCTTGTCTTCGACGCCCATGTCCCTTCTGGACCGTAATGCCATTGTTTTAATAGCTCAGGGGACAAAGATTCAATACCAAGTTTTTCATAAGAATCTGAAGCAGCCCTTCAGCCAAGGGTTCATCAACGAGGGCGATGCGATCCCCTTGGGATGGATGGATCTTAAGCTTAAAATTTTACGCTATTTTCCGCATGCAGAGTCGGAATGGGAAATTGTCGAAAAAGATCACCCAACAGCCCTGACGGTATCAGCTATGAAGGTTAAATATTTGAACCAAGAAAGATGGGTTGTATTGAATGATATGTTGAAAATTTCAAGCGGTGCAAATTTATTTCGTTTGATTTTTGGACAAGAAAGAGTGCCGCTGAATTTTTCAATCGATTTGAAAAAGTTTGAAGTTGAAAGGTATCCAGGCGTCCAAAAGGCTTCCGAATATAAAAGTTGGGTCTCTATTTCCAATCAGGGTGAACATTTGATCAGTATGAATGAACCCCTCAAGGTGAATGGGTTGATGGTGTATCAGGCTAGCTTTGAAGAAGATGCGCGCGGCGAACCCATTGCTAGTATTTTTTCAATTAATTATGACCCGGGGCGATGGCTTAAATATATGGGGTCTTTGCTGATGTCTTTGGGCATCATTTTATTGTTTTACTTCAGAAGAGTTTGAAGTCCTGGGCCTATATCATTGTCTCAATTTGGGATCGTAAAATAAAATTATTAGCCTTCATTTTCAGTGAAGATCTTGCCGATAGGTCTTTAGTCGAGTTCAAAGGAGAACCCATGAAACTGAAGCACACTTTCCGACATCTTGATGTTTCTTCGTCACTGAGTGACTATTCGCAATTGCGAATTTTAGAGATTTCACGCTTCCTGCTCAAAGATGGGCAGGGTTCAGCCCATTATAGTAAAAATCAGCATCATTTTTGTGTCGAAATCACGATCAACACACCCCACAA
The DNA here is from genome assembly GCA_043779185.1 of Pseudobdellovibrionaceae bacterium. GTDB lineage: Bacteria > Bdellovibrionota > Bdellovibrionia > Bdellovibrionales > Bdellovibrionaceae > JAYWDA01. The sequence goes on from JAYWEQ010000106.1 coordinate 32,419, forward strand.
ATACTTTAAAGCCTCGGCTGAAAGTGATGATATTTACGCGGCCGTGGATGAGGTGGTCGCAAAGCTAGGTCGGCAATTATTAAAAACTAAAAAAGCAATTAAGAATCATAAACGCCCTGAGCTTTCTCGGCGAGGCCGTCTGAATCAGTTGAATGGGCAGCTTGAATTTGCTCCGCGCCTTAAAAAAGCGGCTTAAGCTTTCAGCAATCAATAGCGCTGCTTGAGCGAATTAAAAACGAACCTTCAGAACCCTGGCAGACGCTCGTCTTCCGGGGTTTTTATTTGACCCACCAACGCCTTTTTGTTAGCTTTTCAGGCATTCTAAACGATTGAATGCACTGATAGTTTTTTAAAGCCAACACCAAGGGGTTGTTATGAAAAATTTCCTATTCACAAGTGAATCTGTTTCTGAAGGCCATCCAGATAAAATGGCCGATCAAATTTCTGATGCTGTCCTTGATGCCATTTTAGCGCAAGATCCTAAGGGTCGTGTCGCTTGTGAAACAATGCTCACCACTGGATTGATTGCCGTCGCCGGAGAAATCAGCACTTCGGCAAAAATTAACATCACTGATATTGCCCGAGAAACCGTTAAAAAAATTGGCTACGATCATTCGGATAAAGGTTTTGATTACAAAACTTGCGCAGTCATCGTTGCCGTCGGTCAGCAAAGTTCTGATATCAGCATGGGTGTCAAAGAAACTCTAAGCGACGAACAAGGAGCTGGCGATCAGGGGCTGATGTTTGGATATGCTGTGAATGAAACTCCTGAATTGATGCCCCTTTCAATTTCAATGTCCCATAAGTTGGTGAAAGAACTTTCGATGCTTCGTAAGGCGAACAAGGTCAACTGGCTGCGCCCTGATGCTAAATCGCAAGTCACTGTTCAATATGAAAATGGCGTGCCAAAAAGAATTGATACAGTGGTGATTTCTACTCAGCATGCCGAGCATGTTCAGCTGAAAGAAATTCAAGAATTTATCCAAGATGAATTGATTAAAAAATGTTTGTCGGCCCAATGGATCGATTCCAAAACAAAGTACCACATCAATCCCACAGGACGTTTCGTGACGGGTGGTCCGATGGGAGATGCTGGACTAACAGGTCGTAAAATTATTGTCGATACCTATGGTGGACATGGGGCTCATGGCGGCGGAGCTTTTTCAGGAAAAGATCCTTCGAAGGTCGACAGATCTGCGGCCTATGCCGCTCGGCACATTGCTAAGAATATTGTTTCGGCGGGATTGGCTGAGCGTTGTTTAGTGCAAGTGGCCTATGCGATAGGTGTTGCTGAACCCGTCAGTATCACCGTCAATGATTTCGGAACTAGCAAACTTGGACCTGAAAAATTAGAAAAAGCTATTCGTGAATTGTGGAGTTTAAAACCGGCTCGAATCACAAAAGATTTTGATTTGTTGCGACCGATTTATTCACCAACAGCGGCTTACGGGCATTTTGGACGTCAGGAAGAAAGCTTCACATGGGAGCGCCTGAACAAAGTTGACCAACTGAAAGATCTGGCTAAAAAACTTTAATGGATCCTAAGCTGATCAGAAATTTTTCCATCATTGCCCATATCGACCATGGTAAATCGACCTTGGCCGATGCGCTTTTGAACGTCACCGGATCGCTTTCTCACCGTGAACAAAAAGCTCAGTTCTTAGATAATATGGAACTCGAGCGCGAGCGTGGAATCACCATCAAAGCACAAACGGTTGCGTTGAAATACAAAGCCAAAGACGGGAACGAATATCTTTTCAATTTGATCGATACTCCGGGGCACGTGGATTTCAGTTACGAAGTGTCTCGGTCTTTGGCCGCTTGTGAAGGCGCTTTGTTGATCGTTGATGCCGCTCAAGGCGTGGAAGCTCAGACTTTAGCCAACGTTTACTTAGCGATTCAAAATAATTTAGAAATCATTCCCGTTTTAAATAAAATCGATCTTCCCTCGGCAGACCCTGAAGGCGTGCGCAAACAGATCGAAGATACGATCGGTTTGGACTGTAGCGGCATCATTCATGCTAGCGCCAAGGAGCTCAAAGGTATCCCGGAAATTCTGGAAGCCATCGTTGAAAAAATTCCTCCTCCGAAAGCGGATAAAAATCTGCCTTTGCGGGGACTGATTTTTGATTCGTGGTTTGACTCTTACCAAGGCGTCGTTGTTCTTCTGCGTTTGATGGATGGCCAGCTGAAAGTGAAAGATCGAATTAAATTTATGGCGAACGATCGCAACTATGAAGTTCTGCGCGTCGGACGCTTTGCTCCTTTTGCGGTTTACGGAGACGCCCTGGAAGCCGGTGAAGTGGGCTTTATCATTTGTGGTATTAAGGATATTCGCGACGTGCAAGTGGGCGATACCGTGACGTCTTACAAAGGCGGCGCAACTGAAGCGCTTCCGGGTTTTAAAAAAATCAAACCGATGGTTTTCGCCGGGATCTTCCCGATCGATGCGACCGATTACGAAAACTTAAAAGTCGCTTTAGATAAATTAGCTCTGAATGACTCCAGTCTGACATTTGAAATCGAAAAATCCGCGGCCCTAGGTTTTGGCTACCGCTGCGGTTTCTTAGGACTTCTGCATATGGAAATCGTGCAAGAGCGCCTCGAGCGAGAATTTAATTTAAATTTGATCACGACGGCGCCGACCGTTGTTTACAAAATCTATAAAACTGACGGTACCGAAATGTTTTTGGATAATCCTTCGCAGATGCCGGTGGAAACCGCGATTTCAAAAATGGAAGAGCCTTACGTGAAGGTCACGATCCATACGCCGACGGATTATATCGGGGCCATTTTAAAGCTCTGCGAAGACAAGCGTGGAAACCAAATCAAAATGGATTACGTCACCGAAACCAAAGTCATTATCGAGTACAAGCTGCCGATGAATGAAATGGTCATGGATTTTTACGATCGCCTTAAATCCATTTCGAAAGGCTATGCTTCTTTAGAGTATGAATTTATGGCTTTCGAAGAGGCCGACCTTGTGAAAATGGATATTTTAATCAATGGCGAGCCCATCGATGCCCTTTCGTTGATTGTGCACAGATCTAAATCTCAAAATCGAGGCCGACTTTTGACTGAAAAAATGAAAGAGCTGATTCCGCGCCAGCAATATCAGGTGGCGATTCAGGCGACCATTGGGGCTAAAATTGTGGCTCGTGAAACTTTGGGCGCATTAAGAAAAGATGTGACCGCCAAGTGTTATGGTGGTGACATCAGTCGTAAACGAAAACTTCTTGAGCGCCAAAAAGAAGGCAAAAAAAGAATGAAACAGATCGGCACGGTCGATGTTCCGCAGGAAGCTTTTTTAGCGATCTTGAAAGTGGAGGAATAAATGGGAAAGTACAGCAACTGGAATTTAAAAAGTCGGGATTTTTGGAAAGAGGGCTGGGGCTCATTATTCCTAGCCGTGCTAGCCGCTTTTACCATCCGTTGGGCTTTGATTGAGGCCTATGTGATTCCCTCTGGAAGTATGCTGCCATCATTGCAGATTCACGATCATATTTTCGTCAATAAATTAGCTTATGGAATTCGTTTTCCATTTAGCGAAACATGGATGGCTCAGTGGGCGCAGCCGCAACGGGGCGACGTGATCGTTTTTAAATTTCCACTGGATATGAGCACAAATTTTGTCAAAAGAACCATCGGACTTCCGGGCGACAAAATTTATTATGAGCGCGGGACTTTGTATATTAACGACAAGCCCATGGAAAAAAAGGCGCCAGTCACAGATATTGATTACAAGTGGCTCCGAGACGCCGATTTCAATGGCGAAGGCCGCTATAAAGATGCAAAAGACAATTATGTTCATTTCACCGAACAGCTAGAAAACAAAGACCACGATATTTTACTTCGCAAAGGTCAAGGCAACGAAACTTTTGGTCCTGTGATCGTTCCTGAAGATCAGCTTTTTATGATGGGTGATAATCGCGATAATTCCAGAGACGGGCGAGAGTGGGGATTCCTTCCTCGTTCCTACATCTTAGGAAAAGCCAGTTTCGTATGGCTTAGCTGCGAAGAGACCTTGCCGATTCTTTCGATGGTGTGCAATCCGTTAACGATCCGCTGGGGTCGTTTTTTTCGTGGAGTGAATTAATTCATGTCGCCGCGGGGCCTGCAAGGAACCTGGAGGCAGGCCCTTGTCAGTTTTTTAGTACCAATTTTTTTAATTCTGAGTGTTCGCTGGGCTTTATTTGAGCCTTTTGTGATTCCGTCGGCCAGCATGGTGCCGAATCTTTTAGTTCACGATCATATCCTTGTTTTAAAATCTTCGATGGGCTTACGCCTGCCGTTCAGTGATCACTGGCTTTTTCACTGGGCTCAGCCGAAGCGGGGCGATGTGATTGTTTTTAAATATCCAGAAAATCCCAATGTTTACTACATCAAAAGGTTAATCGGCCTTCCCGGTGATAAAGTCGACGTCGAAAAAGGGCGAATTGTCGTCAATGGTAAGCCTTGGAAAACCTCAATGGCCACACCTCAAAATGACGATGAAGCTGGATTCAACTACTTCACAGAAAATTCAAGTGGTGAAGCTCATCGAATCAGGTTTTATGAAAACGAAGCTCCCTCTAGCGACAAAACGACCTATGAGGTTCCGCCTGAGCATTTCTTTTTTATGGGAGATAATCGCGATCAATCCAGTGATGGACGGGTCTGGGGTTTTGTTCCCGAGCACTACCTTGTCGGACATGCCTGGGTGATTTGGCTGAGCTGTGAAAATACTTTGGCCTCAGCGTCCTACATTTGCGATTTTTCCACATTACGAAAAGACCGAATGTTTCATAAAGTTCATTAAGTTCCTAGCAAGCCTTAGAAGTATTGTTTGACCAGCACGCCTGACCCTATGAAAATTGTTTGATGGCACTTTTAAAAGGTTGGAAAGAGTTAGCATTGATCGTCTTATTAGCGGCCGTTTCGGCAACGATCGTTCGGCACTTTTTCTTGACGCCTTTTCGAGTCCCCTCGGGATCTATGCAGCCAGCTTTAAAGCCAGGTGATTTTATTTTTGTCTCGCAAGTGGCCTATGGAGTGGGCGTTTCTGAGTCTGAAAAATGGGCCGTCCTTCTGCCAGAGCGGGGGGACATTGTTACCTTCTATTATTCAGCCCAGGAAAAAACGGCCTATGTCAAAAGAGTGATTGGTCTTCCAGGCGATCGAATTGAAATGAAAAATAATCACCTGATTATTAATGGAACACCCCTCAGCTATACAATGCTGAATGATAAAACTGATCTTCCGAACCCTGAGTTTTTTGAACTTTTTGAAGAAAAATTTGGATCCACATCATGGCGGGTGATTTTAAAGAAACCTGAAAATATAAAAACCAGCAAATCTTTTCAAGCCCTTGTGGTTCCGCCTGGCGAAGTCTTTTTGCTCGGAGACAATCGTGACGTCAGTGATGATTCCCGTGACTGGGGCACTGTTCCAACTCAGCAAATTTTTGGTCGTGTTTCTTTGATCTGGTTATCCTTGGATCGCCAGCAGCTCTGGGCTGGAGACCGTTTTCCCTCGATGCGTTGGGAACGAATTTTAACCCGAGTTCATTGACAATGATCAACTTTTTCCGCTAGCCTCAGGGCCAATGTCCCACCTCAAAGGTCTGCTCGATCTTAAAGATTTAAAACAAGAAAAGATCCTTAACCTTTTTCAATTAGCAAAAAGTCTTAAGCAGGAAAAATCAGTGTCCCTTCAGGGCCGCGGTTCGGCGATTTTACTTTTTCTTGAGCCCAGCACCCGAACGCGCGTTAGTTTTGAAGTCGCTTGCCAGCGTGAGGGCTATCATTCGATCGTGATTCAGGGAAAAGCAGCGACCAGTCTGGAAAAAGAAGAAAGTTTGGAAGATACTTTTTTAAACTTAGGCGCCATGGATCCCGCCGTGCTGATCGTTAGGGCTGGCGACGATTATAATTTAACTGAATTTTCAACTGAGTTCAAAATTCCTGTCATCAATGCCGGCTGGGGAATGCAAGGTCATCCCACGCAAGCTTTATTGGATGCTTTTACCCTGTTCGAAAAATGGGGAACTGTAGCTGGAAAAAAGCTTTTTATGGTCGGGGATATCGGTCACAGCCGGGTGGCACAATCCCACTTCGAGCTAGCGCGTATTTTAGGCTATGAAATTCGAATTTTTGCCCACGAAAGCCTTCTGCCTAAAAATTTAAAGGTCGCGTCTTTTAAAAAAGCTGAAGATGGCCTTGAGTGGTGTGATGCCGTTATGGCTCTAAGAACGCAAAAAGAGCGGCACGGGGCTCAGCTCAGCATGGAAGGTTTTAATGCCGAGTGGGGCCTTCACTCTAAAAATATCAAAGCTCTTAAAAAAACAGCATTTATTATGCATCCCGGGCCTGTGAACTGGGGTCTTGAGTTATCGCCAGAAATCAAATCAGATTCACGCTCAATTATCCTTGAACAAGTCGAGTGCGGAGTTTACCTTCGACAGGCTTTATTACGAATGTGTCGGGAAGGAATATGGTGACAACTTTGGTTCAGGGCCATCTTGTTCTAGAAACAGGCGAAGTCTTTTCGGGAAAACTTTCCTCTCAGTCCGAGCGTGCTGGTGAGGTGGTTTTTAATACCTCTCACGCCGGTTACGAAGAAATCGCCACTGATGCCTCTTATTTTAGTCAGATTGTCGTCATGACCGCGCCGATGATGGGAAATTACGGAGTCGACGATAAAGTTTGGGAATCGGATCGCCTATGGATCGAGGGATTTGTTTGTGTCCAAATCCAAAATTCAGTCCGCGATATTTCCTGGCAAAATCGCTTGAAAGAGCAAAAGATTCCGTTGTTAAGTGAGATCGACACCCGCAAACTAGTTTTAAGATTGCGCCAAGGAACACCATGGGGCGCCATCGTCGTGGCCCCAACTGTCGAAGAAGCAAAAGCTAGGGCTAAAGGATTGATTGCCGAAAAAAAGAAAATCGATAAAGACTGGGTTTATATGGTTTCTCGGAAAGTGGCTGAAGTTCGCAAAGGCGAAAATCTGCGCGGCCCGAAAATGGCTGTTATCGATTTTGGCAGCAAAGAAAATATTTTGCGCGAATTATCCCATTTTTGTTCTGAAATAAAAATTTTTAATTCCAGGGCTTCGGCCGAAGATATAATGGCTTACAAAGCCCAAGGTGTGATGCTAACCAACGGCCCCGGTGATCCGGGCGATGTTCAAGTGGCTGTCGAAACTGTTCAAAAGCTGCTTGGAAAAACGCCGATCTTCGGCATTTGTATGGGCCATCAAATTTTGGCCCTTGCGCTCGGAGCAAAGACTTACAAGTTAAAGTTTGGCCATCGTGGTTCGAACCACCCCATCAAAGACAGCCTTCTTAACCGAATCTACATGAGCAGCCAAAATCATGGCTATGCGGTCGACGAAAAAACTTTACCCTCAGATGTTAAGGTCACCCAGATTAATCTTAACGATCAGACGGTGGCAGGTCTCTTCAGCGAAAAAAGAAAATGTTTAGGAATCCAATATCACCCTGAAAGTTGTCCCGGTCCCCATGAGGGCCGAGATCTTTTTAAGTTTTTCCTTGAGAGGGTTCTATTGTGAATGAATTTGAAAAACTGATGGGCAAAATCCTTCAGTGTTTTGCCGGCGAAAATATGAAGGAAGAGCTCGCACAAGCGAAAAAAGAATTTTTTGGCAATGTTGCTTTGTCTGAAGACAGCTCAGGGCAGTTTGAAATGCGCATGGCGCAGTTCTACGATTGGTACTTTTTCACTCGCCCCTTAAGTGGTTATGGGCAAACGCCTTTGAATTCCTGCTTTATGGCGCGGGAGCTGCGTTTTTCAGAGCAAGAAAAACATCTTCTAGAATCTCTCAAGCAAAATATTCATTCCCTTTTTCAATTTATAAAAATTAAAGACGAAGATGTTCATATTAAAGATTTATTAAAGGGACAAAAGCTGGTCGTTAAAAAATCGCCTTGGATTTACGGTTTTGAAGTGAACGAATTTTTTGAGGCTCGTCTGATTCCTTTGGGTGAAACCTACATGTTCGCTCGCGGTATGTGTTTTCATCCGCAAAGTGCTTCTTCATATATTCTTTCAGAGATCAAGGCACACGCCAAAGATCCTGATAAAAACCCGGATCATTTGATGCTGAAGCTGATAAAAATGCGTTATAAATTTGAGCAGTATAAACACCTTCAGCCCGATATGATTTACTCAAACGACAGTAAAGTTTTATCGCGTTGATAGGAATTACAGGGGGACTATGCCTCGCCGTCAGGACGTCAAAAAGGTTTTAATTATTGGCAGCGGACCCATTGTTATCGGTCAAGCTTGTGAATTTGATTACTCTGGCACTCAGGCCTGTAAAGCTTTGATGAAGGAAGGGCTTGAAGTCATTTTGGTGAATTCAAATCCCGCCACGATTATGACTGATCCTGATATTGCGACTCGGGTTTATGTTGAACCCCTTAAGGTGGAATTCTTAGAAAAAATCATTGAACAAGAGCGCCCAGACTCTGTCATTCCAACCTTGGGTGGACAAACGGCTTTGAACTTGGCTTTGCAGTTGCACGGCGAAGGAATCTTAGAAAAGTACAATGTCCGACTGCTGGGGGCAACGCCTGAAGTGATTCGCGCCGCTGAAGACCGTGAAACTTTTCGTGGAATTTTGGATAAAGTCGGCGCGAAATATCCCGCCAGTTTTTTAATTAGAAATTTTGAAGATGGGCTTAAAGCAGGTGATGACCTGGGTTATCCATTGATCCTTCGCCCTAATTACACTCTCGGTGGCGGTGGGGGCGGCATCGCTTACACTCCGGATGATTATAAAAGTATGCTTGTTCAGGCGTTGCACGAAAGTCCAACGTCGGAAGTTTTAGTGGAAGCCAGCATTTTGGGATGGAAAGAATTCGAACTTGAAGTCATGCGTGATAAAGCCGGCACATTTGTTGTCGTCTGTTCTATCGAAAACTTTGATCCTTGCGGCGTGCACACGGGTGACAGTATCACGGTCGCTCCTCATCTGACTTTACCGGACTGTGAATATCAAGCGATGCGGGATGAAGCTTGTAAAATATTAAATGAAGTGGGTGTTGAAACTGGCGGTGCCAATATTCAGTTTGCCACTCATCCGGTCACCAATGAACGTGTCGTGATTGAAATGAATCCCAGGGTCAGTCGGTCTTCGGCCTTGGCCAGCAAGGCCACGGGTTTTCCTATCGCTAAAATCGCGGCCTTGTTAGCAGTTGGTTATACGCTCGATGAAATTCAAAATGACATCACTAAAACGACGCCGTCGTGCTATGAACCGGCCTTAGATTACGTTGTGACTAAAATTCCTCGATTTGCGTTTGAAAAATTTCCGGGAGCTAAAGACTTACTGACCACTCAAATGAAAAGTGTGGGCGAAGTCATGGGGATTGGCCGAACTTTTCAGGAATCCCTCATGAAAGCCTTGGCGTCTTTGGAAATGCACCCCGAAGCCATTCCTGAAGTTAATTACGCTGTTGACCGGATCTCTTATCCCAACAGTCAAAGGATCTGGCATATTTTTCAAGCTTTTAGAATCGGCAAAACGGTAGCAGAAATCAATGAGCTAACGGGAATTACGCCTTGGTTTTTAGAGCAAATCGAAGGCCTGATTCAGTTTGAAAAACAATTTATTGATCTTTACCAACAAGATCCCATTGATGCCTTAATTCAAGGGAAGCGAAAAGGATTTTCGGACGCAAGGCTTGCAAGACTTCTTAGCTCCTCTGCAACGATGAATGAAGAAAGTATTCGACTGCAGAGGGAGCGAGCTAAAATTTTTCCTGGCTACGCCCAGGTCGATACCTGCGCTGGCGAATTTGCTTCGGCAACGCCTTATTTTTATTCTTCGTACTGGTTGGAATCCACGCCAATTCCCAATTTTAAAAACAGTGTTGCGATTATTGGCAGCGGGCCCAATCGGATTGGGCAAGGGATCGAATTTGATTACAGCTGCGTCCGGGGTGTAAAGGCCTTTCAAAAATCCGGTAAAAAAGTTGCGATGATCAATTCAAATCCTGAAACGGTCTCAACGGATTATGACACTTCTGATATTTTATTTTTTGAACCTTTGACCTCAGAAAGTTTGATCGAGATTTTTCGTTTTATTGAACCGTCAGGTTTTGTTTCCCAGCTGGGTGGTCAAACGCCCATTTCCTTAGCTCCGTCGCTAGTGAAAGCCGGTTATAAACTTTTAGGATCGACTCTGGATTCCATTGACCTTGCAGAAGATCGCGCGCAATTCACAAAAATTTGCCAAGAGCTTGATTTTAAGATTCCAAAGTCCACCATGGCAGGAACTTTTAATGAAGCTTTAAAAGGCGAAGCTCTATTAGGTTTTCCTATGATTTTAAGACCCAGTTATGTTTTGGGGGGTCGGCGCATGGAAGTGGTCGAAAATTCAGAAGAGCTTAAATCCTATTTTGACCGCTACCACGAGTTTTTTACCCATGAAAAACCTTGTTTGATGGATCAGTTTTTAGAGGGCGCTTTAGAAGTTGATGTCGACTTAGTTCGCGGTGACGACTGGAATTTGATTGGTGGTGTGATTGAACATATCGAAGCCGCCGGTGTTCATTCGGGTGATAGCATGGGGGTCCTTCCTCCTCAGCGGCTCAAAGAGTCCACCTGCGAGCGCATTGAACAAATGAGTCGCCAACTTGCCGATCGTATGAAAGTGATTGGCCACTTGAATTTACAATTAGCCATTAAAAATGACGAAGTTTATATGCTGGAAGCCAATCCGCGAAGCTCGCGTTCAGTTCCATTCATCGCAAAAGCCACCAGCATTCCTTTGATTGATCTAGGGGCTAAGGCCATGTTGGGCGTCAAAGCTAAAGATCTTAATTTGAAAGCTTGGAACTGGCGGAAAAGCCCCACTGTTTCTGTCAAAGGCGTTGTTTTTCCGTTTAAAAAATTCTCTGAAGCTGATTCTATTTTAGGACCTGAAATGAAATCCACCGGCGAAAGCATGGGCCGTGGCAAAGATTATTCTGAAGCTTTAATGAAAGCTTTTATTTCAAGTTCGATCAAACTTCCCGAAAAAGGCGAAGTCTTTTTATCTTTACGAGATAAAGACAAAGAGGACATTCAACTTCTTGCACGGCAATTGATGGATTTAGGTTATTCATTGTCGGCCACAGCAGGAACCGCTCAGTTTTTAGAAAGTCGTGGTCTGAATTGTTTATCCTTAAGAAAAGTCCACGAAGGGCGACCCCATTGTGTAGACCGCATCCGATCCGGTGAAGTGGCCTTTGTGATCAACACCACAACTGGACGAAGGTCTATTGAAGCCAGCTTCGACATTCGTCGAGCTTGCACCGACTACAGCATTCCATGTTTAACAGAAAGTGACGCCGCCGAAGCGTTTGTGCTAGCGTTGAAGCGAGCTCGTTCCAAATCCATCGAGGTGCGAGCTCTTCCGCCAATTCAGCACTAAGGATTGGCAGTTGGAGGAGTCTTGCAGCAATTTTTAAAGATCTTTATGGCCCTCCTTTTTGTTGGATTCGCGGCCGTGGCGGAATCAAACCCAAAAGAAATTACCATTGGTCTTAACCCTGGTGGCGACCCAGAACTTTTAAAAAAGCAAGGCATTGATCTTGCCCAACTTCTGCAAAAAGAATTAAGTCTGCCTGTCAATATCTACATTGCAAAAAACTACGTCGGTTTAGCCGAAGCGATGAAATCCAAAAAAGTTGATTTTGCTTTTTTGTCCTCAATGACTTTTGCACTTTCTGAAAAAGACGCTGGCGCCAAAGTTTTACTAAAAAAAGTTTATATGGGACCTTTTTATTATTCCGTGATTCTTGTTAGGAAAGATTCAAAATTTAAAAAAGTCGAAGATTTAAAAGGCCACAAATTAACTTTCGTCGATAGCAATTCGGCTTCGGGATATTTGCATCCTGAAGCTATGATTCGAAAAAAACATCTTAGCGACAAGGATTTCAAAGATATTCAGTACTCAGGAAATCATTCAAAGTCGGTTGCCATGCTAGAAAATAAAGAGACCGAGGCCATTGCCACCTTCAGCGATGATGCGAACGGAACCAGTGGCGCCTGGACCAAATTTGCAAAAAAAGGATCTTCTTTTCGGGTCTTGTGGGTCAGCGAACCGATCCCTAATGATCCTTTTTGTGTACGCCAAGATTTTTATAATGACTATCCTAAGCTGACTCATACGTTGATGTTCAGCTTGATCGATATCCTTAGTAATTACAAAGAATCGGGGCGATTTTCTGAAGTTCTAGGGGCTAAAGATTTAATGCCGGCCACCAGCCGACAATATGATCCCGTTCGAGATATGGTAAAAAGTCTTGATGTTGTTGAGGCCCAGTCCAAATGACTTCAAAAGTTGCTCTGCTAGAAGTCAAAGATCTCTGCAAATCTTTTGATGGGAACCTTTTTGAAAAGCGAAAACAAGTTTTGCATCATGTTTCATTCAGTTTGCCCGAAGGTTCGACTTCTGGATTTGTCGGAAATAATGGATCGGGAAAAACAACAACGATTAAGTGCATCTTTGAATTTATTCGTCCAGATCAAGGGCAAATTCAATTAAAAGGGCGCAAATTAGACCGAGAAATGAAAGCGCGAATTGGTTATTTGCCCGAGCGCCCTTACTTGTATGAATTTTTAACGGGCATGGAATTTCTTCGTCTGCACTGGAATCTTTGTCATGATGGAGCCGCCGGGAACTTTATTGAGAAAGCTCATTATGCTCTTAAGAAAGTGGATCTTTTCGAAGCCCGCGATAAAAAACTTCGTCAGTACTCCAAAGGAATGTTGCAAAGAGCCGGCTTGGCGCAGGCCATTCTTAATGAGCCAGATTTATTAATTCTTGATGAACCCATGTCGGGTCTTGATCCGGATGGTCGACTAATGGTGAAAGATATTTTGAAGGAGCAACAAAAAAAAGGCGTCAATATTTTCTTCAGCAGTCATTTGTTACAAGATATGGAAGAGCTTTGCCAGCATTTGGTCGTGATTAATTTGGGAAAAATTATTTACGACGGGTCCTTACAGAAATTTATGGCGGAATACTCCTCTTTAGAAGCGGCCTTCAAAGCGGCCAAAGTTCGAGACCTTGCATGAGAAAAATTAAAGTTATTGCGCTGACCACTTTTCGCGAATTGATCCGGGAAAAGTTTTTCTTAGTGATCGTTTTCGTGGCGGTATTTCTGATTGGCCTCAGTGTTTTATTAGGGCAGCTTTCCTTTGATGAGTCACAAAAAATTTTAGCTGATATTGGACTGACGGCCGTGCAAGTTTCATCGTTGGGACTGGCTTTATTTATCGGGTCCTTTATGCTCAGCCGGGAAATTGAAAAACAGACCTGTCTGCTGATGCTTTCAAGGCCCATTTCCCGCACTGAATTTTTGCTAGGGAAATTCAGTGGAATTGTTCTTTTAATTTCACTTCTCAACATCACATTACCGTGGGCCCTGCTGGCTCTTTTAAATCGCTGGGATCTGGCCGGTCATATGGCACAAATTATTCTTAGCATTTGGCTAGAAGCTTTAGTAGTTTTAGCTTTAGTTTTTATGTTTAGTGTGGTCCTGAGGCCGGTTCTGGCCGTCATGGTTGGAGTGGTGATTTTTCTATGTGGAAGTTGGCTCGAAGACATGAGCTTTTTTGCTAAAAGAAGCCAGGACTCATTTTTTAAAATGGCTTCTGAGGTGGCGAAATGGGGCATTCCCAACTTTTACCGGTTTAATTGGAAAAATTATTTTTTCCTCGAAAAGGGCCTTGCTGCCGAAGAAATAGGACAACTTGTTTTGCATTACGTGCCATGGATCGTGATTTTTCTATTGATCGGTATGGCTGCGTTTAGGAGAAAAGACATTGTCTGAAATTCCCCTGTGGTTTGGTTACGTTGTTTTTTTTATTCTGGGTGCGCTCCTGGGCAGCTTCGGCAATGTTATCATCTATCGGTTGCCGAAGGGTCTCAGTGTTGTAAAACCGCGCAGCCACTGCCAAGGTTGCAACCAAATGGTTGCATGGTACGACAATATTCCGATGATCTCTTGGTTGATATTGAGAGGGCGATGTCGGCACTGCCAAGCCCAATTTTCCTTCAGATATTTTATGGTTGAGCTGATCATGGCGGTGCTTTTTGCTTTGACGTTTCATTTTGTTGGCTGGAGCTGGCTTCTTGTTGATGATTTAATTTTTGTATTTGGACTTGTTGTCTGCAGTTTTATTGATCTTGAGCATATGATTTTGCCCGATGTTTTTACGCTTTCAGGAATTGTTATTGGGTTGATCGGTGCCTTGCTCAACCCCGAAAGATATTTTTGGGAGGCCTTTGCAGGGGTCATGATGGGTGGCGGATTTTTATGGATGACGGCCTATATTTATTTTTTGATGACTAAAAAAGAGGGGATGGGCGGCGGCGATATTAAGTTGATTGCTTGGATTGGTGCTGTCATGGGATGGAAAGCGATTCCCTTTGTGATTTTTTCGTCGGCCGTGATTGGAACAGTGGTTGGACTTTATATGGCCCGCGGGCAAAAAGCGGGATTAAAAACAATGATCCCGTACGGTCCTTTTCTTGCTGCGGGTGCGATTATATACCTTTTGGGCGGCCAGACCTTGGGCCAATGGTATTTATCTTTGTTTTTGCCTGGACTTCTCTAGGAGCCTTGTTTGACTTTAGGCTCGTCCGTCTCAATAATTTAATTATTTGGTTTCGCGCCCAAAGCCGAGACAATACAAGACTTTAGGGAACATGGATGTTTTTTAAATCAAAGAAGGTCTTAGGACTCGACATAGGCACCAGCTCCATTAAGTTGGCCGAGATGAATGTTTCCTCTGGAGGAGCATCACTCGAATCTTTTGGCTTTGTCCAAACGCCTCCTAATGCTGTATCGGCAGGGGAGCTGACTGACCCAGGCGGCATTACGGTCACTTTGCAGTCGTTGGTCACTGAAATAAAATCTAAGCGAAAAAATGTTTGCACAGGAATGTGGGGAACGGCCGTGATTATTAAAAAAATCACGATTCCTAAATCCGACGCCAAGCTGATTGGCGATCAGCTCAGTTTTTATGCCGAACAATATATTCCCTTCGATATTAATAATGTCAGTATGTCGCATCACATTTTGGCTAACTTAAGTTCTCCAGATACTGTCGATGTGTTGCTGGTCGCTGCGCAGAATGAATTGATCAGCCAATACACCCAAGTCGTCCTTTCGGCAGGACTTAATTGTAGCATCCTTGATGTGAGTGGTTTTGCTCTGGCAAACGCTTTTGAAGCTAATTATGGTAAGCTTAAAAATCAAACAATTGCATTGATTAATTTTGGGGCCTCAATTTCAAATTTTGTCGTGATCTTAGGCGGAGAAGTTATTTTCTGTCGTGATATTCCTGTTGGTGGCTTGAACTACACGAACGAGATTTCAAAAACCATGGGGATCACGCCCCAAGAGGCTGAGTCTTTGAAGCTGAGTGCCATCGCTCGTCGTGAAGTGCCGGATGATGTTCACAATGTCATCACCAATACCAACGAAATGATCTCCGAAGAAATTCGAAATAGTCTCGACTTTTTAAATGCAACCTCGGGCGAAACTAACCTATCAAAGTTATTTTATACGGGAGGAAGTGCCGGGACCATTGGTCTTATTTCCGCCGTGCAAAAAACATCGGGATTGAGCACCGAAGCCTTTAATCCATTTCTAAAAGTCCGATTCAACAGTCGAACAATCAGTCAAACCTACTTATCTCAAATCAGCTCCTTTGCGTCAGTGGCCATCGGTTTAGGCCTTCGAACGCTGGGGGACAAATGATTAAAATCAACTTACTGACAGCGGGAGTCCAGTCATCAGCGGGTGCTTCAACCATCGACGAAACTTTTTCCAACGATAATGAAATTCAAAAGCAAGGTCTCGTAAAATTGATCCTTATTCTTCTGCCGGCAATTGGACTTTTCACCTATCAAATGACAACGATTCCAGGTCTAGAGGCGGACAAAGGGCGGCTCCAAGTTTCTTTGGCTGGCTTAAAGTCGTTTAACGCCGGAGCCGAGGCAGCTGTTCGAGAGATTAAAAAATTTAAAGAAGATGAGGAGCGAATTCAAAAACGTATTGAGGTTTTACAGAAGTTGTCGAAAAGTCGAACAAATGAGATTAAAATTTTAAAACTTTTGGCGGATGTTATTCCGGAAAAAGCTTGGCTAAACAGTGTCAATATATCCCAAAATCGAGCCAATATTGTCGGTCTTGCCGTTAACAATGGCGAGGTCAATAATTTTGCAGAAAAGCTAAAAAGTAATATTTTAGTGGCGGATCTGCAGCTTGTAAGAATCGCCGAAGAGCGCCTAGACAATGGGGCTCCCCTCACTCGATTTGAGTTTAACTGTTTACTAGAGAGTCGAAAATGAAGAAATTTTTATCGACGATCGCCTATTTAGATGTTCAAAAGATTTTGATTGCCGCAGTCTTAATTGGTGGGGTTTTTTATCAATTCTTTTTTGACGATGGCGTTATTCTGACCAAAGAAGTGGAAGAACTCAGAAATCAGACCAAACAAGAAGAACAAAAGAAAAAAGAAACCGAACTGAGCTTGGCTGAAGAAAAACGTATGAAAGAGGCCGTTGGAATTTTAACAGAAAAGTATCAACTTATTTCGAAAAAATTGCCGGCTCAGCTGTCAACCTTCGAAATCAACACGGCGATCGAAACTTACGCCCGAGAAACTCAAGTTAAAATTAAATCAACAAAACCAGGAACGGCCGAGCATCAAGAGATCGTTGAAGAAGTGCCCTTAGAAATTTCAATTGAAGGAAAATATCAGGATATTCTTCAGTTTATATATAACGTTTCAGTGGCCGAGCGCCTCACTCGCTTGAAAACTCTTACTTTGGTTCCGTCAGGCGGAATTGATCACGCCTTCTTTTCAAATAGTTTAAAGCTTGATGGTGTTATTGTCGGTTATAAACTTGCGCCAGAAAAAGATGAGCCTAAAAAAGAGGGAGCGCAATGAAGACTTTGCGCTGGACCTTGTCTTATCTCTTTATGTCTATGGCAGCGATCAGTTTAGCTCTTTATTTGACGTCAGCGGTGATGTCGCGTTCTCACGCGCAAACTTCAAAGGCTCTCGAGTCTTCGGCAGTTCCTGCTCAGCCAGCCGCGAATCCAAAGGCATCAATCCCAGGAGCTCTGCTCGATGAATCCGCCCCCATTGAGCAATCCGCACTCTCCACAAGCAGTGACGATTTCGTTTTTGATCCAACCGGACTACGAGATCCATTTAAGCCTTATAAGGCGGTCAAGCCGCCTGATAAAAATGGCCTTCGCGAAAAGAGCCTGAGCGATAGTTTTGATCCCCTGCAAAATTTAGATATCGATGCCCTAGAGCTTGTGGCTGTTTTATGGGACGTTAAAAATCCGCGGGCCCTAGTAAAAACTAAAGGTGGTAACACCTATACGATCAAGCGCGATTCGAAAATTGGGCGCAACAATGGCATTGTGGCAGGAATTCGCGAAGGTGAAGTGATCATTCTTGAAGTCACCGAAGAGGATGGTCGGCCCTTCAAGCAATATAAGACAATTAAAATGGCAACGGCGATTTCAAAGATAAATAAGAGTGTTCAGTAACCAAGGAGGGGCCGATGAACGGATTCATGAGGCTAATGATAATAAGTGCATTCGTGTCGGCGATAGGATGTGCCAGTCGTCCATCTTCAGACGATGACATCGTCTTAGGGGATGGCAACTCTTCTGAATCTCCGCAAGCTCCAGCTGATGATTTGTCGTCAGCTCAAGCGCCAAACGCCGAGCCCGCGCCTGCTGATTCTAAAACTGCGACGGACGAATTCAGTGAATTCAACGACGAGCCGGCGGCTGCGGTCGCCGAAAAAACTCCTGAACCCGCGGCACCCCAAGCAGAGACAAGTCTTGATCCCATGCCACAAGAGGCCACGCCTGAGCCATCGACAACAGCTGAAAATTTATCTAACCCTCCAGAGCCAGTGGCGAAAAACGAAGCCCCTGTTGAGCTCACGTCATTAAAGTTTAAAGCTAATGATAACGGCGGAACCATCGTTTTAGAGGGAAATCGTCAATTCACCTACACGACGCGAAGCAACCCCGACGCCCACCAGTTTATTGTTGAAATTCCAAATTCAATTCTACCGGCAAAACTGAAAAGAAACTTAAATACCAAAGACATTCAAGGTTCAATCGGTTCTATTGATGCCTATCAAAATCCAAATTCGAATACATCACGGATCGTCGTCCAGCTCCGAGCTGGCGCAGCCGAGCCAGCTGTGCAGCAAGAAGGGCGAAGCCTCCTCATTGTCGCCAGCGGGGGACTAAGTCAGCCATCATCTTCGCCCGACAGTGCCAGCGTCCCATCGCCTGTGCCTCTCGAAAATACGGCCTTGGCCAATGGACTTAATAAAGAACTGAGCGATGATAAAATTCTCACACGTCAAAGCCTTGAAGATTTTTTATCAGGAAATATGAAGTTTCACGGCACTCCCATTTCAATTGAAGTCGATAACATCGAAGTCACAGAAGCCTTGCGTTTCTTAGCTAGTGAAAGCGGACTCAATCTTATTATTTCAGAAGCCATCACGGGCAAAGTTTCATTAAAACTTCAAAGCGTCCCTTGGGATCAAGCTTTGGTGGTTTTATTAAGAGCAAAAAAACTCGGTTATGTCAGGCAGGGAAGTGTTATCCGAATTGAGACTTTGGCAGATTTAAAAGCCGAAGAAGACGATGCGAATAAAATTGCTAAAGCTCGCATGGGAACTGAAACTTTAAAAGTAAAGGTGTTTCCAGTCAGTTACGCCAAGGTCGATGAATTAGCAAAAAGTCTAAAAGACTTTTTGTCAGAGCGTGGGAAAATTGATGCTGACCCAAGAACAGCCTCCCTTCTTGTCACAGATATTAACGAAGGTCTTGAGCGCATCACAAAATTAATTGCAGCTCTTGATGTTCAACCTCCACAAGTCATGATCGAAGGTAAAATTGTCGAAGCATCGGAATCTTTTGGACGTCAAATCGGCGTTTCCTGGGGAGTCAGTGGGGGAACCATCAATCTTGGAACTGGAAAAAGTGGACCTGTGGACTTAAGGCCCTCACTGCGCATTGCCCCAGGCGGAACCGTCGATCAAAGTGGAGCCTTGGGTTTTGGAATCCATTTAGGAGTGCTCGATTTCTTAGGCGATCTTGATGCGAACTTGCGACTGAATGAAAATGAAAGCAAAGTTAAAATTATTTCATCGCCGCAGATTGTGACCCTGACGAATGAGCCTGCAAAAATTAATCAAACGACTGAAATTCCTTACCAAGAGACAACACTTGTTCCCGGCGCAGGCTCGACAGTCAGCACCAAATTTAAGGCCCTTAAAATGGAGTTGAATGTTACTCCGCAAGTGACATCTGACGGCTCGGTGATGATGAAAGTTCAAGTTCAAAGGGAGTTGAAAGCAGCCCTCGATGTCACTTCCGGTGCTTTTGGAGTTAACTCAAGGACTGCCGACACCAAAATTCTGATTAAAAATGGTCAGACAGCCGTGATTGGTGGAATCTATTCAAGTGATGCCAACGAAAGTGAAAATCGAGTTCCAGGTCTAGGCAGCCTTCCTATTATTGGTGGCTTATTTCGATACAGTACCCAGACCCGGGAAAAGACCGAACTCTTAATTTTCTTAACACCCCGGATTTTAGCCGGGGCCCAAATTGGTCAGGACGCAAAAACTTTCTCCACCTCAAATCAGTAAAAACAGGCCCTCAAGAAACATGAGTCTCTTCCGATAAGAGACTCATGTTGAGAAAAACCACTCTTTCAATCCTGGTGATCGCCATTGTGACGGGGGCTCTTTTTGGCCTTCTCAGTTGCTCAAATGGCGGTGATACCTATCTTGAAATCAAGACAGCCAGTCCAACCGCCTACTTAATTCCGGCAGCCACTTCCAGCTGCAATGACTATTTCGTTGCGGCTTCAGCTCAAACAGCCCCTGGCCAAAGTATCTCTTCTAAATACTTTACGGTTCGTGGTTTAAGTTTCACCTGGAACCACGCCTACGACTCTCTAACAATTGCAGTCATTCGCTTAAAGTTTCAAGATGAAAACTTAAATGGTGAATTCAAATGTGATGTCGGGGGAGATGAGTTATCGGCCCTCAAAGTGACCAGCGGTGCTAAATGGACAGCGTCAATTCCAGCCACAGGAAGTTACAGCAACAAAACATCGACCAGCATGAGTTGCGATCTTCGCTGTGGAGGCCTAACCACAAAAGAGGTAGGATTTAAAACTACGGGACGAATCCAAGTCCTGGGTTATATGACGGAGCCGGATGGAAGCCAAATCCCCGTGAATGTATCGACACCTTTTTCCATTGAAAATCTACAGTAGGTCCATTAGTTTCGCGAGCATGGACTTATTTGATCATGCTATTCAAAACCAAACCCAGAGTTTAAAACCCCTCGCTGAGCGATTGCGGCCGAAAAGCCTCACTGATCTTGTCGGACAGGAAAAGCTCTTTGGGCAAAACTCTGTACTGAAATCATTGATTGCTCATGGCCAGCTGCCAAATCTCATTTTATGGGGCCCGCCAGGCACAGGAAAAACAAGCTTTGCCTTGGCCCTCTCTAAAGAAATTGATGCTGAATTCAAGGCGATCAATGCTATCGACAGCGGTGTCAAAGATCTAAGGCAGATCGGCGAAGACGGCCGGCAACAACGAAAATTATATCAAAGAAAAACAGTCCTCTTTGTCGATGAAATCCACCGATTCAATAAGGGTCAACAGGATGTTCTTTTGCCATTTATTGAACAAGGCGACATTATTCTCATTGGCGCCACCACCGAAAATCCAAGCTACGAGCTTAATAAGGCCCTTTTAAGCAGATGCCGAGTGCTTATTTTTAATCGATTGGCCGTCGAAGACTTAGAATCTTTACTCGAGCGAGCCGCCCAGGCACTAAACGTCAAAGTCGAACAAGTCTTATCGCCCACTTTCAAAGTGTTTTTGCTCGAAAACTCCGATGGAGACGCGCGTCGCCTCATCAATACTTTTGAAGTCCTCGCAAATTACTACAAAAACGTGAACCGACAGCTCAGTGAGGACGAATTTCAACAAGCTCTTTCTCTGGCGATGCCCTACGATAAAAATTCAGAACTTCATTATGACCTGATTTCCGCCTTTATCAAAAGCGTTCGAGGCAGCGACGCCAATGCGGCCGTTTACTACATGGCCCGCATGCTTGAAGGGGGCGAAGACCCTGTCTTTATCGCTCGCCGTTTGATTATTCTAGCTTCCGAAGATATCGGAAACGCCGACCCCCGAGCTTTAACTTTAGCCGTGTCAGGATTGCAAGCCGTCGAAGCCATAGGTCTTCCAGAAGCGGCCATTACGCTGGCGCAAGTGACCACCTATTTAGCCAGTTGCCCGAAGTCAAATCGTGCCTATCTAGCTCTTCATAAAGCGAAAGCAGAGATTGAAAGAAGTCAGTCTTTGCCCGTACCCTTACATCTAAGATCGTCAAAAACAAAACTTTCACAAGACCTTGGCTATGGACAGGGCTACACTTATCCCCACGATTTTCCAAAGGCCTGGTCTCAGCAAGTCTATTTGCCATCAGAAATCGCCCATGTTGTTTTCTATGAGCCCAGTCAGCGCGGTTTCGAAAAAAATATCACCGATTATCTTGAGTGGCTCAAAATAAAACCGGATCCAAAGCCTGAGCTTTAAAATTCATTTAGATGGGTCGTTGTCCGCACACGCAGACACAGCCTTCAGAGCCCTGAGCAATGTGCGAATGCTTTGTATTGGCAGGAATTTCCACTCGATCTCCGGCCCGCAGTAAAAACTGATTGCCCTGGATATTAAACATCATCTCGCCATTCACAATCATGCGAACTTCACAGAAGGGGTGGCGATGTTCTTGCACCTTCACAGAAGGGCTATAGACTTCTTCAAAAGGCTCAAGTCCCTCTGATTCCAAAATCATAAAAGCTAATTCTTTAGAGGGCGTTAAGGGCGCCTGCCACCTAGTGATAATCATTTTGACAATTTATCTCAACTTGGGACAACCGAGCAAGGCCTGAAGGGTCAAATTGTGTTTTCTGTTGAGACACATTTTAAAAAGGGGTCTTAATTAATTAAAATATCAAAGAATTAAGTAGAGTTCTCATGACAAATCATTAAGTCCCACCCCCTGTTCGACGATAGATAGGTCAGACGTAATTCCTCAGGAGGAATGATTGGGGCACTCAAAGCCATCGACCGCTGCACTATCTGATTTAGATACAATTCTAAATTACATCGATCATTCGCAGGGCCTCCAGGCCCAAGTCACCGACAACGGTCGAATCCAAGTCTTTCAAAAAGTTGACGGGAAAGTTTTTAATTTCTCGTCTGCCGAGGTGGCCGAGGTGATCTCTCGCACCGACGCCGATGCAAAGCCATTTCTACAAGTCAATTTTCGCTCCTCAAACAAAGTATTATTTACAGATACATTGATTGGTTTTAAACCGATTGAGACTGTCGGGCTAGATATGACTCGTATTCCAAAAGTTGTGACGACGCCTGATCTTATGAGTGTGTTCGAAGCGATTGAAGAGGCTTTAGGTTCCGAAGCTATTGACAACGAAGTCGAAGTCTTGAAAAAAGTTTATTACGCGATTCTTAGCGGCGCCGAAAAAGCAGGATGCGATCTGGCCTTCGAAAAAGCCTGGATCAGTCGCTTATTAGCTTCTAATTTTCGCGCTTCCGCGTAAGCACAGGACTCTATCAAAAAATTGAATCTCAGAAATACGACCACTAATCATGGACTTACAAAGTCTTTGCATTTCCTTCAAAATAACAATTGACCGCTTTGTCTAAATAAGTGAAAACAACCACCAATTTCGGGGGCATAGCTCAGCTGGGAGAGCATCTGATTTGCATTCAGAAGGTCGCAGGTTCGATCCCTGTTGCCTCCACCATTTGCGTCATGAAAAAAAGTGCAAAACTGCACAATTTCAGGGCAAAAAAGGGTGAAAAAGACGAGGAAAAGTATTTTTTAATTATTAAAAAAAATAATTAAAAAATAAAAAAAAAGGTATTGACGGAAAAGTTCGGTTCCTTTAGAAGTAATCCTCTCTTCGAAATGAAAAAAAGATTTTTAAGATGAAAACGACAGATTCGTTCTTTGAAAACTGAATAGCTAGATGAAAAAGTTTTTGGGTTTTAATTGCGGAACTTGATTCCGCGAAATCAAAATTGAAACAAACTAATAAAAAGCTATGCTTTTTGTTAATGAGTTACAGAATATAACTGGAGAGTTTGATTCTGGCTCAGAGCAAACGCTGGCGGCGTGCCTAATACATGCAAGTCGAACGGGGAAAACTTTCGGGTGAGTACTAGTGGCGCACGGGTGAGTAACACGTGGGTAATCTGCCTTAGAGTGGGGAATAACTAGTCGAAAGATTAGCTAATACCGCATAAGACCACAGGATCTAAGGATCTCGAGGTCAAAGGAGCAATTCGCTCTAAGATGAGCCCGCGTCAGATTAGCTAGTTGGTGAGGTAACGGCTCACCAAGGCTTTGATCTGTAGCTGGTCTGAGAGGATGATCAGCCACACTGGAACTGAGACACGGTCCAGACTCCTACGGGAGGCAGCAGTAGGGAATATTGCGCAATGGGCGAAAGCCTGACGCAGCGACGCCGCGTGAGTG
>JAYWEQ010000107.1:0-16097 GCA_043779185.1 Pseudobdellovibrionaceae bacterium
TGGGACTCAGGATCTTTTAATTTTAATAGATCCTGTTCCACTTTTAAAATTTTTCTTTTTTGTCCGATTTCAACGACTGCACCGGTTTTAAGTAAAGTGGTTAAAGCAGTTTTCTCAAGTAGCAACATTTTAATATCTAGATTGGCAAAGTCCAGCCAAGCCCCTTTCAGTCCTTGGGGGCCCACCCTGAGCCGAATTGAACCTTTTTTTATTGGCCATTGGATTTTTTTAAATTCTTGAAACCAGTCATTTAAGCGCGGAGAAAGCTGCTGACAGAAATCGATCCCGATCACTTTTTTTTCAGAATTAGAATAAAGACCGAAAGTGCCGTTCTCCCAAACAAAGTCCAAGCGATCCCTCAGCCCAGAAAATCCAGCACTCAGCCATCCAAGCTTATTTGGTTGTGCATCAAAGGTCTGGATCAGTGCCGAAAGCTGTGCAAGTTTAGTTTCTTTTTGAAATGAGTCTTCTTCCCCGATAAACTGACAACCAGTGCAACTTGGGAAATGAGCGCAAGAAATTTTTGCCATAGTTAAGTTGTAACAGAAGGGATGCGAAGGTGAAAGGTAGAAACTTGAAAATACTGATGATCATGGGCTTTTCAATATATTCCCAATGAAGGCACGCCTCAGCAAAAAAAGCACAGTGTGCATTTTATCACAAAAAACTCATTTTGGATTCGCCTTAAAGAAAAAACCAGCGTGCACGGCATTCGACTTTATCAGGGCGTTGAAAACGATGTTGCAAGTCTTGTTCTAGATTATACCCCTTGAGCTAAATTTCTCCAGCAGCTGGATTTATCTTTTATAATTCCGTCCTCAAAATGCAGATCACGCTTAGTAAATCCGACCGTGATATGCGGGAAAAATAAATTTTCATCAAAATCTTTTGAGGCCCCGCCAGCTGCGATAAAGGCGCTCTTGATCTCTGACCTGAATTTTAAAAGATCCTTTGAATCTAGAACTATAAAATAAGTGCTTTCTTCGCGCCCATCAATCTGCAGGCGTCCCCGACCTATACAAACCGGCGTAAAGGCCAACTGCTGAATATTGTGTTGAACGGCAAGAGCATTGATTTGCGCCATACTTAAAAAAGTTTTTAGCTTTTCGTATTCGGGTGGAGTGATCACGGTGATATGAGCTTCGCCACGATTTTTTAAAGGCACAGGTAAAGTGGCCTCCAGCTGTTCTTTGATTTTTTGAAGGGGAGGAAAGTGAATATTTAAGGCCAAATGGGATTTATTTTCGACAAAAGAAATGGGCATAAAAAGCTCTGGCGAATAAGTCACAGTCGCGCCTGAGTTGAAATTAAAGCTTGCGCAAGATGTTAAAAGCGCCAGCGGCCAATACTTGAGGGATTGCATATGATTTTCCTTTGCTGATTCTTGACCGATTTTAGCTTGTAGCCTAGTTTCCTTCAAACACCGAATAAGGAGATTTCATGAAATTAAGGCTAGCCCTTCTGACAAGCTTCAGTTTATTAGTTTTTGCCTGTCAGAGTTCCAGTTCAAAAGCAGTAGGTCCTGCTAAAGTGGGAGCTCCGGTGTTTATTGACCAACCCAATAAGGCCATTTCACAGATGCGCCAGCTGACCTTCACGGGAACAAGAACGGGCGAAGGCTACTTTAGCCGCGATGGAAAATACATGGTTTTTCAAAGCGAGCGCGAAGCGGGAAATCCTTTTTATCAAATGTATGTGATGGAACTTAAGACCGGACAAACAACCAGAGTTTCGCCGGGGCATGGAAAAACAACCTGTGGTTGGATTCATCCGGATCTAAAAAAAGTGATGTGGTCTTCCACGCACTTAGACCCCGCTCTTCAACAAAAAACTGAAGAAGAGTACGCTCAGCGAAAGCAGCCCGTGAAATCCCGCTACGCGTGGAGCTATGATGAAAATTTTGATATTTTCGAATCTGATTTAAATGGCAAAAACTTAAAGCGATTAACGCATGAAAGAGGCTATGATGCTGAAGGGTCTTATTCTCCGAATGGTCAACTGATTGCCTTTGCTTCCAACCGAGCTGGCTATACTGAAAAATTATCTCCTGAAGATGAAAAACTATTTCAACGAGATCCTTCTTACATGATGGACATCTATATCATGAATTCGGATGGAACGGGTGTGAAGCGCCTGACCACCGCCAAAGGTTATGACGGAGGCCCTTTCTTTTCTCCGGACGGGAAAAAAATTGTCTGGCGCAGGTTTGCTGCGAATGGCGCCACGGCAGAAGTTTATACGATGAACATTGATGGGTCTGATCAAAAGCAGATCACGCACTTGAACTCCATGAGCTGGGCTCCGTATTTTCACCCTAGCCAGGACTATATTATTTTTGCGTCCAGTGCTTTGGGGTTTTCAAATTTTGAACTTTTTATTGTTGATATGGAAGGAAAACAAACTCCGGTGCGAGTCACTTTCGATGAAGGTTTCGATGGCTTAGCCGCTTTTTCTCCGGATGGACATCAAGTGGCCTGGACCCACAGAAATGACAAGGGCGAGAGTCAGATATATATCGCCAATTGGGATGATGCTTTAGCCCGCCAACTTTTAAAACTTCCAGCCCGAAAATTAAATCCTTATCAGTTCAGCCCCGAGATTAAAAAAGAAGATATTTCAGACATCGTGAATTTTCTAGCGTCAGACGAGATGGCTGGGCGAAAAGCCGGCAGTCCGGAAGAAAAAATTTACTCCCAAGAGATCGTTCAATTATTTAAATCTTGGGGATTGCAAGGGGGCGGGCCCAAAGGCGAATTTTTGCAGCCCTTCACTTTCACTTCAGGTGTTACTTTAGGTTCTAAAAATTCTTTGAATCTGGTCGGAAATCTAACAGCGACATTAAAGATTACGGAAGATTTTGAACCTTTGTCGACGTCTCAGAATGGCGAATACAAAGAAGCGCCGATTGTTTTTGCAGGCTACGGAATAAAAGCTCCGGCTAGTGAAGATCAACCTGCTTATGATTCCTACCAAGGTCTTGATGTTAAAGGGAAATGGGTTTTAGTTCTGCGCGATATTCCTGAGGACGTTGCGCCTGCGATGAAAAGGCATTTGAATTTGTACTCGCGCAATCAGCATAAAATTTCCGTGGCGCGCAATCAAGGAGCTTTGGGTGTGCTGATGGCCTACGGACCAGCCAGTGCGATGAAAGATGACTGGGCCCCGTTAAAATTTGATGGAAGTCTTGCCGAAAGCTCAGTGGCTGCTTTAAGAATCAAAAATAAGTGGGCAGAAAAGCTGGTTGAATCGTCCGGAAAAAATTTACTAGAGATTCAAAAACAATTAAACAAAGGCGAAAAAATTGAAGGCTTTCCAATTCCATCCATTTACGCCAAAGCCCAGGTGGATCTTAACTTAGAAAAAAGTGAAGCCACGAATATTTTAGCAAAAATCCCAGCCGGCGGAGCCAAGGCGATTTTGATCGGTGCCCACGGCGATCATTTGGGACGGGGAGATGCGGGAAGTTCTTTGTCTCACGCCGATGAAAAAGGAAAAATTCATTATGGCGCGGATGATAATGCCAGCGGTGTGGCGGGCGTCTTGGAACTGGCCCATTATTATGCTCATTTAAAGTTGCAAGACCCTAAGGCCATCAAAAAAGACCTTTATTTTGCCGTTTGGTCGGCTGAAGAAATTGGTATTTTGGGATCGACTTATTTTACAAAGCACTGGCCTGAAATTTCAAAGAAACCGTTTAAGTCTTACTTTTCAGCGGCTTTAAATATGGACATGATCGGACGCTTAAAGGATCGCTTGTATGTTCAAGGCGTGGGTTCTGCCGAACAATGGACGCCCATGACTGAACAAATCGCCACCAAAACGGGTCTGCCCCTGTCAGTGCAAATTGATCCTTATTTACCAACAGATTCAATGGCGATTTATTTAGCAGATGTTCCAAGCATTAATTTTTTTACCGGCAGTCATCCAGAATATCACTCGCCCCGGGACACAGCTAATTTAGTCAACGTTGCTGGCGAAGAAAAAGTTGTGCAGGTCGTTTCTGAATACGTCCGCGAGCTGGCTAAAGGTCCATCAGACGTCGTTAAATTTGCCAAAGTCAGTGGCCAAGGCGGAAATCATATGGAAGGCCGATCCTTCCGAATTTATTTAGGCACCATTCCGGATTACAGCCAAGAAGGTGTCAAAGGAGTACGAGTTTCAGGCGTTTCCAAAGAGAGCCCCGCCGAAAAGGCAGGAATCAAAGAAAAAGACGTCATTGTCGAGCTGAGCGGCTCAAAAATTGAAAATATATATGATTATGTTTATGCCCTTCAGGTCGTAAAGCCAGGTGAAGAGACCGTGATCAAAGTGAAACGAAATGAAGCTTTTGTAGATTTGAAAATCACTCCGAAGCTGAAGGAATAATTTCTCAGGTTTAAGAATGTTTTAATTTGAGATATCTCATTAAAGTTTATTTTAAAGATTGCCGAGAAAGGGTATACGGGTCGTTTTTGAAAGGACAGTGTTATCTCAGCTCCAAGTAACACACCTAAAGTTCAACTAAAAGAAGTTCCTCAAGCGGGGAAGTACATCAATGTACTTTCTGTTGGAACTGATCTGACTTTTGCAAAAAGTGTTCAGTCGGCTTTAAATTCTCTGCAGGCGACCAATAAAGACACCACTTATCGAATTTTTCCTGGGATTTCGAAAGAAAAGCTTAAAGAATACGCCGAAAAATACCAACTGCATTCCATTTTAGTCGAAGAAGAATTCATGGATTCACCGGCCGAGCCTTGGCTTAAGGAACTTCGAGAAGTTTTGAAAAAAACCCAATACAACGTTGAAGTCCCTGTAATTTGTATTTGCTCTAAAACTGACCTAAGTAAAACTAGAAATATCATGCGAGCTGGTTTCACAGATGTTTTCTTAAAACCGCTGGACCAAAGTTTGTTTTTACAAAAAATGAATCTGTACAATAAAAAAATTCCGTTAAGTGATAGTTCTTTATTATTTGATTTAGAAACAGCCCAAGATATTGATGTGGGTTTTTTCTTTAAGACGAAATCCATTTCAGAATACGGCGTTCGCGTCACTTGCAACAAACCCTTAGAGCCAGGTTCTATCGTCACAGTTTACTCAAGCTTTTTAGAGGAAAACATTGCAGCCGTGGTCAAAGAATCAAAAAAGATTTCAGACTCGGAACATGTAGTTTTTATGATGTATGTTGGAATTACACCATCCCAAACACAAGCCATTCGTAAATATATCCGTGTTAACTACGCGGAAGGTAAGCAAGCCGGCTAAGGCCTTCGTTGAACAAATTCTTCTGATAAGTTATATTATGTAACATCAAGAATATATCTTTCCTTATAGGGCTTATGAAAACCGATAAAGATCGTCCCTCAACCTGGCTTAAATATCGCGATGGCATGTGCACTGGCTGCTATGGCAGTTGCTGCACAATGCCTGTTGAAGTTGACGCTTCTGATTTAATTCGCTTAGGCGTGGCCTCACAAGATGAAATTTCTAGCTCGAAAAAAAAGCTTTCTAAGCGCCTGATCAAAGAAAAAATCATTTCAAGTTACCGCGAAGGCACAGATCTTTTTATGCTGGCTTCTAGACCCAATGGAGATTGTTACTATTTGGACGCAAACACACGTCTTTGTACAGTTTATGAAAAACGTCCAGGCGTTTGTAGAAAATTTCCAGAGATTGGCCCCCGACCAGGATTCTGCCCCGTCCGTAAAAAATAAGACCACTTTAAATTAAAAGAAGTTTGTATTCCTTTTTGGGGGGCTGACTTGTGGGCGGAGGAAATATTTTCCAATATTCTTCAAGAAACTGAAAGTATTCTTCCATTGTCATATTAGGAGCCTTTAAGTTTTTCAATGACTGACCATTCACCGAAGAGGTCAGCATATTTTTTAATTCTTTGCAGATCCAAACCTTCAACCTTTAAAAGTTTTTGTATGTCGGCTTTATCTTGCAGTTCGCGGTTTGAATCATTCTTGTAAGCTTGAATTTTTAAACCGATCAGATCTTCTGCTCTTAAAACTTTGATACCAAGTTCCGGATTTTTTTGAGCGTCTTCAAGCATGGCCTTTGTTAATGGTCGATGGGCTAAAAGGATATCAAGAAACCCTGGTCCAGAAAATTGAAGAACTTCATCGGACTCATGTTTCAATAAAAAACTATTGGAAATAAAAACAGATTTTATAAGCTCTTTTTTATCACCATCGGCTAGCAAATCAATATCAGAGGTGGTGCGATGATTTCCATACACTGCTAAAGCAAAACCACCGATCAAGGCATGGCTGATTGCATTTTTCTGCATAAGATCTCGTGCAAGATGAAGAGTCTTTCGAAGGTCCATCACAATTAGTTGACGGTCCATTCTTTAAAACCAGCTTTTATTGCGGCCGCTAAATCTTTGCGATCGATTTCATAAATATTAGAATTGCCGGTGGCGGCACCGCAAACTTGAATTCGCATCATGCCGTCGTTTTGATTGTAGGATTTATGAACTTGAATATCGCCCAATTGTTTTTGCATTTCTAAAAGACTGATGGCTTTGCCCTGGCTGCACTGAAGACTGCCATCGGCCTTATGCACTTTCACTCGATCGGCGATGGCGGTTTTGCTCATGGGGTCTTTCTCCTTACTCACGGCCACAGGAGGCGCTCCCGCTGAAGCTTCCTGGCGAATTTCACGACAACTTTTGTTAGAACAGCCAACCAAACCTAGGACCACCAAAGAAAAGAATATTTTTTTCATTCACTACCTCAAGTAAGGAAACGCCGAAGGGTAATCCCAATGGGCTTCCAAAGCGTAAATATTGGCTTCACCAGAAATAAAGTACAGCCGCTCATTTTTTTCATCCACAGCAGGGGTGGAAAGGATACCGCGTCCGGGTTCAAACTCCCCTATTTTTTTACCAGTTCCTTGATCCAGGAAAACTAGTTTTCCCTGGGATTCACCAAAAACCACTAAGCCTTTATAAGTGCGAAGGCCTGTTGGAATTCCATCCGATAACTTATAGCTCCAAATCTTGGAACCATCAGATTTTTTTAAAGCCATCACATCACCTGTCGAGGTGGGATAATAAATTTTATCGCCCACCAAAGAAATTCCGTAATATCCGCCGCCATCAATTTTCCAAATAATTTCGCCGCGGGCGGCTTGGATGCAATAAAGCTTATCGTCGTAGCCCGAGACATAAAGCTGATCACCATCTAAAACTGGCGTCGCATCGATATCTCGGAAGCGTTTATTTTTATTCAGCTGAAGCTCCCATACCGGCGAACCTGACTTTGTATTAAAAGCAATCAAAGAGCCTTCACTAAAGCCGACATATAATA
This sequence comes from Pseudobdellovibrionaceae bacterium, assembly GCA_043779185.1. Lineage (GTDB taxonomy): Bacteria > Bdellovibrionota > Bdellovibrionia > Bdellovibrionales > Bdellovibrionaceae > JAYWDA01. Next base: position 7,299 of record JAYWEQ010000107.1, read on the forward strand.
GGTCATTTTTCAAAGCCGGTTTTGTCCCGCCACGAACTGAGAAGTTATTGGCGTCTTGCCTGGAATAAGTCCAAACCTGACGGCCTGATTCCGCGTCCAGAGCATAAACAACATTATTGCCGCTCAGGAAGAAAACAACTCCGTTGATGGAATCGATGACAGGTTCAGATAAATTTTCGGCTTTGGCAGCATAAGTCCAAAGAACTTTTCCATCTCGCAAGGAAACAGAATAAAAATTCCCATCACTGCCACCAAAGAAAAGTCGATCATTGATAAACGCAGCGCCACCTTCGACTCCATTTGGAACATTCACTCGCCATTTCATTTCGCCTGTGCCGCGGTCATAGGCGACGATTCCATCAAGGCCGTTGCCTTGAATCAGCAAGGATCCCGCAACAATCGGAGTCATGCGATTGATCTTGCGATACTTTTCGTTCGGCTGCTCCAACGTATTACGAGCCCATACATTTCGAATTTGAAAAGTTCTTTGGTCTGAAGAGCGCTCGCTCAACTGATCTGTGAAATGCGACCAAGATGTCGCACAAGATGAAAGACTGAGGAGTAAAAGAAGGCTGATCGCCTTATTCATGAATCAAGTTCCCCCGTTGGCGCGAACTTTTAAAAGGCGCAAATACTTTTTTGCATCCTCTGTGGCTGCTTTGTCATCGGGTTCATCTTTAGAAGAAGTGTTTTTACTTAACTCCATATAATATTTTTCGGCTTTAGCGGTGTCGTTCATTTTTTCGAAACAAACTGCTGATCTTAATTTTGCCTCATCGTGCATATAATCAATTTTCTTTTGGCTGAGAATCTTCTGCCAAATATCGACGGCTTGAGCGCAATCGCCTTTGTCAGCCAGTAAGCCGGCTTTTAAATTCACGGTTAAAGCTGATAAAACATCCGAAGGCTCATTTTTTGGCACCACTTTATTTAATGCCTCCAAAGCTTTTTCCGGTTGCTTGTATTCAGAATAAATTTCCGCTAAGTAAATGGCCGACATCTGTCCCGCTTTCGATGAGGCATTTTTAGCGACCAAGTCTTCAAACCCAGCCACTTCAGGTCCGTAATCTTTTTCTAAATCGCCAGTGGCTTTCAACGGCGGTGCAAGTTTTTCATCCTTTTTGTCTTTTTTATCAGCCGCTTTTGCAGCCGCTAAAGCTTTTGCACTGTCTGATTGTTCGGCCTCTTTAAACTTCGTTTTCTTTTCTGTGTATTGATGCTCGACCCGCGACATCTTACCTTGCAGATCGCTTTCTTTTTGGGAGCTGAAATAATCCACAACACTCAGCACTCCGCCCAAAACTAAAAGGACCACCACACTGGCCACCACGGACACAATATTTTTACTCACCCAATCAGCAAATCGGCCTAAGCCCTGAGTCATCTGGTCCGGGGTTCTTACTTCTTCTTTCGTCAGCTTTTTGTCCACAAATTGTCCTTTTTTAAGTCTTAAATTCTAATTTCTTAAGTCCCTTTAGCGGTTGTTGACTTCTCGGAGCGTTGTATAGTTTCGGCTTGAAGATTTGCCCTGATGGCGCTGCTTCAAGTGTCCAATGGTCTTCATGCGCTCTTCCGCCAAACGATCCGCCGCCGTGTGATTTCCAATATTTTCGCGCTTAGCAATTTGGAAAACATTTAAGACGTTGTCATAGACTTTTTTTGTTTTTTCAATCGCTCTTTCAGGAGAATAACCCTCTAGCTCAACAAAAACATTCATTAATCCACCGGCATTCACAACATAATCCGGTGCATATAAGATTCCTAACTCCTTCAGCTGATCCCCATGCCTGGCCTCTGCTAGCTGATTGTTGGCACCGCCCGCCACAATTTTGCACCGAAGCTTTAAAATGGTCGCATCGCTAATCACGGCTCCCATTGCACAGGGAGATAAAATATCACACTCGGTGAAAAGAATTTGATCTGCTGCTACAGCGCTGACCTTGAACTTTTCGGTGATCAGTTTGACTCGGTCGGCATCAATGTCTGCAACGATGACCAGAGCGCCTTCTTCGACCAAATATTGCACTAAGTTTGAACCGACGTTGCCTAAACCTTGAACAGCAATTCGAAGGCCCTTTAAGCTGTCGGTCCCTAGTTTTTCCTTGGCTGAAGCCTTGATTCCCATCAAAACACCATGCGCGGTATAGGGGGAAGGATCCCCAGATCCCCCAAAATCTTTTGGAATTCCCGTCACCCAGGGAGTTTCCATAAAAATATGTTCCATATCGTTAACGTTAGTGCCGACATCTTCAGCTGTAATATATTTTCCATTTAAAGAATTCACGAATTGCCCAAACGCCCGAAACAGACCCTCGGACTTCAAGGTTTTAGGATCACCTATGATAACAGCCTTGCCGCCACCTAAATTAAGACCTGAAGCTGCCGCTTTATAAGTCATTCCTTTAGACAACCTAAGAACATCAGTTAAAGCATCTTCTTCACTTTTATAATTCCACATTCTTGTTCCACCCAAAGCGGGCCCAAGGGCTGTGTTATGAATGGCGATAATGGCCTTTAAGCCCACTGTTGGGTCGTTGCAAAAGACCACTTGTTCATGATCGCCGTGTTTGGAAATAAATTCGAAGGTTCCCAAAGATGACTCCTTATGCTTTTGATGAGGTGTCTGAGAATCATTGGCTGAATCGAGTTAAAGTTCTAGTAGTTACGCTTTGCAGCTTCTGACCATAAATACGCCCTATTCTCCGGCGTCAGATTTTCTTCGAGGATTAGATTTTTTAATCTGATTTTGGTACGAGTTCACTCCAAAGTGCTCTTTAGCTGCTTTATTATAGGCTTCGGCGGCAGATGCTTCATTAGCGAAAAAGCCCAAGTGAATCGACTGGCCATTGACTCGAATCCCGGCCCGCCATTTTTTATTTTTTTTAAAAAACGAAACGCCTTTGTAAATACTGGTCCCATGGTTGCGACTTTTTGGCAGAATTCTTTGCCGCTCTTTCATGGTGCAAACCATCAGATTATTTCGTCGGTAATCGAAGCCTTCGACAAACCGCCTCGCGTAAACTTGTTTGCCCCGCGGCGGCTCCATAATAAAAGCTCCAAGTGTGATTTGCCGAGCGCCCTTGGGCGTTGAAATTGTTGTCACGACTTTCATACGGCCCGAGCCCGTCGTGACCGTACGCCAAGAATGCTTTGACACAGAATCAAAGTCTTCAGCGCTGACTTTGGCTTTCAATTTTCCTTGATTGATCGGGATGTATTTCCAACCGTCACCACTCACAAGCACCTCGCTTAAAAATTCTGACAATTTTTTGAGGCCGAGGCAACGCTTACAAGCGATTCCTTAAGAAAACCCATATAAAAGATGAAAAAAGCAGGGTTAAAGTCAGAATTAAAGTTCCGATGCGCCAAATTTTTAGCTTTGTCTCTAGACCTAAAAGGCGCTGATAAAGATTTTTATTTTCGATTTCGAACTGACTTAATTGCAGGTCTAGGTTTGTCAGCCTTTTTTCTAATAATTCCCGAGCCTCAGACTCTTTTTTTAAATCTTTCAAGGTTTCGGCTCTGACAACAGAGGGCGCCGAAGCTAAAAAATAATTAGGGGTTAAGCCAGGGATTTTTTCCTGTAAAATCATGTACCACTGAAGTGCTCTCCAGACCACGCCAGGAGCGCGATGTCCCGGTCGATTCCACCTTGTCCAAGCCGATGGGTCGATCAATAAAAGCTGCGCCATTTTTCTCTGGCTTAAACCAAGCTTTGCGCGAACGCCTTCTAAACCCTCCAGCTGCCTTTCGATCACGACCGTCTGGGCCTCGTAATGCATCCTTAAAGAGCTTTTTGTTCGTAGGCCGTTAGTATCTAAGGCATCAGTTTCTATCATGTTGATAATCACAACATAGATATTGTGAAATACAATAAATAACGTTGTGAATTACACTAAGATCTAAACTGAAAGTCTGGTCTAGGTAAGTTAAGTCATTGATTTAATGAAGTTAAAATGGACCTTATGGTTAGCTATGGCTTTTTTCGAAATAGACTAAAGCTTATAGTTATAAGTTTTAGTATTAAGTACTTGTTTTTACTTAGTTTAATGTTATTGTAAATTTTACAGATTCTAAAATCAGGAGCTCTATGACGACAGCACGACGCAGCATTTATAGTCTAAACAAAAACAAATATTTGCTCCCACCAGAAGTCGAGCGCTTGCAAAAACTACTTTCGGATCATGAGTTCAGGGATCCAAGAAACTGTTTGATGATTCAAGTCGCGATTCGAACCGGCGCTCGGGCCCAAGAAGTCTTGAATTTAAACCGGGCGGATCTAAATGCCTACGATGAATCGATCTTTATTAGGGGCTTAAAAAGCAGTAATGACCGCGAAATACCGGTTCCCAAGGAGCTTTTTGGACGGCTGCATCGTTATAGTGAGCATTTAACGACCACCCGTCTTTTTCCCATCACTTATGATCGCTTATACCAAATTTGGAGTTTGTATCGGCCCGTACCTAAGAAATTTCACTCGCTTCGCCACACTTTTGCTATTCAGCTCTATCAAAAAACAAAAGATTTAAGGCTTGTGCAAGTAGCGCTGGGTCACCGCAATATCACAAACACCATGGTGTATGCGGATTACGTTTATTCCCAGCAAGAGCTCAAGAAATTAATTCTCTAGGGAATAATTGTCTTTGACGTAGCCCACAGAAATTTTCACTTTTGTAGGCGATGCAAGCCGGGAGCTTTCAACGTCATGACGACGAAATCTTGCGAGGTTAGATGCTTTTTTTGAAAGGCAGCTCTTAAAGGCATTATCTTTTGAATTGGCTTTAAAAGTCGAAACAACGCATTCTCTGTAAGCCATGTCTGGACGCTTCAGGCAATAAGGTGAAATCAGTTCAGGCGCAAGCTTGGTCTCTGAATTGATCGCAATCAAACAGCTACTAAACTCTGTCGTGTTTGTTCCTAATTTCCTGGCTGTGGAACAAAGCTTCTCTGCGCGACCGGGATGGTATTCCATTTTTTCTATGATGTTTGCAGCGCAAGATTCAACTTTGTCAGAGGCCTCAGAAGCCAAAGATTGCAACGCCAATGATAAAATAAATGAAATAAGAGTGAGTTTTACCATTAAATCCCCCGATTTAAGAATCAGTTAAAAATCAACGGCCCATCTAAGTCATGCTTCTCGTTTTAAAGGTCGCGATCCATTGTTTTGAATTCGTTAGCGACTCGACTCATTTCTTTTTTGTTAGAAACGCGGTGCTCGCTAATTTCCTTTTTAAACTTAAAAATCTTTGAATTTGTCGGTGCATTATAAGAGATGCTTTCCAGAACCACTCGTCGGTCATTATTAGGACCCAAGGCTGCGGCTGTGGAATCATCACTGACCTTTAAAGTCTGCTGAATCTCACGCTGCACTTGCGAGTTCTCAGCAATGATGTCATTAAAGTTAGAAACATTGGCCCAGCTCATGACTGGGATTAAGCTTAAGATAACCATTGTGAGTTTCATAAAGTTCTCCTTGATACCTTTGATAGAAGCAAAGGCAGTGCCAAGTAAAACCCCTGCGGGGGGCGCTTTTGCTGCTTTAGAGTTTGTCAAATTGGTTAAGAAATCGACACTTGCTAAAACAGTTTTGACTTCTCAAAACGAGACATTCAATATGGGGCGCAAATGATACAAAATTTATTCCCCAGCTTCGTTTCAAAGAATTCAGCCAAAGCCTCAGCCAAGCTCAATCGCGAGTTATTAGATGAGGCTTATAAGATTTCTCAAATTGATAAAGCTGGTCAAGCGTGGAGTCACAAAAATTACCCTGGTGGTTACACCTCTTATGGGTCGATGTCGCAGCTTCAAAAATTTTCCTCGACTTACGGTGATCTAGAGAAGCTGATCAATCCTCTGGTGCGACAATTTATCAAGCACACCGAGATGGACATTCACGGGAAAGAATTACGAATGAATTCATGCTGGCTGAATATCATGCCAAAGCAAGTGGTGCACTCAATGCATATTCATCCCTTATCTATCATCAGTGGAACTTATTATTTAAAAATCCCAAAAGGCAGCGGTGGGATTAAGTTCGAAGATCCTCGCATGGGACTATTTATGGCCAGTCCGGCGCGAAAAGAAAATGCAAGAATTGAAAACCAAAGGTTCGTCACCCTCCAACCGAAAGTGGGCGAAGTTATTTTATTTGAAAGTTGGATGCGCCACGAAGTACCGACTAATCAAGCCGCTTCGGAAAGAGTCAGTGTCAGTTTTAATTATGACTGGTTGCCATGACTCAGACCTTGATTGAAATAAAAAATTTGCAAAAAGTTTTCGCCAGCGAGTCCATTTTTAGAAACCTGTCATTAAAATTTGGAAAACAGGATTTTGTTTCAATTCTAGGGGCTTCAGGTTGTGGAAAATCGACACTCCTTCGTTTGATTGCAGGCCTAGAAGAAAAAACTGCAGGCGAAATTTTAAAGCCCAAAGACTTACGCCTTTCTTTTGTGTTTCAAGACCCCTGTTTATTGCCATGGCTGACCTTAGAAGAAAATATTGCTCTTCCATGGCGGCTCCAAAATAAAAAGCCCGCCGAGGTCAGCGAAGTTTTAGAGTTAGTCAATCTGACAAAATATAAAGCATTTTTTCCTCATCAACTGTCGGGCGGCATGAAAATGCGTGCGTCCCTTGCCCGCGCCCTTGTGACAAAGCCAGAGATTTTATTAATGGACGAACCTTTTGCAGCCCTGGATGAGATGACTCGCTTTCGTTTGCAAGATGAGCTTAGAAAAATTTGGCTCGAAAGAAAGATGACAATTCTTTTTGTGACTCATTCTATTTCTGAGTCTGTATACCTTTCAAACCGTGTGTTATTTTTAGATAAGATTTTAGGTTCTATTAGTTGTGATTTGAAAATTGATCTTGGTGTCAGTCGTGATCAGCGGGTAAAACTAGATTCTAAATACAACAATTATGTTACTCAATTATCTTCTTCTTTTCGACAGGAGATGTTTTGAAAGCAACATCTTGGCACGCTCCTTTAATCACTTTTCTGGTTTTAACTTTAACTTTTGAAACATTAGCTTATTTTCAGATCCTTAATGTCAGTCTTTTCCCTCCGCCGTCTCAAGTTTTATCTGTGCTATGGACTCTTCGAATGGATTTCCTAAGCGCCTTTCTTGAAACCTCTTCCTCGGTGATATCAGGTTTTTTAATCAGCGTGTTTATAGGTCTCATGATCGCAGTGGGATGTTCTTTGAATGCTTTTTTAAGACAAAGCATCCTTCCCTTTGCGATTTTTTTTCAGACGGTTCCCATCATTGCGATCGCTCCCCTTTTAGTGATTTATTTTGGCTTCGGAGCGCCAACAGTGGTGGCTGCGTCCGCCATCGTTTGTGTCTTTCCCGTCATTGCGAATGCCTTAGTGGGTCTGGACAATATCGATCAATACCATGCTGAGCTTTTTAGAATTTCAAAATCCTCACGCTGGCAGACCCTCATCAGACTGCGACTGCCTAGTGCTTATCTTTCGATCTACACGGGCTTACGTGTCGCTGCTGGATTGGCCGTCATTGGCGCCGTCGCTGGAGAATTTGTCGCCGGTGGAGGCCTTGGCGCCCTGATTGATTCAGCCCGAACCCAGCAGCGGATTGACATCGTTTTTGCAGCTTTACTTTTATTATCACTTTTAGGACTTCTTTTAATTTTTTTAATACAAACTCTTCACCGGGTTTTTCAAAAATGGCGACCTCTTGGTGTTCGCTAAAAGGAATTTTATGAAAAAGCAATTCGTCAGCGCCTTTTTATTAAGCTTTCTTTTTTCAATCTTAAGCTTGGCTTCGTTGAAGGTTGCTCTTAACTGGAAACCTGAACCCCAGTTCGGTGGATTCTACGAGGCCGAAAGAGCCGGGCTTTTTAAAAAAGAAAATTTAGAGATCCAAATCTTAGAAGGTGGCTCTGGAACTCCTACCGTTCAAATGCTGGCCAACGATAAAGTTGATTTTGCGGTGGTTAGTGCAGAAGAAATTTTAATTTATAATGATAAAAATCCCAAAAATAAAGTGTTGGCGGTTTTTGCAAGCTTTCAAACCAATCCGCAAATTATTATGACCCACAACGAGCGGGGTTTTACATCCCTCAAGCAAGTTTTTGAAAGCCCCGGCGTGATTGCTTTGCAATCAGGTCTGTCTTACGTGGCTTTTTTAGAAAAAAAATGGGGCCAACCAAAAGCCCAATTAGTTCCTTATTTAGGCGGCATCACCAATTTTTTAAACAATCCTAATTATTCACAGCAAGGTTTTTTGACTTCGGAACCGGTTGCAGCTGAACTGCGGGGATTAAAAGTAAAAACATTTTTAGTGGCTGATGAAGGATACAATCCTTATGTTACAGTTGTAGCTGTGAAAAAAGATTTCCTAACGAAGAACGAAAAGCAAACTCAAGGGTTTATTAAAGCTCTCAGGCAAGGCTGGGCTGATTATTTAATCCATCCCGAGGCTACAAACCAGCTGATGGCGCAAAAAAACAAGGGCATGGACCCAGAGACCTTTAAGAAAAGTTCTGCGGCCCAGGTCAAGTTAATCCAGCCTGACCCAAATTTTAAATTGGGCACAATGACGGCCGCCCGTTGGACTCAGTTAAGGGAACAAATGTTCGATTTGAAACTGATCCCTTTAAAATCTGCAATAGAAATTGATTTTATCAACCTTTAAAGTGACCAGGCGTTGTCTGCTCATCTTCTATTCAAGCTTTGATGTGATTACAAAGCGATTTTGTCAGCTGATCGGCGTCATAAGTTTTTGCAGTAGTCTAGATTTCAGATCTTTTCATTTTTCGAAAAAATGTGGATAACTGGTT